>NZ_JAPJDM010000087.1:0-1682 GCF_026242095.1 Streptomyces sp. NEAU-W12
CACCTCACCACCACGCACCGCCACCTCGGCCTCGGCCTCACCCACGGCCAGAACAGCACCCAGCAACTCGGCCGACAACACCACACCCGGCTCGACATCCAGCAAACCGAACCGCCCCGGATGCTCCAGCCGGGCGGAACGCACCAGTCCACTGACCGGGGCGTCCGTCAGTTCCCCCGTGCCGTCGGACGCGCCGACGACGAAGATCAGACGGGACGTGGCGAACCTCTCGTCCGCCAGCCAGTCCCGCACGAGGTCCAGGGCCCGAGCGGCCGCCTGGTGCGCCGACTCGACGACGTCCGGCAGGGAGTTCGTCACGGCGACCAGCACTGTGCCGGGTACGTCGTTCGCCGCCAGTGTCTCGAGGTCGTCGGCAATGACCAGACCGTCCGTGTCGGCGGCGATCGCAGCGAGGATCTCGTCGCCGAGCAGTGCGACCGGTTCAGAGGAAAGGGTGCCGGTTGCGGCACGGGCGGGCACCCAGTCCACGTGGTAGAGGGGCTTCGCGCTGTTCCCGGGCCCGCCGTCGGTGGCCGAGGCGGACCGTACGACGAGGGACTCCACCGAGGCGACGGGAGCGCCGACCGGGTCGACCAGCTCGACGGCCAGGGAGTCGTCACCGGTCCTGGTCAGCCGGACGCGCAGCGCCGAGGCGCCGGAGGCGTGCAGGCGCACGCCCTCCCAGGAGAAAGGCACACCGCCGAGCGGGGTGTCGTCACCGTCTTCGCCGGCGAAGGCGAAGGCGGCGTGCAGGGCGGCGTCGAAGAGCGCGGGATGGAGCCCATAGGTGCCGCCGTCGACGTCGTCGTCGAGCGCCACCTCGGCGAAGACCTCGTCGCCCCGGCGCCAGGCGGAGCTCAGGCCCCTGAAGACCGGTCCGTAACGGAGGCCGGCTTCGGCCAGTACGTCGTAGCAGTCGGTGACGTCGACCGGTCGGGCGTCCTCCGGGGGCCACACGGACGCGTCGAAGCCGGAGCGCACGACGGTCGTCCCGTCGGCCAGTGTGCCCGAGGCGTGCAGGGTCCAGGACCCGCGGTCGTCGTCCGCGTCGTGTCGCGAGTGGACGGCGACGCTGCGGCGCCCCGTCTCGTCCGGCTCGCCGACGGTGACCTGGATGCGGGTGCCTCCGTGGTCGGGCAGCACCAGTGGCGCGGAGAGGGTCAGTTCCTCGACCGTGTCGCAGCCGACCTCGTCGGCCGCGCGGATCGCCAGCTCCAGCAGTGCCGTGCCCGGCACCAGCACCGAGCCCTGCACCACATGGTCGGCCAGCCACGGCTGCGACTGGAGCGACAGCCTGCCGGTGAGCACCACCCCGTCGGCGCCCGCCAGTTCGACGGCCGCCCCCAGCAGCGGGTGCCCCGGGGTGCCGAGGCCCGCGAGGCGGACGTCACCGGTGCCGGTGACGGATCCGGTGGGCCAGAAGTACTCGTGCTGGAAGGCGTACGTGGGCAGGTCCACGGGGCGGCCGCCGGTGCCGTCCAGCACGGCGGCCCAGTCGGCGTGGCCGCCGCGGACGTACAGCTCGGCCAACGCCCGCAGGGCAGTGGTGATTTCCTCGCGGTCCTTGCGCAGCAACGGTACGAGGAGGGCGTCGTCGCCGGCGCTCTCGCGGGCCATGCCGCTGAGCACACCGTCCGGACCCAGCTCGACGAACCGGGTGACACCCTCACCGGCCAGCGCAC
>NZ_JAPJDM010000088.1:0-1678 GCF_026242095.1 Streptomyces sp. NEAU-W12
ACCTCACCACCACGCACCGCCACCTCGGCCTCGGCCTCACCCACGGCCAGAACAGCACCCAGCAACTCGGCCGACAACACCACACCCGGCTCGACGTCCAGCAAACCGAACCGCCCCGGATGCTCCGACACGGCCGACCTCACCAGACCCCACACACCGGACCCGGTCAGGTCGTCACCCGTGACCGCGCCCCGCGTCACGAACACCAGACGCGACTGCGCGCACCGCTCGTCGGCCAGCCACGACCGCACCAGCTCCAGCACCCATACGGCCGCATCGTGCACGGCGTCCACCACTGCGCCGTTCTCGTGCGCAGCGACCTGCGGTACGACGGCGAAGACCGTCGCCGGTACCTCACCGGCCGCGAGGAGCGCGTCGATGCCGGTGTGACGGGGCCCGGGCAGTGCGGTCAGGAGGTCACCGGTGGTGGTGTCGAGGACGGCCGTGGAGGCGGTGCCGGTGCCGCTCGCCGGTGCGGCGGCGGGGGTCCACGCGACGTGGAAGAGGGCGTCCCGGGTCGTCGTGTCGACGGCGGTGCCGGAGGCGACGGCCCGCAGCACCAGGTTCTCGATGGTGGCGACCGGTGCTCCGGTGGGGTCGGCGACGGCGACGGACGCGGACTCGTCGCCGGTCCGGGTCAGGCGGACGCGGACGGCCCGGGCGCCGGTGGCGTGCAGGGTGACGCCTTCCCAGGAGAACGGGACGACTCCCCGCGCGAGTCCGCCGAGGGCGGAGATCTGCACGGACGCGTCGAGCAGTGCCGGGTGCAGACCGAAGCCGGCCGCGTCGCGCTCGGCGGAGTCGGGGAGGGCGACCTCGGCGAACACGTCGTCGCCCCGGCGCCAGGCGGCGCGCAGGCCCTGGAAAAGGGGGCCGTACTCGTACCCGCCCTCGGCCATGCGCTCGTAGAGGCCCGCCAGGTCGACGGGCTCGGCGTCGGCGGGCGGCCAGACAGCGGTGTCGAAGGCGGCGGTGTCGAAAGCGGGAGCCGTCCCCGGGGTGAGGACGCCGGTGGCGTGCTCGGTCCAGGGCCGGTCGTCCTCTCCCTCGGGGCGGGAGCGGGCGGTGAGGACCCGGCGGCCCGCGGCGTCGGCCGGGCCGACCTGGAGGTGCAGTTGGACGCCGCTCTGCTGGGGGAGGACGAGGGGGGCCGCCAGGGTGAGTTCCTCGACGCGGTCGCAGCCGACCTCGTCCCCGGCCCGCACCGCGAGTTCGACGAAGGCGGTGCCGGGCAGCAGGACGTTGCCCATGACGACGTGTTCGCCCAGCCACGGGTGGGTGCGCAGGGAGAGGCGGGTGGTGAGGAGCAGTCCGTCGGAGTCGGAGAACTCGACGGCCGCGCTGAGCAGGGGGTGGCCGGCGGAGCGCAGGCCGGCGGACTCGACGTCCCCGGGGGACACGTCGGGCGTGGGCCAGTAGCGCTGGTGCTGGAAGGGATATGTGGGGAGGTCGGTGAGCCGGGCGCCGGTTCCGGCGAGGTAGGCGGTCCAGTCGACCGTCTGGCCGTGCGCCGCCAGCCGTGCGAGGGCGGTGAGGGCCGCCGTCTCCTCGTCGCGGTCCTTGCGCAGCAACGGTACGAGGAGGGCGTCGTCGCCGGCGCTCTCGCGGGCCATGCCGCTGAGCACACCGTCCGGACCCAGCTCGACGAACCGGGTGACACCCTCACCGGCCAGCGCAC
>NZ_JAPJDM010000089.1:0-1665 GCF_026242095.1 Streptomyces sp. NEAU-W12
GGTTCTTCGCTCTCGGCGGGCATTCGCTGCTGGCGACGCGTCTGGTGGCGCGGGTGCGGTCCGTCCTCGGGGTCGAGGTCCGGATTCGGGATGTGTTCGAGAACGCGACCCCCTCGGCGCTCGTACGTGTGCTGGAGGAGCGGGCGGGACGCGTGCGGCCTGGTGTGGTGGCGTCGGGGGAGCGGCCGGAGTGGGTTCCGGTGTCGTTCGCGCAGCAACGCCTCTGGTTCCTGCACCAGTTGGAGGGCCCGACCCCCACGTACAACATTCCGTTGGCGTTGCGTCTGTCGGGGGCCCTGGACGTCGCCGCTCTGCGGGCGGCGCTGGGTGACGTGGTCGCGCGGCACGAGAGCCTGCGCACCGTGTTCGCGGACTCGGAGCGCGGGGGTGGTCAGGTCGTACTCGACGCCACCGCACCGGAGTTGGTGCTGCGGGAAGTGGAGCGCGAGGAGCTGGACGCCGCGGTGGTCGATGCGGCGCGGTACGCCTTCGATCTCGCGGGCGAGATCCCGCTGCGTACGGAACTGCTTCAAGTGACGACCGATGAGCATGTGTTGATCGTGGTGGTGCATCACATCGCTGCCGACGGCGGGTCGCTGGGCCCGTTGGCCCGGGATCTGACGCGTGCGTACGCGGCGCGCGTCGAGGGAGAGGCCCCGATGTGGGCCGAGTTGCCGGTGCAGTACGCGGATTACGCGTTGTGGCAGCGTGAGGTGCTTGGTGCGGAGGATGATGCGGAGAGTCTGGTTGCCGAGCAACTGGGTTACTGGCATCACCAGTTGGACGGTCTACCGGAGGAGCTGAGCCTCCCCGTCGACCGGCCCCGGCCGGCGGTCGCCTCACACCGTGGTGCGCGTGCGACATTCGAGGTGCCGGGTCAACTGCACACGCGGTTGCGTGAGTTGGCGCGTGCGCAGGGGTGCAGCATGTTCATGGTGGTGCACGCGGCGGTGGCGTCGCTGCTGTCGCGTTTCGGTGCGGGCGAGGACGTGCCGATCGGTTCGCCGATCGCGGGCCGTACGGACGAGAGCCTCGCGGATCTGGTGGGTCTGTTCGTCAACACCCTCGTGCTGCGCACCGACCTCTCGGGCGACCCGACGTTCGCCGAGCTGCTGGGTCGGGTGCGGGATACGGACCTTGCGGCGTACCAGCACCAGGACGTGCCCTTCGAGCGGCTGGTCGAGGCGCTGAACCCGGCCCGCTCCCTCGCCCGGCATCCCCTCTTCCAGACGATGCTGACCTACAACACCAAGGAAGAGCCGGTCGACGCCACCGTCCCCGGTCTGCGCGTTGGCGGGATGGAGTTCGAGACGACCACGGCCCGTGTCGATCTCGCCTTCTCCTTCATGGACCTTGCGACCGAGGGCCCGGAACGCGCGCTTCGGGGAAGCGTGGAGTACGCCACCGATCTGTTCGACGCACAGACCGTCGACCACCTCCTTTCCGGCCTGATGCGGCTTCTCGAGCAGGTGACGGCCAAGCCGGCCGCACGGCTCCTCTCGCTCGACGTCGTGCCGGCCGACGTGGCCGACCGCGTCGTGCGGGTGTGGAACGAGACGGATGTGGTTGTTCCGTCGGGTTCGTTGGTGGAGTGGTTCGAGGCTCGGGTGGGGGAGCGGGCGGATGCGCTCGCGGTGGTGTGTGGTGAGGAGCGGGTCGCGTACG
>NZ_JAPJDM010000009.1:0-43759 GCF_026242095.1 Streptomyces sp. NEAU-W12
CCCGCGACCGGGCGGTGCTGGGGACCAGCAGGCTGCCGCCCTCCGAAGTCGGGCCCCGTCCACCCGGTGCAGCGGAGTGGACGGGGAGTATGTCAGCCCAGGGAACCGACGAGGTCGTTGCACGCCTGCTCGCAGCGGCGGCACGCCTCGGCGCACACGCGGCAGTGCTCGTGCTGATCGGCGTGGCGCTCGCACTCGTCGGCACAGGCTTTGCAGACGGTCGCGCACGCCTGGAGAATCGCGCGGGTGATGTTGGCGTCGTAGCCGGTGTGGCGGGACAGCACCGCGGCGGTGGTGTTGCAGATGTCGGCACAGTCGGTGTTCGTACGGATACACTTGGTCAGTTCACTGACCATCTCCTCCGACAGGCACGCGTCCGCGCACGCGGTACACGCCTGTGCACAGGCGATGCATTCCTCGATACACCGGGCGAGCTTCTCCCGGTCCACCCCGCCCAGATCGGCAGGATACGTAGCGAGCATGTCCTTGACTGCAGTGGTCACGACGGAAACCTCCAATGGTGCTCAGCGACGGCTGATGCCGTTCGCTTACGGGTAACACCACGCCCGACGCCGCAAACCGCCGAGTGCTCCGTCAGCACCGCCCGGCCCTGATCGCGGTCGCGGTGCGTCGGACCTGGCGCGAGTGGAGGCAATGGCGGCGGCCGCAGATGAGGGGCGGGGCTGGACGGCGGCGAGGCGGCCGTGGAGCCGACGCGGAGCTGAATCTGTTCGCCGAGAGGGGCAGCGGCTCGGCGACTCCGACGAGACCGTCCGCGCCGGGCGAGCACGAAGGGGCCGCAGG
Source organism: Streptomyces sp. NEAU-W12 (assembly GCF_026242095.1). Classification (NCBI taxonomy): domain Bacteria; kingdom Bacillati; phylum Actinomycetota; class Actinomycetes; order Kitasatosporales; family Streptomycetaceae; genus Streptomyces; species Streptomyces sp. NEAU-W12. The sequence goes on from NZ_JAPJDM010000009.1 coordinate 805, forward strand.
CCAAGGACGTCCCACCTGCGCAAGCCGACGCCCAGGCACCCCGTGTGCTGCTCCGTGTTGCTGGCCAGGGGCCGAGCGCGTTCCCGGCATGCCGCATTCCCCTCATGCGACAGGTACGGCGGACACGGTCCGGTGAGCCTTCAGCCCTGTCGGCCGCGGCCGGTGAGCGCGTCGCGCAGCCGGTCGACCATGCCGGTGCCCGGGGCGAGGAGTTTGTTGGCGGGCGGCGTGTCGGGCGCGGCAGGGTGCGGGCGGGTGGGCGCGGTCTCCTTGGCCATCCGCACCTTCTCGCCCAGTTCCTGCAGGGCGTCGGCGGAACAGGCGTCGGCCAGCAGGGGGAACAGCCGGTTCTCCTCGTCGGCGACGTGTTCGGTGACGGACGTCTTCAGCTGCGTGATCAAGGTGTCGAACCGGCCGTCACCGGGCTCACAGCCTTCGAGTTCCTTGAGCATGCGCTCGACTTCGCTGTGGTCGGCGATCTCCTCGTCGGCCAGGTCGTCGCCCCCGTCGACGTAACGGCGCACCGTCGGGTACAGGTGTTCCTCTTCCGCCACCGAGTGGCGCACCAGCTCCCTCGTCAATTCGTCCGCCAGTTCGCGCCGTCGCTGCTCACCTGCGGGGAGCGCCTCGATCTGTTCGAAGAGCGAGTCCACCTCGCGGTGGTCCGTGGTCAGTTCCTGAATGATGTTTCCGCCATGTCCCATGATCGGCTTCTCCTTCTCGGTCCCCGGCGCGGCGTGGATTCCTGGCTCCGTCGCCTTGTGGCGAAGCCGTCCGCGTCTCGTGCGACGTCCGGCCACCGCGGCGTCACCGCCCTCCGCACACCGCCACCGGGCAGAACAGGCGGGAAGGTGCTTCTTCGGCGCCCGGCAGGGGATGGGTGCCACGCGACACGCCGGTGACGTCGCACAACCCGCCATTTCACTCCGGCGGCCGATACCAAAGCCACGGTCCATGGCCGGAGCCGAAGATGTGCGTGGTCGCGACCACTCGGGTCCGTAACGGCGCGTGATCTGTTGGAGGAGGTCTCCAGCGCGCGGACCATGCCGGCAGAGGAGTCGAAGTCCGTGAGGCAGCGCGCGGTCCCACTGCGACGTGCCGGACCGGCCTCCTCGGCTGACGTCCGCGTCACCGGGTCGGCTTCGCGAGGGCGACGTTTCCCTCGTGTCCGCACGGTTATCCATCGAAGGACGTGCCCCGCGCGCCCCTGTGCGCACCCCGGACCGGGGGCACCGGGACAGTCACTCACTGACGGGATCGGAAACGGAGTGTCCATCCATGGCCAGCACGAAGGTGTCCGACTACATCCTCCAGCGGCTGCGCGAGTGGGACGTCGATCATGTCTTCGCCTACGCGGGTGACGGCATCAACGGTCTGCTGGCTGCCTGGGGGCGGGCGGACAACAAGCCGAAGTTCGTGCAGGCCCGGCACGAGGAGATGGCGGCCTTCCAGGCCGTCGGGTACGCCAAGTTCTCCGGCAAGGTGGGTGTCTGTGCCGCCACCTCGGGTCCCGGCGCGATCCACCTGCTGAACGGGCTGTACGACGCCAAACTGGACCACGTGCCCGTGGTGGCGCTGGTCGGACAGACCAACCGCAGCGCCATGGGCGGCTCCTACCAGCAGGAAGTGGACCTGGCCGGCCTGTACAAGGACGTGGCCTCGGACTTCTGCGAGACGGCGACGGTTCCCGAGCAGCTGCCGAACCTGATCGACCGGGCCTTCCGCACCGCGTACGCCAAGCGCACCGTCACCGCGATCATCCTCCCCGGCGACGTGCAGGAACTGGACTACAGCCCGCCCACGCACGCCTTCAAGATGGTGCCCTCCAGTCTGGGATTGGGCCGGTACGCGCCGGTCCCGGCCGACGAGGACCTCCAGCGGGCCGCCGACGTGCTGAACGCCGGCGAGAAGGTCGCCGTACTGATCGGACAGGGGGCCCGCGGCGCACGCGAGGAGGTCGAACGGCTGGCGGACGTGCTCGGCGCCGGCGTGGCCAAGGCCCTGCTCGGCAAGGACGCCCTGCCCGACGACCTGCCCTACGTCACCGGCTCCATCGGGCTGCTGGGCACCCGCCCCTCCTACGAGCTCATGCGGGACTGCGACACCCTGCTGATGATCGGCTCCAGCTTCCCGTACACGCAGTTCATGCCGGAGCTGGACCAGGCGCGGGCCGTGCAGATCGACATCGACCCGCACATGATCGGCCTGCGCTACCCCAACGAGGTCAACCTCGTCGGCGACGCCCGTGAGACGTTGCGACGGCTCCTGCCGCGCCTGCACCGCAAGACGGACCGGACCTGGCAGGAGAAGATCGAGAAGGACGTCGCCCGCTGGTGGGAGGTCATGCAGCGCCGCGCCGCAGTGGACGCCGATCCCGTCAACCCCGAGTACGTCGTCCACGCCCTGGACGGCAAGCTGCCCGACGACGCGATCCTCGCCGCCGACTCCGGCTCGGCCGCCAACTGGTACGCCCGCCACCTGCGGCTGCGCGGACGGATGCGCGGCTCCCTGTCCGGCACCCTGGCCACCATGGGCCCCGGCGTGCCGTACGCCATCGGGGCGAAGTTCGCCCACCCCGACCGGCCCGCCATCGCCCTGGTCGGCGACGGCGCCATGCAGATGAACGGCATGATGGAGCTGGTCACCGCCGCGAAGTACTACCGCGAGTGGTCCGACCCTCGGCTGATCGTGGCCGTGCTGAACAACGGCGACCTCAACCAGGTCACCTGGGAGATGCGGGCCATGTCCGGCGCCCCGCAGTTCGAGGAATCCCAGCACATCCCCGACCTGCCGTACGCGGACATCGCGCAGCGCATCGGCCTGGACGGCGTCCGGGTGGAGAAGCCCAAGCACGTCGAGTCCGCCTGGGACCGGGCCCTCGCCGCCGACCGGCCCTTCGTCATCGACTTCCGCACCGACCCGGCCGTCCCGCCCGTCCCGCCGCACGCGGAGCTGGACCAGATCGAAGCCGCGGCCACCGCGATCCTCAAGGGCGACAGCGACCGCGGCTCCATGGTGAAGCAGGGCCTCAAGGCCAAGGTCCAGGAGATGCTGCCGGGCAGCCGCCACCGCGACGAACGCCCCGGCGCCGGACCGCACGACAGCACCGAAGGGAACAAGTGACCCACCCGGCTGTTACGGGGTGGGGCCGGCGACACCTGCGACGCGTTGCGGGTGGAGGAGGGTCCGGCCGGTCCCGGAGTGGCGTCGGCGGGAGCGGAGGAAGTCACCGTGGTCGCCGTGCCGGTGGATGTGTCCGGCGGAGAGGACGCCGAAGGAGTGACGCCTTTGTCGCCGCAGGCCGTCAGAGCGGCGAGCGTGACGAGGCCGACGGCGCCGCCGGGGGCCTGGGCGTAAGCGGGGGGTGCGGTGGGAGGAGCCGGACCACTGCATGAGCGGGTCCTTCCTCAGGGCCGTGGCGGACACGGGGACGGGGACGGGGACGGCCACCGCGTTCCCTTCCGCGGGGGCCTCACACGCCCCCGTCTCCGGCGGGGCGGAGACTTCCCGTCGGCTGCGGCGGTGAACCGCTACCGCGGCGACAAGGGCCTTACGGGTACCGTGCGCCCGGGCGGCCTGCCACCGGCGCCTGTGGTGCCGCGCCGGTCCTGAAGCTGTCCCCGGCTCCCGTTCCGCCGGACGGTCGACCACTCGAACACCGAGCAACACGTACATATCCGCAGGCCCGCAGGCTCGGAGTCGGCACGGAAGGCACGACGCTCCGTGCCTTCCCACGCGCCTGCCGCGTGTCCCGCGCAGCACCACGGGTACTCAGGTGGGACTGCATCCCGTACCAGTGGAACACTCTGTTCGAGGGGATGACCCGCATGCTCATACTCGGACTGCTCCTCCTCGCGGCCGTGGGAACCTTCACCGGCCTGGTGATCGCCGACAACCTCTCCGGTGGCCCCGAGTACACCGTGTCCGTACTCGGCCAGGACATCGCCACCATGAACACGCTGGCCGTCTTTTGCTCCGGTCTGGCCCTCGCACTCATCTTCTGCGCGGCCCTGAGCGCGGTGGTGAGCACAGCGGCCCATCGCCGCCGGGGGCGTCACCGCACGTACGCGACTCCCCCTGATGGCCCCGGCCGGTGAGACGGGCTCGGACCCACTCCAGGACACTCACGGACCAGTCAGCACATCAATGGCCAAGAAGGATGGACCGTGTCGTGGCACGGACCCGGGAACTCCTCGAGGAGCAGGGCCCGGGCGCGATCGGCTTCTGCACCACCGGGCAGCTCTTCGCCGAGGGGTCCTGCACGCTGGGGGTGATCGCCCGCGGCGGGCTGGGCACCAACCACGTGGAGGGCAACACCCGGCTGTGCACGGCGACCGCGGCGGCGGCGTTGAAGAAGTCCGTTCGGCTGTGACGGGCAGCCCGCCTCCTACGCCGGCATCGACCACGCGGACGTCATCGCCCTGTTCGGCCGCAGCATGGCCGGGACGCAGAGCGTGCGGTGGACGCGGGTGCCGGGCCGGCCGGCCGGGCCCAACCCGTCCGCCCTGGTCTGTGTCGACCCCGGACGGCACCGGTGGCACGGGCGGCCACCGTGCGCCTGGCGCCCCGGCCGGGGACGGACGTGGCCCTGCTGAACGGCCTGCTGCTGCCCGAACTGCACCAGAACGAGAACGACCTCGCACATGAGCTGCTGCGCGTCTCCGAACGTCACAAGGTCGGCCATGAGATCCACCACGTCGCCCGGGGTCTGGCCCGCTGGTCGCAGCGGCACGTCCGCACCATCGCGGACATCGGCGAACGGTTCGGTACCCGGCTCGGTCCCGACCCCGTGGACGAACCGAAGACAGCCGAACGCCTGCGGGACGAGGCCAGTGAGCTCGTCGGCCGGAAACCCCAGGTGGCCCTGCTCCTGCTGAGGGACCTCCGGGAAATCTACGTCAAAGCAGCCGGACTCCCGGTGGACGGGGAGATGCTCGCCCAGGCCGCACAAGGGCTGAAGGACACCGAACTGCTCACAACCGTCCAGTCCTGCCACCCCGACGCCCTGCGCCGGATGCGGTGGGCGAACGCGAAGCCGCAGGAGTCCTCCGCCCAGGTCCTCGTCAGTTGACCGCAGGGCAGCCGCACGTCGGTACACGAACAGCGCGCGTGCAGCCGATCAGAACCGAGCCGGCCTCGGCGTTCCTCTCCTGAGCGTCCTACTGCTGAGGGCCGCCCCCCTCCCCTCGTCACCTCAGCCGATCAGTCCGAGAGGGTCGTGGTGAACGCGTCCACCACGGCGCGGGGTGCGGTGGAGGCATTGGTTTCACGCCGCTGCCGGTCCTGCGCGCGCTGAAGCGCCCGCCGTACTGGACGGAGTCCGCGGAGGCAAGGACGCATCCAGTCGGCAGGATGTGCGGTTGAGCATGTCGACAGGGAGCGCTGTGCGCGGACCGCCGAGGAAGCGAGGGCTCGTCAGCCTCTCCTCCTTCAGGCGGGTGCCGGGCCGGCTCTGTCGTCCAGTTCGCAGTGCTCCTCCTCTGCTTCAGAGGCATCCGGTTCTTCCGGAACCTCTTGCGCGGCCGGAATTCGCAGCCGCGTCCGGTCCGGTCAGAGTCCCGGCCGACGGATCATGGCACGGACCTCCATGGGCCGGAGCGACGGCACTCGTGTGTTCTCGGGGTTCCGGGCGCAGCGGTTCCGGACGGCAGTGCGCGATGAACAGATCCTCGGCAGGTACGCATACCAGGCCCGGGCTGTGGCAGAGGACAGGGCAGAGGCGCCTGCCGTTCCGGGTCGGCGCCGCCGGGCCTGGCCGACAGCGGGGAGCGTTTCAGGTGGTACTCGTCATCGTCTTCGGGGCGGCGCTGTTGGTGGCCGTGCTGCTGTCCGGGCTGGCCGCCCGCTCGGTGCTGTCCACCTCGCTGCTGTTCCTGGTGGGCGGCGCGATCGTCAGTGACGGCTTCCTCGGCCTGATCCACATCACTCCGGACAGCGACATCGTCCGGGTCACCGCGGACCTGGCGCTCTTCGCGGTGCTGTTCACCGACGGGATGCACGTTTCCTTCCCGGCCCTGCGCCGGTCCTGGCGCAACCCGGCCCGCGCGCTCGTCCTGGGCATGCCGCTGGCCTTCCTCGGGGTCGCCCTGCTCACTCACTTCCTCGTCGGCCTGGACTGGACGACGTCCTTCCTAATCGGCGCCGTACTGGCACCCACCGACCCGGTGTTCGCCTCGGCCATCGTGGGCCGCGAGGAGGTGCCCGCCCGACTGCGGCAACTGCTCAACATCGAAAGCGGCGTCAACGACGGCCTCGCGCTGCCGTTCGTCCTCGTCTTCATCGCGGCCGCCGCACCCGCCGGCCACGCCGAGAACGTCGGTGTCGCCTCGATCGCCGGTGAACTCCTCCTCGGGCTCCTCTTCGGCGTGACCCTGCCGCTGTTGGTGCACTGGCTGGTACGGTTCCGGATGCTGGGCGCCGAACCCTCGCTTCAGCCCCTGCTGCCGCTGGCGGTCGGAGTCATCCTGTACGCGGCCTGCCACCTCACCCACGCCAACCCCTACCTGGCCGCCTTCTCCGCGGGCGCGGTGATCGCCGCGCTCGCGCCGCAGGCCAAGGGCGCCTTCGAGCCGCTGGGGGGAGCTCTGGCGGAGCTGGCCAAGTTCGCAGCGCTGCTCGTCTTCGGCGCCCTGCTCACCCCGCACCTCTTCGGCGAGCTCTCGATCGGCGGCTACGCGGTGGCGGTCTTGTGCATCTTCCTCATCCGCCCGGCCTCACTGCTGCTGTCCCTGGTGGGCACCGACTTCAACCGCAAGGAGAAGCTCACCGCGGCGTGGTTCGGCCCCAAGGGCTTCGCCTCGGTGGTCTACGGACTGCTGGTGCTCCAGGCAGGCATCCCTCAGGGCGAGGACGCGTTCACCCTGATCGCCGTCACCATCGCCTTCTCGATCGTCGCCCACAGCAGCACGGACGTACCCATTGCACGGATCTTCGACGTCGAGAAACTGATCGGCCTCCCCGACGACGACGGGACACCACAGCATCGGTCGGACCCCGGCATGCCGCAGGGGCACAGCGACACGGGAACCGGCAGCCACGACGACCGGCCCCGTGCGCACTGAGCGGCCTGCCCGCGAGGATCCGACCGGTCAAGCGCCCAGGTCATGGCGGCGCCGGTGGCGTAGCACTCCGGGGCGCTCGGCGGGCCGGGGCTCCTCGTCGGACGGGAGCCCTTGACGTGGCTCGGCCGCCGGCAGCGCCCCGCCCGGTCAGGACTTGTTGCCCGGTCCGTTGCGGCGGGTCTCGAACTCCTTGTGCCCGTTCGGGCAGGAGGGGGTCTTGTCCTCTTCCTCGACATGGACCTTCTCGCTGCAACTGGCGCAGCAGAAGTCGTCCGTCTTCTGTGCCTTCTCGTCCGCTTCTGCCGTCATGACCGGTCACCTCCGCCCTCGTGGTCCGTCGCCGCCCGGCCCTGCGTGCCCGCTGTGGTTGCCGCTCCCGTTCCCGCCGCTTCACCGAGGCCGGGTGCGACGGAACCGTCGCCCGCGACGCCGAGGGCCACCTTTGTCCAGCCGGACTCGCGCCGATCGAAAGCCCGGTAGGCATCGAGCGCGCCCTCGGTTCCGGCCCAGCGGGTGATCAGCGGCACGGGGTCGAGACGGCCTGCGGCGACCATGGACACCAGGTCGGGCACGTAGCGGCGGTGGTTGCAGTTGCCCACCTTGAGCGTGAGGTTCTTCATGAACCGAACTCTCCCCGTGATGCTGGGCACTCCGCACTTACGCCGCGAGGGCGTGTCCTTGCTCGTGTCGCCGCCTGATCTCCGGCGGGGTCAGGCAGCCCCGGTGCGGGTGTTTCCGCAGCCGTCTGCGGTTGCGGAAGGTCTCGATGAAGGCGAAAATCTCGGCGCGGGCGGCGGCCCGGTCGGGCCGGCGGCGGGTGCCGATCTCCTCCTTCAGGACCGTGAAGAAGGACTCGGCGGCGGCGTTGTCGAAACAGGGCCCTGTTCTTCCCATGTTCTGCCGCGGCCCCAACCTGCTTATCTCTCCCCGTAGTTCTTCGGATGTGCAGTACGTGGCGCACGGGAAGACCACCGTCGGCGTGGCCCGGTCCTGTCCCTCCCGGACGGCACGCCGGCCCCCGCGTCGGCAGCCGAGTCCGGGTCACGGCCGTCAGGCGCTGGAGCGGACGACCAGGCGGGTCGGAAGGATCAGCGGGGTGGGGTCCCGCCCGTTGACGAGCGCGACGAGCATGCGCGCCATCTCCCGTCCGAAGGCCTCTATGGGCTGGTGGACGGTGGTGAGCGGCGGATCGGCGATCCGGGCGACCGTCAGGTCGTCGAAGCCGACCACGGCGACGTCGGCGGGGACCCGTCGGCCGGCCTCCCGCAACGTGCGCAGCGCTCCCGCCGCCATGTTGTCGTTGGCGGCGAACACCCCGTCCACCTCGGGACGGCTCGCCAGCAGTGCGGCCATGGCGGCGGCTCCGCTGGGTTCGGTGAAGTCGCCCTCCCGCGGAGGGAACGGATCGAGGCCGGCGCCCAGCATGGCGTCCCGGTAGCCGCGGTACCGGGCGCGCCCGGCCTCGGTGTCCAGACGCCCGCAGATCGCGGCCACGCGCCTGCGGCCGCGCGAGACCAGGTGCTCGGTCGCCTCGCGCGCTCCGCCGACGTTGTCGACGTCCACGTACCACCGGGGAGTCGAACCGACCGGGCAACCACCGAACACGACGGGCAACTGCGCCTCGTCGGCCATACGGGCCAGCGGATCGTCCTCGCGCAGCGCCATCAGCATGACCCCGTCCGCGCCCCTGGACCGAAGGAGCTCCTCGACCCGTTTGCGGCCCCGGTCGGAGGCGGCCAGACAGAGCATCAGATGCAGGTCGGCCTCCTCCAGGGCGGCCGACGCCCCCACGATCACCTGGGCGAAGAACGGATCGGCGAAGATCGACGGATCCTCTCCCGAGACGACCAGGGCGGCCGCTCCGGTCCGGCGCGTGGCCAGAGCACGGGCGGTCGGATTGGGGACGTACCCGAGTTGCCGGGCGGCCCGTTCCACCGCCTCGCGCTTGGCGCGGCTGACGTGCGGAGCGTTGTTGAGGGCGCGGGAGGCCGCGGAGCGGGAGACACCGGCGCGTTCGGCCACCTCGTCGAGCGTCGGCTGCCGACGCGGCGCATCCTCTGCCATGAAGCATGAGCCCTTCCCCCTCGACCGGACGGGCAGCGTCTCACCTCGGTCCATGCCGCTGCCACCCGCCCGGTGGGCGACAGGGGGCCGGCGAGGGTCCTCAGCGGCCGGCCAACTGGAAGCGCTTCCAGTTTCGGCCCCGTCAGACCTTCGGGCGTGCAAGCCGGTGAAGATGCTTGCGCGTTGACCCTTGACAGCTCAACTGCCCCGTCCCACCATACCGACCACACCCCAACGGTTTCGCCGCGCCATTGGGAGCGCTTCCAGTGGGAGCGCTCCCAGAAATGATCGTGCCACCGCACTTCCTCAGCGCGTCGCAGGCTCGGGACGAGAGCGTGCGACGCATCCCTGCCAGGAGAACGAGGTTCAGTCATGCGCCGTAGACTCCGCGCCTTGGCCGCAGCGCTCTTCGCTCTGCCGCTGGCGTTCACCGCCGCACCGTCCGCCCACGCGGCCGACCCGACCACCATGACCAGTGGGTTCTACGTGGACCCCGACTCCAGTGCGAAGAGGTGGGCGGCCGCCCACCCCGGCGACGGCCGGGCCGCCGCGATCAACGCGTCCATCGCCAACACGCCGATGGCCCGTTGGTTCGGCCCCTGGAGCGGCGCCATCGGCACCGTCACGGGTGCCTACGTCGGAGCGGCGGACCACCAGGACAAGCTGCCCGTCCTCGTCGCGTACAACATCTACAACCGCGACTACTGCGGCGGGCACTCCGCCGGCGGAGCCGCTTCGCCGTCCGCCTACGCCGACTGGATCGCCCAGTTCGCCGGCGGGATCGGCAACCGCCCGGCCCTCGTCGTCCTCGAACCGGATTCCCTCGGGGACTACGGCTGCATGTCCCAGGCTCAGATCGACGAACGCGAGGGCATGCTCACAGGCGCCCTCGCCCAGTTCAACCGCCAGGCCCCCAACACCTGGGTCTACATGGACGCCGGCAATCCGCGCTGGGCCGACGCGGCGACCATGGCCCGGCGCCTCCACGAAGCCGGCCTCCGCCAGGCCCACGGCTTCTCGCTCAACGTCTCCAACTACATCACCACCGCGGAGAACACCGCCTACGGCAACGCCGTCAACAGCGAACTCAGTGCCCGCTTCGGCTACACCAAGCCGTTCGTCGTGGACACCAGCCGCAACGGCAACGGCTCCGACGGACAGTGGTGCAACCCCTCGGGCCGCCGCATCGGCACGCCCACCCGGACGGGCGGGGGAGCCGAGATGCTCCTGTGGATCAAAACCCCGGGCGAGTCGGACGGCAACTGCGGCGTCGGAGCCGGCTCCGCGGCCGGACAGTTCCTCCCCGAGGTCGCCTACAAGATGATCTACGGCTACTGATCGAGGGCTCCCGCCGCCTGCCCCTGCGATCGGCGGTCCGCCGGGGTGGCGGGCGGTGGCGGGCAGTGCCTCGGCGTCGAGCTTTCGGCTGCGGGTCAGCGGCAGTTCGGCCCGGTGCACGAGAACGGCGGGCCGCATGCACTCCGGCGGCAGGGCGGCGGCGGGCGCGGAGCGCGTGCGGTGGTGCCGGGCCGCAGCTCGGCGGTCAGCAGGGCGGCCGGGAGCGCGGAGCGCGTCCTCGTCGGGGGTCCGGTCCGCGACGTGGTGGCCGGGGAGGCCGGACAGCGCTCCACCGGGAGACGCCGTCCTTCGGGGGCGGACCGAACGATCCGCCCCCGGGCGTGTGTTCTACGGGCCTCAGCTCGCGCGCTGCTCCTTCACCAGCCGCTTCGCGCGGTCGCGACGGGACGGGGCCAGGACGTCCACCGTCACGCCGGCGCCCTCACCGGGGTTCGTCTCGATATCCCGGTCACGCTGCCGCGCCTGTCGGTGTGCACGTCTTGGTTCCCTTCTTAGGGTGAGTGGATGATCAGCGCCGTGGTCGGCAGGAAGGTGGCCAGGGCGCTGAGCCACCAGTAGGTGCGCGGGGTGAGCGAACTCCGGCGCGCGAGGGAGCGGTTCACGGACAGCCAGAGCATGACGTAGGGGACGACGACAATGGCCGCGATCGGCAGCCAGAGCACCATGGGGTCGTTGTCCGTCGGCTCGGGGCCGCTGGTCCAGCTCGCTGCGAGGAACCACAGGATCCAGATCGGTGTCACGCCCGGGACACCGAGAAGCACGTTCGCCCCCGGGGCCGTCTGCCACCGTCCGGTCATTGGTCCCGTCTTCCTTCGTTCGCAGGTGTCACTGGGCGCGCGACAACGCGTTGTACTGCTCCAGGACGCTGTACAGGCCCATCAGCTCTCGTCCGTACTGCTCGGCGTCCGAGTCGGTGCCGTTGTACCGGCCGAGGACCGCCTCCGTGACATGGACGTCGCCGCTCAGGTCCGGCCGGTCGACACCGAGCGGCTCCGAGTTCCAGAGCAGCACGTACGCGACGGTGCGGACGTTGTACTCCTCGTCGTGGTGGAACTGGTCCCAGACGTCCCGGAGGTCGGTCGTGGAATCGTAGTCCAGTGGCTCGCCGTTGATGATCCCTTCGCCGATGCGGTAGTTGCGGGCCTTGAGGGCGGTCTCGGCGAAGATCTGTCCCCACCCGGTGCCGCAGTCGTCCATCTGACCCGCCTTGACCGCTGCGTCGGAGGCGAAGTCGAAAGGGTTGAGCTTACGCAGCTCCCACAGGACCGGTGCCTGGATGAGAGCCTTGCGCATCCGCAGCGTTCGGGCCAGTGAGGTGAAGAGCCAGTCCGCGTCCACCACCGCGTCGAACGCCTCCGTGCTGGAGATGCCCCCGAGGCTGGCCCAGTCCTTGTCGGTCCAGCCGTCACCGCCGGTCTCGGGGACGCCGATCGACTCCAGGTAGGTCTTCACGTCCTGGAGCATCAGGCTCCGGTACGCGGTCTCGTCCCGTCGCGTGTCCAGTCCACCGAGGTCGGCGCCGGCGTTGAAGTCGCTCTGGCCGTAGTCGCGTCCGGAGACGATGGGGTTGTCGATCTCGATCGATCCGGCACCGGAGCCGACCTTTGGTGGTCGAGATCCGGCTGGGCGCGCAGCGTGCCCGGGGCGGGCGGCCCGTGCGTGATCTGTCCGGTGTCGAGGTCGAGGTGCTGACCGGCGACACCGGGCCCGACCCGCCGAAGGCCCCCGAGAAGGTCAAGGCGGGAGGGCCGTTCGCCGGCCCCGGCCAGGGCACGAAGCCCGCTCGGGCGGAGTGCGACGGGAAGAGGCCGGAGACGGGCGGCCGTACCGGCCGGTCCGAGGAGCAGCTCGGCGTGCAGGAAGCCGACCCGATCGTCGTGGCGGCGCACCGCGCGTCTCACGCTTGTTCGCGTCCCCGGGTCACCACCCCCCGTACAGGTCGTCCCGCGGGTCAGCACGGGTCCCGCCACACCCCCAGGTCCGGCTTCTTGCGCATGGACGACAGCTTCAGCTCGCGGGACTCGGCGCAGAACTCACCGGTCGGCTCTGCGTACTCCACGTGGAAGACCGCCTTGCCCGCCTCGATGAACGGAGTGAGCTCGGCGCATTCGCCGTACTGCGCGCACTCCTCGTTGACGGCGAAGTCGAAGTCGTCCACGAGCTGCGGGACCTGCGGCAGGTCGTTCTTGAGGCCCACCGACAGGCCGCGTTCGTGTGCGATGTCCGCGATCATGCGGTTGTAGCGGAGCTGGTCGGCGGCGGTGAGCGGGAACCCGGTGTCGTGGTCGTAGCCCTCCACCAGGTCCGGTTCCACCGCGTCGAAGCCCTTGTCCCGGCACATGTCGAACCGCCGCTCCATGATCGGCTCCAGTACGGTGATCCGGCGGATGTCCAGCCAGCGTTCGCCCCGCCAGCCGTTGGTGCTGCCGAGGACGGAGCGCGGGAAGGCGTCCCGGTCGGGCCGGAAGTCCTCCCAGGCGCCGACGTTGACGTAGCAGATCACCTTGCGGCCGTCGCGGTGGAGGCGGGCCACGTCCGCGGCGGTGTTCTCGAAGCCGTCGATGTCGTAGACGGGCACCTCGGCCGACGGGTCGGCCCTGCCGTCGAGCTGCCACTGCCAGGCGAGCCCGGGGCGTGGGCGCCAGGGTGCCCGGTCGGGGGCGCGGGAGGGGCCGGGCGGGGCCGGTGAGGTGCGGGACGGCGGTGCGGACCGGGTGTCCGCGTCCCCGGCGCCGTCCGGGCCGGAGCACCCGGTCAGGGCCGCGGCGGCCAGCAGGGCCAGCACGGCCGGCACCGTCAGCGCGGGCGCGAAGAACGGAGGCTTCCTGCTCATGTCCGCCCCTCGGTTTCGGTCACGGTCAGGGCAGGGGTCAACGTGGCCCAGGGGTTCGGCAGTTCACCCGTCACAGGGCCGCAGACCCCGGCGCCGCGGTCCTGCGCGGTGCGTACGGCCAGGGGCACGAGCGCTTCGGGCACACCGTAGACGAGGTGGCAGAGCCGTTCCGGCGGGTACGGCTTCGCCCGGGCGGAGCGGCTGAACGCGGCGACGTAGGTGGACCAGTGCCCCTCGAAGGTGACGGTCAGGTCGGCGAGGCGGACGTAACCGGGCGCCGGGTCCGCGCCGGGGTTGAGCACGACGGTCCGCGCGCCGGTCCGGCGCAGGGACCGGACCAGCCTGCGGCAGCCCGGCAGGCCGTCCGGCCCTGCGGTCACCCGGTCCAGGAAGCAGCCGTCGACCGCGTACCACTCCCGGTGCCGGCGCGCGTCGGCGGTGACCGCGGACGGGTCCCGTGCGCCGTAGTCGGTGTCGACGTAGCCGAGCAGCCGGGCACCGGCCGCCCGCAGCGCGTCCGCGACCGCCGTGAACGCCTGGTCCGGTCCGGCCCCGGGGCCGTTCGCGGGGTTGAGCACGACGGCGTAGGTACGGTCGGCGGCCGTGATCAGCCGGTGCCAGGCGCCCGGGTCCTCGGCCGGGTGGACGTACAGGGGGATCAGCAGGCTCACGGCGCGCGGCCGCCTTCCGTACCGGTGGCCCCCGTGTCGTCGGCGCCCGCGTCGTCGGAGTCCGTGCCGCCGTCCGCCCACAGCGCGGCCAGTGACTCCTCGAGGGTGTACGAGGGACGCCAGCCGAGTGCCCCGCCCGCCGCCGTGATGTCGGAGCACTGCCACGACACCGCCGCCGAGCGGGCCGAGCCTCCCGCGGCCCTCGTGTCCTCCTCGATCCGTCCCCCGAAACCGGCCCGGCGGGCCAGCAGGTGCACCAGGTCGCGCACCCGGACCGCCTCGCCGCCGCCGATGTTGAGGACGGGCGGGAGCGGCCCGGCCGCCGTGACGGCGAGCACCGCCGCGCGCGCGACGTCGCGTACGTCGACGAAGTCGCGGTACGCGGACAGGTCACCGAGCCGCAGCACCGCCCCGGCCCCTGCCTCCGCCCCGGCCCCTGTCCCCGCCTCCGTTCCCGTCGGCCCGCCGGCCTCGCGCAGAAGGGCGGCGACCCTGCCGGGCAGTCCGGTGGGCGGGGCACCCGGTCCCACCGGATTGCCCACCCGCAGCACCACCGCGTCCAGGCCGGAGGCCGTCACCGCCGCCGTGCCCGCGAGTTTGGTCGCGCCGTACGGTCCGAGCGGGCGGGTCGCCGCCGTCTCCGCCACCTTGGTGCCGGGTTCCCCCGGGCCGTATTCGGCGGCCGACCCCAGGTGGACCAGGCGTGCCCGGGGGGCGGCCTGCCCCAGCGCGGCGCACAGGGCGGCGGGGCCGCGGGCGTTGACCTCGGCCAGGGTGACCGGGTCGCCGCCGGTCGCGCCCGCGCAGTTGATCACGGCGTCGGGTGCCGCCTCCGCCAGGGTCTTGGCGAGCCGGTCCGGGGAGTCGGCGGCCAGGTCGACGCGCAGGCCTGCGCCGGCCCCCGCGGACGAGCGGCCGGCCTCGGACAGCTGGGTGTCCGGCAGACCGCGCAGGTGGGCGACGACATGACGGCCCAGGTAGCCGGTGCGGCCCAGGACGAGAACGCGCATGGGTGCTCAGGCTCCCTTGAGCAGCAGGGACTTGCGGGTGGTGAACTCCGCGTTGGCCCGGTCGTAGTCGTCCGGGCGTCCGATGTCCAGCCAGTATCCGTCGAACTCGTAGGCGTGCGGCGGGCGCTGGGCGGCGAGGAGGTCCAGGACGAGTTCGTCGAAGCCCAGCGGGAGGCCGGGCGTGTAGTCCTCGAGCGTCGAGCGGGACAGCCCGTAGACACCCATGGAGACGCGGTAGTCCATGCTGGGTTTCTCGGTGAAGGCGACGACCCGGCTCGCCTGTGTGGTCAGCACGCCGAAGTCGATGTGGACCTTGCGGGCGTAGGTCGCGATGGTCAGCGGGGCACCGGACTCCCGGTGCCGGTTCAGGACGTCGGCGTAGTCGAGGTCGGTCAGGACGTCGCCGTTCATC
Organism: Streptomyces sp. NEAU-W12; assembly: GCF_026242095.1. Classification (NCBI taxonomy): domain Bacteria; kingdom Bacillati; phylum Actinomycetota; class Actinomycetes; order Kitasatosporales; family Streptomycetaceae; genus Streptomyces; species Streptomyces sp. NEAU-W12. The sequence goes on from NZ_JAPJDM010000009.1 coordinate 16,215, forward strand.
ACCAGGAAGGTCTCGGGCAGCCGCTCGCGCAGCGTGAGCAGGGGGCCCATGGTGCCCAGCGGGCTCTCCTCGGTGGCGTAGTCGATGTCCATGCCCCACTGGGAGCCGTCGCCGACGTAGGCGCGGATGATCCCGCCGAGGTGGCCGATGGCGATGGTGCAGTGGGTGAAGCCGGACGTGGCGAGCTGGCGCAGCACGATCTCCAGGATGGCGTGCTGGTCGCCGATGGGAACGAGCGGCTTGGGGAGGGCTGTGGTGTAGGGCCGCAGCCGGACGCCCTTGCCTCCTGCCAGTATCACTGCGTGCATGGGGCTTCTCCTTCGGATTCTTCGTGTTCCCCGGGGACGTGCCGGACGCAGATCGGGTGGTGCGGATCGGATGGTGCGAGTCGGGTGGTGCGGGCCGGACGGGGCGGGTTGGACGAGGCGGGGCGGGTCAGACGTTGTAGATGCCGGTCTTGTAGCGGGCCAGGTTGGCCGGGTCGCGGAAGAACTCCACGGTCCGGGCGAGTCCTTCCTCCAGCGTGTGGGCGGGCTTCCAGCCGGTGGCGTCGGCGAGCCGGGTGGCGTCGGCGACCAGCCGCATCACCTCCGAGTTGGCGGGCCGCAGCCGTGCCGTGTCCTCCCGTACGTCGAGGGCGCTGTCCATGACCTTGCCGATCAGCGCGACGAGGTCGCCGACCGAGATCTCGCCGCCGGTGCCGGCGTTGAAGGTGCGGCCCACGACCTGCTCGGCGGGTGCGGTGCCGACGGCGAGGAAGGCCTGCGCCGTGTCCTCGACGTAGGTGAAGTCCCGCGTGGGCCGCAGGTCGCCGAGGGTGATGGTGCGTTCCCCCGCCGCGACCTGGCCGATGACGGTGGGGATCACCGCGCGCATCGACTGGCGCGGTCCGAAGGTGTTGAACGGCCGCAGGGTCACCACCGGCGTGTCGAAACTCGCGTGGTAGCTGTCGGCCAGCCGGTCCCCGCCCGCCTTCGAAGCGGCGTACGGAGACTGGGTGTTGATGGGGTGGTCCTCGGTGATCGGCACGGTCCGCGCGGTGCCGTAGGTCTCGCTCGTGGAGGTGTGCACCAGTCTCGGCGTACCCAACTGGCGCACGGCTTCGAGCACGTTGAGGGTACCGGTGACGTTGGTGTCCACGTAGCTGTGCGGTGCCCGGTACGAGTACGGGATCGCGATGAGCGCGGCCAGGTGGTAGGCGCGGTCGGCCCCTTCGAGCAGGCCGCGTACCGATCCGGGGTCCCGGACGTCGCCGAGGACGATCTCCACCTGGTCCAGGACGTCCGGGGACAGGGTCTCCAGCCATCCGTAGGAGGAGAAGGAGTTGTACTGGGCCATGGCCCGGACGCGATGGCCGGCAGCGACGAGCGCTTCGGTGAGGTGCGAGCCGATGAAGCCTTCGGCCCCGGTGACGGCGGCGAGCGGTGCGGAGGTCAACTCGGTTGTCCTTCCAGTGGTGTGAACGGGCGAGGTGCGGCGGTGGCGCCGTAGGGGGCGCGGGTGGTGGTGACGTGCGCGCACGGGGGTCAGGCGTGCACCGCCGGCCGGCCGAGCAGCCGCAGCACGCACGCCGACAGGCACAGGGCCGCGGCGCCGCAGCACAGCGGCAGGACGGCCGGCCCCGGTGGCAGGCGCAGCAGGGTGACCGCGGCGGCGCAGCCCGCGGCGGTCAGGCAGATCAGGGCGGAGGGCCAGGCGACGCCGAACGCCTGGAGCAGCAGGGCCGTCCACAGCGTCGCGGCGAGGAGCAGCAGGGCGGCCGGGTCGGCTCCGGTCAGGAGTGCCGCGGGCGTCAGCGGGAGGAGATAGGCCAGCAGGCAGAGGCCGAGGAGGCCGGCCGACCTCAGGAGGAAGGCGGTGGGCGTGGCGGTCGCCCGCAGCGCCGCGACCGACCAGCCGCGGTAGCGGTACAGCAGCCACTCGGCCGGTCCCATGCTCACGGTCAGCACGATCATGGCGTACGGATGCTGTCGGCCCTCCAGCAGGACCAGTGACGCCGCGGCGAGGCCGAAGAGTCCGTAGGGCAGGGAGACCGGCAGCGGTGGCCGGCACGCGCCGGGGACGGGTGGGGTGCCGAGCACGCCGCGCAGCGTCCAGCCGGCGGCGGCGAGCGTGGCCGCCAGCGCCAGCAGGGGCAGGCCGAGCCTGAGGACGGGGCCGGGCTCCCACCACGGCAGCAGTACGGCGCCGGCGGCCAGGGGGGTCAGGGCTGCCAGCAGCAGCCGTTCCCGGGCGAGGACCAGCAGCGTCGAGGCGGCGGCCAGGTACAGCGACTGTGCGGCGGCGGCCAGGGTGACCGGTCCGCCGCCGGCCGCCGCGGCCGCGGTGGCCGTGGCCAGGGCCGCGCCGAGGGCGGCCCCGGTCAGCAGGGTGCGGCCCGCCTCGTGGCGCCCCGTCGCCAGGCGCAGGTGGGCGCGGTGCCCCAGTGCCTGGCCCCAGGCCCAGGAGACGACACCGGCCGCGATGAGGGCGGGGGCGTACCGCGCGGACTGCCCCAGCGGTGCGGCCAGCAGGTAGGCGAGGCCCGGCAGGGCGAACAGCACGCCGCGCAGCAGGCAGCGCGCGGTGTCGGGACGCCAGGGGTCGGGGGCGGGCGGGAGGTCGGGGAACGTTCTGGGGACGCGCTCGTACAGCGCGGAAGCCAGGGAGAACAGGTTCGGATGGCCGTACTGCTGCCGGACGGCGTCCACGGACAGGCCTTCCGCCTCCAGCAGCGCGGCCACCTCGTAGGGGTGGACGGCGGGGCCGATGCGGTCGGCCAGGCCGGCGGCCAGCCGGTCCACCTCCTCCTGGTCCGGAACGGGCCGCGGTAATCGCACGACGAGGGTGGGCTCGTCGGCCGGGAGGGGCCGCGGCAGCCGTGAGGCGGCTGTGACCGGCCAAAGGGCGAGGGTCTCCTGTTCGCCTCCGCCCGGCTCCAGTGCCATGGGGCCGCTCATACGGCCACGCTCCTTGTCGCCATGGGTGAGGGGACCTGTGTGCGCGCGCCCGGGGGCGGTGCGGCAGGGCCGGCCGGCCGCTGTGCGTACGTCCCCGTGCCGTCCCCTGTCTGCGCGCCGTCCCGTGTTCCCGCCTCGGCCGGCTGCCGCCGGGTGCCGGACAGCTCCAGGTAGATGGCGCGGAAGGTGTCGACGGTCCGGCGCAGGGTGAACTGTTCGATCACCCGGAGCCGGGCCGCCTCCCCCATGGCCGCGCGCCGCGCGGGATCGCCGAGCAGTTCCAGCGCGGCGGCGGCCATCGCTGCCGGGTCCCGGGGCGGTACGACGAGCCCCGTGTCCCCCACGGCCTCGCGGACTCCGCCGACATCGGTGGACACCGTCGCCCGCCCGCAGGACATGGCCTCGATCAGCGTGAAGGGGAAGCCCTCGCTGATGCTGGAGAGCATCACGACGTTGCCGGCGGCGTACGCGTCCTTGATGTCGTCGACGCGGCCCTCGAAGGTGACGGCGTCGCCGTGACCGAGTTCGGCGGCGAGGGCCTCGCACCGTTCCCGGTAGGCCTCCCCGCCCCGGGGTGTCCCGCCGAACAGCCGCAGCCGGACGTCGGGACGTTCCGCCCTGACCAGGGCGGCGGCCCGGATGAGGGTCTCCAGGTCCTTGATCGGGTCGACGCGGCCGGCCCAGCTGAGCGTCGGCGTGTCCGGTTCGGGTCCGGCCGGCGGGAAGGCTTCCGGGTCCACCCCGTTGTAGACCGTGCGGATCGACGCCGGGTCGGCCCCGCCCTCCTCCTCCCACAGCCGGTTGTAGCGGTTGCCCGGCGTGATCAGGGCGGCCCTGCGGTAGCTCTCCTCGGCCAGCAGCCGGAAGAAGCCCAGGACGAGCGCCTTGACCGGCCAGCGGTAGGGGCCGGTGCGGTAGCCGAGGTAGCGCTCGCGGAGGTAGACGCCGTGCTCGGTGAGGAGCAGGGGGACACCGTGCTGCTCCAGGGCGGCCAGTCCGGGCAGGACGGCGACACCCCCGCTGACCGCGTGGGCGACCCCGTCCCTGGGCAGCGGCGCGGCCAGCGGGCGCAGGGCGTGCTCGAGCAGTCCGGTGGCGGTGACCGCGTCGTGCAGGGTGGGGCGGGCCTCACGGACCACCAGGCCCCGGCGGTTCCACACGGCGGTCAGTACGGCGATCGCCCGGTCGCCGCGCAGGAACGGGCCGAGTGTTCCGTCGGCGGCGGCCCGCGCCATGGTGTGCAGGGCCGGGGCGAACCCGCTCTCCGCGCACGGGTCGAGCAGCGCGGTCAGGAACTGCTCGTAGGCACCGGTCAGGACTTCGCGCGGACGCCGCCCGGGCGGGCGGCCCTCGGGAGGGGCCCCCCACATCGGGACGGTCAGGACGTTCGAGACGTGCGCGGGCAGGTCCCACACGACGGGTTCACGGCCGGTGCCGGTGACGGCGAGGACGTCGAAGTCGATGTCGGGCATGCCGCGGACGAGTTGGTCGCACCAGACGCTCACACCGCCGTGACTGTGCGGATAGGTGCCTTCGGTGAGCAGGGTGACGCGCGTCGCGCGGGGGCGGCGCGCGCCGTGGTGAACGTACATCGGTGGGCTCCCGGCCGGGTGCGGGGTGGGGTGCGGGGAGGGGCGTGCGGGACCGGGCCCCGGCACCCGGTCACGCGTCGGTGACCGGGTCCGGTACCTCGGGTCGGTCGGTGCGCCGTTCAGCTCCGCGGGGTGTACGGGACGTGGTCCCGCACGCCGGCGGGGATCCGGGTCTCCGGGGCCGGCCCGGCGGCCGGGGCCTTCGCGTCCGGGGCCGGCCCGTTGCCGTCGGTGGCGGCAGCGTCCGTGGCGGACGCCGGCAGGGTGAAGGAGAGGGCGCTCTGGCCCGCCGTCTGCGTCCAGCCGGACACCCGGCCCGCGTAGCCTTCGCCGAACGCATCGCCCGCGAGGGTGGTTCCGGTGGGCACGGTGACGGTGGCGGCCGTGCCGTCCGGTGCCTCGACGGTCACCGTGCCGCCGGTGCGGTGGGCGGTGACCTGGCCGTCCCGCAGGGCGTCGGCCCAGGCGGCGCGGCGCCGGAGTTCGGCGCCGATGTCCTTCATCCGCAGGTTCACCACGGGGGTGTTGTCGGCGAACAGGGCGTCGTAGCCGTCGAGTACGCCGTCCAGGACCGGGTAGGCGATGCGGTCCTCGGCCAGGTTGGACTGGTGGATGAAGTGCGGCTTGGGATCGTTGGCGAGGACGTGGCCGAGCGCGATCCGGGTCTCCAGGGGGACGATGTGGCCGGTGTATCCCGTCGCGGTGTCCAGCGGAGCCGGCAGGCACGTCGTGGTGGCCGGGTTGTCCTCGCAGATGCCGCTTCCGCCCTGGGCACGGCTGGTGTAGATCCAGTTGTACTCGTCGACCTGCTCGGCGGCCCGCCCTGCGTTGTAGAAGACGTTCATCGGGTAACGGGACACGGTCGTGGCCGGGCCGACCCGGCGCTGCGCGGGGTCACGGGAGTTGTCCGAGGCGAGCCAGGTGATGTCGTTGTCGGCGAGGGCGGGGGCGAGGTTCGGGTTGTCGTCGGGCTGCTGCGGCAGCACCTTGAGTCCGGAGTGCTCGCCGGTCACCAGCTCGTCGTCGTGCAGGGGGAGTCCGGCGGTCCGTCCCCAGACGCGGTTGGTGGCGATCTCGTCGGAGATGGTGTCGCGTTCGACCCACCTGGTGCTGCCGTCGGCGTGGGTGGCGCACCGCCAGGGAACCGCCGTGGTGTCCTGCTCGCAGCCGAGGAAGGCGTGCGTGTAGGTGTGGTTGATCCAGCGGAACCGGTCGCGCTCGGCGATCAGCCTGTCCGCCAGCGCGTCGGCTCCGCCGTTGTCCTCGCGGTGATCGACGCTGCCGGCGGCGTTGTAGGCGAAGTCGAGGGTGAAGTCCTGCCCGCTCTGCCAGGAGGTGGCGTGGTCCACGTCGGCGGGGAGCATGCGGATCGGGTCGGGGGTGCCTTCGCCCTCGGGGCAGTCGACGTCGCCGGGGGTGCAGTTCAGCTCCGTGTCCCAGCGGTCGTCGGCGGCGAGGACGTCGTCGACGTGCACGGCGAAGTAGTTCCTGGAGGCGCCCAGGTGCACGCCGCCGGTCATCCAGTCCACGATGCCGCGGGCCAGGAGTCTGAACTGCTGCTGGTACTGGTTGTAGACGAAGGTGACGACGAGTTGCCGCCGCCCGTCGTGCCGGTACTCCCCCACCAGCGAGCCCCGCCCGGCCCGGCCCGGGATCGCGGCCTCGACGTACGGGGTGAAGTCCGCGCCGGCCACGGGTGCCGACAGATAGGCGTAGCTCTCGCCCACAGTGGGCGAGTTGTCCTCGAAGGGGACCTGGCCGTCCAGGTAGCCGAAGGGGCCCGCCCGGCCCGCGGCGGTCACCTCGGCCCGCACCCCGTCGATGCTGCCGGCGTAGCCGCCGTCGAGCGGGTACTCCAGGCCCGCCTCCGGACGCGCGTAGGTGTAGGCGTCGACCTGCGGGATGTCGTAGGTCCGCTCGTAGTCGGCGAGTGCCGCCATTTCGGGCGAGTTCGCGGGGAACGGGTTGTCGTCGGGCAGGACCACCGCCTGGTACTTGGCGCGCGGTCGCCCGTCCACGGTGTCGGCGAGGAAGCCCGCGTCGATGGCGGGGCGGTCGGACCGGGTGAGGTCCACTTCGGTGTACGGCGTGCCGGCGGTCTCCAGTTCGGCCGCGATCGCGTCCACGGCCGGACCTCCGTCGCTGACGACCAGGACGCGCAGGTCGACGCGGGGCGGGTCGTCGGCGGCGTGTGCGGTCGCGCTCGGCACGCCGAGGGCAGCGATGAGTGCGCCCACCGTGAGCACGGCGGTGCGTGTGATCCGCTTCATGCGGTGCAGTCCCCTCCCACGGGCAGGAGTGGACACCGCTCCGCCGGAGCCGACGCACCCCCTTGCGTGACGCCGGCATCCCCCTCAGAGGCCAGTCGTCGACGCATCCGTCCTGTCACATGGTGATGCCTTTGTGTGGTTCCCGTGGGCCGGTCGTGAAACCTGACGGAAAAGCGCGGGTGGCCATCAGGGCACCCGCGGCCCGAAGCGACGGGTGCGGCACCCCGGCACGCGGGAGGCCAGCGGGCGCGTGAAGCACCTGAGCAGGTCAAAGGATGAACGGAGCACCGGCGGGCCGGAGCGGCCCGCCGGTGGGACTGCCGGAGGTCCGGACCTCTCGGCCGGTGCGGCGCCGGACCGGATTCGGTCAACGACGCCGGGGACCGGCCGGACCGTCGGGGACCCGACAGGTCCGCGGAGTCCGTCAGGCGCAGAGCACCCGCGTCTCGGGCGTGTACACCGGACCGCCGCCGGCGTTCTGGGTGTCGCTGAACTCGGCGTAGTAGTACGAGTAGAAGCCGATGTCGCCGTTGCAGCCGGAGTCGGGCGCGACCTGCAGGGTCAGCGTGACGGTCCGGCTCTGCCCGGGCGGGACGGTGGTGCCGTAGTTGGCGCCGAGATCGGCGGGCCCGGTCCCCGCGCAGGGGGTGCTGCCGGCCGCGGTGGCCAGGGCGCACCCGGTGAAGCTGTACTTCAGGTCGGGGCGCTGGGTGGTGAGCCACGTGGGGTCGATCGTCTGGTACACGAACCAGATGTCGTACGTCCTGTTGTTGGTGAGGGTCATCGACAGCTGGACCGTGCCGCCGGGCGTGGTGGTGGCGGTGTCGGTGGTGAACGTCAGCTCGGCGGGGCCGGGTTCGGCCGCGGCGGCCTGGGGGGCCATACCGAACAGGGCGAGGACGAAGGCGAGGACGGCGGCGGGTCCGAGGCGTCTCAGTGGTGATCTCATGGGCCGGGAGGCTAGGCACGCACCCCGGCGACCGTCTCCCCCGCGAACGGCCTTGCGCCCGCCCCTGGACCGAAAGTGCACCTGCCGTGAAGGCGTTGTGCGCGCTTCGTGGCGCCGGGTGGTCGGCGGCATCGCCGCACCCCACGGGCGGTCCCGACGGAGCGGCCGGGGCGACGGACGGGACGCAGCGTCGGCACTGCCGCGCCCGGGAGCATTGGCGCGTACCGTTCGGGTGACAAACCGGTGGCCCACGGTGACGACCGGTGGTGGCCGGCGCGGGCGCCCTCGTTCCGCTGCGCCGGGTCGGGCGCGCCCGGCGGCCGCCGGCCGGGAACCGCCCCGGCACCTCGCGTCAGCGAGTGCCCGGGGCGTCCAGGCCGGTGAGGGCGCCTACCGGGTCCGGGTCGGGGGTGCCCCGGGGCCACCAGTCGTCGTGGCCGGGCTCGGACTCGTACGCGTACCAGAGGTGGTCGCGGCCGAGGCGGAGCTGGAGGTGTCCCCGGGGGTGGGTGAGGTGGTTGTGCCAGGGGCGGAAGGCGGGCAGGTCGGCGGCGAGGAGGAGGGGGCGGGCGCGGTCGAAGCGGCCGGCCGGCGGGTCCCAGGGATCCTCCAGGACCGCGAGCCCGGCCGGGCCTCCCTGGCGCCAGGCGGCGACCGCGCGAGCCAGCTCGGCCGGGGTGCGCCCGGCCGCGCGGGCGAGGGAGGAGTACAGCGCGCGGGTGGCGGCGGTGAGTCCGGAGCCGGGGCGGGCGGCGGCGAGCCGCACGGCGTCCTGCCACAGTGTGAGCCGGCCGACGGGGTCGCGGCCGGTGGTGAGCAGGGCGTGGGCGCGGGCTGCGGCGTCGGTGGCGAGCTGGTCGAGCGCGAACGGGTCCGGGCCGCCCGCAGCCGCCGGGTAGACGGGCGGCTGCTCCGGGTGCGGGGGTGGTGGCAGCGGTGCCGGAAGGGGCGGGAGGGCGCGCGGAGCGATGGCCTCACGTGCCCGCACCCCGGGGAGGGGTTCCGGCTCCCTGTCCCGGGTGGCGCGGGCCGTGCGGGCGGCGCTGAGCCGGGACAGGTTGTCGATCACGTCGCGCTCGCCCCGGCCGCGCAGCAGGAGCAGCACGAACGGGTCGGCGTCGAGCAGCCGGGCGGTCTGGTAGCAGAGGGCCGCGGCGTGCTTGCAGGGGTGACCGGAATCGGGGCAGCTGCACCGCGGGTCGAGGTCACCGGGGCGGGGCAGCAGCGGGACCCCGCAGTCGGCGAGGGACTGGGGCATCTCCTTGTCCAGCAGGGCCGCGATGTGGCCGGGCCGGTCGGCGGCCGCCTCCAGGAACCGCTCCCATTCGGCATCCTCGAAGGTGCGCAGCCGTACCTGCACGCGGTACGGGCGGGGACGGCTTCCCTGGACGTACGCGAGGACGAGTCCGGGGGTGACGGTGATGGCGTCGACGCGCCCCCGCTCGGCGTACCGGCGTCCACGGACCAGCCGCGCGGCATCGAGCGCGCCCTCCTCCAGCGCCGTGACCCATGCGTCACCCCACCAGGTGTCGGCGAACCCCGTGCCGTCCGGGGTGCGGGACGGGAACGCGGGGAAGGTGCGGCGCAACTCGCCGTCCCGGGTGGGGGCGGCCATGGAGCGGGGCGTTCGGGGGGTGGCGGGGGACGGATGGGGGGTCGGGTCTACCGGGGGTGCCGACGGTTCGCGCGTGGTCGGCGGTTCGTGCGCGCTCGGCGGCCTGTGAGGCCGGCCGTCGGGTTCCGGGGGCGGCTCGGCCTCGCCGGGGGGCGGGAGCGGGAACGAGGGGACGGCGTCGGTGAGCAGGGCCCGTACCGTGGGTACTCCCGTCTCCTCGGCCGGCGTCCCGGCCGCCCGGACACCGGCGGCGCGGTCGCCTCGGGTGGTACGGGGGACGCGCGGAACGCGGGGAGCGGTGCCCGACGGAGCTCGGCCGGTGTGGAGGCCGGTGACGGTCGCCTGCCCGTCGCTCCCCCGGTCGCCGGTCGCAAGGGCGTCGGTCGCACGGTCGCCGGAGGTCCGGTCGTTGGAGGACCGGTCGTCGGTCGCACGGTCGTTGGAGGTCCGGTCGTTGGAGGTCCGGTCCTTGGAGGACCTGCCGCCGGAAGACCGGTCGCCGGAGGACCGGTCCTTGGAGGACCTGCCGTCAGAGGTCCGGTCGTCGGTCGCACGGTCGCCGGTGGTCCGGTCGCCGGTCTCCGTTCGCGCGCGCAGTGCTTCCTCGCGGGCCGCACGCAGTGCCTCCCGCGCGATGTCACCGGGGCGCCGGTCGGACCGCGGCGCCGGATGATCCAGACGGTCCGGACGGCTCCGGACGCCGTCGGCGACGGACGGCAGGGCAACGGCACCCGGCTCCCCTGCGCGCCCCTCCCCCTGCGCGTCGGTGTCGGTGGCGGCGTCCCCGCTCACCCCCGGCCCCCCGTCTCCCTTCTCTGCCTCCGCTTCCGCTTCCGCGCCCGGGGCGCCCTTCGCATCGCCGGCCTTGTATCCGTCCCCGTCCCCGTCCCCGTATCCGTTTCCGTCCGCCGTCGTCTCCGGGCTTCCCGCGTCCGCCGCGCGGCGAGCCCGTACCGCCCTGCGGAGGGCCTCACGGGCCACGTCACCGGGACGTCGGCCCGGGGCGTCCGCGGGATTCCCGGGCTCCCCCGCGCCCGGCGCCGGATCGGCGTCCGCGCGCCTGCGGGCCTCCCTGAGAGCCTCCCGGGCCTCGTCGGACGGACCGGGTGTCATGACGTCCTCCGCAGGGAGACCAGGTCGGACAGCTCGCGGTCGGTCAGTTCCGTGAGGGCGGACTCGCCGGAGCCGAGGATCGCGTCGGCGAGGGCCCGCTTGGCCTCGAGCATCTCGGCGATGCGGTCCTCGATCGTGCCCTCGGTGATCAGGCGGTGGACCTGGACCGGCTGGGTCTGGCCGATGCGGTAGGCGCGGTCGGTGGCCTGTTCCTCGACCGCCGGGTTCCACCAGCGGTCGAAGTGGACGACATGCCCCGCGCGGGTGAGGTTCAGGCCGGTGCCGGCCGCCTTGAGGGACAGGACCAGGACGGGCGTCGCGCCGCTCTGGAAGCGGTCCACCATGCGCTCCCGCTCCGGGACCGGCGTACCGCCGTGCAGGAGGTCGACCGGCACCGCGCGCTCGGTCAGGTGTGCGGTGATCAGCCGGGCCATGCCGACGTACTGCGTGAAGACCAGGGCCGATCCGTCCTCGGCGAGCACGGTGTCGAGGAGTTCGTCCAGCAGGGCGAGCTTGCCGGAGCGGGCCGCCAGGCGGTCGCCGCCGGCCCGTGCGTGCCCGGACCGGGCGGGCTCGTCCTTGAGGTAGAGCGCCGGGTGGTCACAGATCTGTTTGAGCGCGGTCAGCAGTTTCAGCACCAGGCCCCGGCGGCCCATGCCCTGGGCGGTCTCGATGGCGAGCATCGACTCGCGCACCACCGCCTCGTAGAGCGCGGCCTGTTCGCGGGTGAGCGGGACGGGGTGGTCCGTCTCCGTCTTGGGCGGCAGCTCCGGGACGATGCCGGGGTCGGACTTCTTGCGCCGCAGGAGGAAGGGCCGCACCAGGCGGGAGAGGCGCTCGACGGCCCCGTCGTCCTCGCCGGCCTCCACCGCGCGGGCGTGCCGGGCTCGGAAGGACGTGAGAGGGCCGAGGAGTCCGGGGGTCGTCCAGTCGAGGAGGGCCCACAGCTCGGAGAGGTTGTTCTCGACGGGGGTGCCGGTGAGGGCCACGCGCGCGGGCGTCGGGATGGTGCGCAGAGCCTTCGCCGTGGCCGAATGCGGGTTCTTGACGTGCTGCGCCTCGTCGGCGACGACCATGCCCCACCGCTGGGCGGCCAGTGTCGGGGCGGCCGAGCGCATGGTGCCGTAGGTGGTGAGGACGAAGCCGCCGGCCAGGCCGTCCAGGGTCCGGTCCGGGCCGTGGAAGCGGCGCACGGGAACGCCGGGGGCGAACCGGGCGATCTCCCGCTGCCAGTTGCCGAGCAGCGAGGCGGGGCAGACGACCAGGGTCGGTTCGGCGCGGTCCCGTTTCAGATGCAGCGCGATGAGGGTGATCGTCTTGCCGAGGCCCATGTCGTCGGCGAGGCAGCCGCCCAGGCCGAGGGAGGTCATCAGGTCGAGCCAGGCCAGGCCCCGCAGTTGGTAGTCGCGCAGGGTGGCGTCGAGTCCGGGAGGCGGGTCGGCCGGCCGGACGCCGGTGGTGAGGCGGTCGCGGAGGACGGCGAGGGCGCCGACGGGGACGGCCTCGACGGTCTCGCCGTCGGCCTCCGCGGTGCCGGTGAGGGCGACGGACAGCGCGTCGACGGGATCGAGCAGGCCCAGCTCGCGTTTGCGGGCCTTGCGGACGAGGGCGGGGTCGACCAGCACCCACTGGTCGCGCAGCCGGACGACGGGGCGGTGGGCCTCGGCCAGGGCGTCCATCTCGGTCTCGGTGAGCGGGTCGCCGCCGAGCGCGATCTGCCAGCCGAACCGCAGCAGGTCCTCGCTCTCGAAGAAGCCGCTCCCGTCGGTCGCCGATCCGGGGGCCGGCCGGACCACCGCCGTCGCGGTCAGGTCCTGGGCCAGGTCCCGCGGCCAGTGCACGGCGACGCCGGCCGCGGCGAGGCGGGTGGCGGCGACGCCGAGCAGGTCGTTCAGCTCGTCCTCGGACAGGGGCAGGACGTCGGGGACGTCCTGGACGGAGAGTCGGTCCAGCGGGGGCCAGACGCGGGCGGCCCGGCGGACGGCGAGGGCGGCGTCCACGCGCGCGCGGGGGCCGAACGCGCTGTCCGCCGTCCCCGCCCACAGGGCTGCCGCGTCGGCGACGAGGGTGGGGTCGGCGAGGCTGTGCACCTGGACGACCGCCGCGCCCGCACCGCGCGCGCCGGTGCCCCCCGCGCCTTCTTCGGAGCCGTCGAACAGGTCGTACGCACAGAGGTCGAGGCGGAGCGAGACGCGCACACCGGCGTCCATGCCGGCGGCAACCTCGGCTGCCCAGTCGTGGGCGCCGGGCAGCCGCTGGGCCTTGCGGGCGGCGAACGGCAGCCCCGAGGCGTACGGCGCGGCCGGGGTGCGGGGAAGGGTGTCCGCGACCGCGTCCAGGAAGGCGCGGACCAGGGCTTCCGGCTGCGGCAGCCGGAGCGGGCCGGGGCCGGGCAGCGCGACGGCGTGGCCCTCGAAGGGCAGGGCCGCGGCCACCGCGCGCAGGTGTGCCACGTCGTCCGGGTCGAGAGGGCCGGCCCGCCAGGCGTCGTGGCCGGTGGCCGTCAGGCCGGGCAGCAGCCGGCCGCGCGCCGTGAGCCGCAGGGCGTGCAGGGCGGCGGCGCCCCAGCAGGCGGTGGCGGGGTGCGCCGCGGGGGCGTGCCGGGCGCGGACCAGCAGGGGCAGGGCCTCGTCGAGAGGGAGGGAGAGCGCGCCGACCGTCCGCCGCCGGATCCCGTCGCCGTGCGGGCGGATGACGGTGAGCCGCGTACCCGGAGCATGCGCCGACGGCGCGGGTACGGAGTCGGCGGACCGCGGGCCACCGGCGCCGTCCACGACCGGCCCGGCGGGTTCCGGCCCCGCGGGTTCGGGCGCGGCTTCGGCGGGGCCGCTCCCCGGGTCGTAGAAGGCGACGCGTCCGTCGCGCGGCAGGTCCGACGGCAGGAAGACGGCGGCGAGCCCGACGGAGAACTCGGGGATCCCGGAGATCCCGGAGGTCTCTCCGGCGGTGGCGGCCGCGGGCGCGGCGCCCCCCGCGCCCGTGCGCGCTCCTGCCGTGTACCGGTCGGCCGTCGCGGTCGCCTCGCTCATGCGCCCTGTCACCGCCCGCCCGTCCCCGTCGCCGTCCATGCCCACCCGTGTCGTCCGCCTCTTCGTCCTCGACTCTACGGGCGGGCACTGACAATCGGTGACGGCGGCCGGGCCCGGCCGGAGCGGACACCCCCGGTCACGGGACGGGAGCGGCGGCGCGGATCAGGGAACCGTCCGGGAGACGACGTACACCCTGGGGAAGCCCGGCTTGCCCTCGTTGACGACGACCTCGTGCGTGGGCGCGGGATTCCTCTGCTCGTTGACGAGACCGGACCAGATGCCGGGGCGGTCGAACTTCCAGCCGGTGACCTCCCGGTCGCGTTCGCCGATGGTGATGCTGTCCGGTTCCAGGTCGTCCCGCTGGACGCCCATGCCGGTGAGGAAGGCGCTCAGGCCGGCGTCGGTGGTCTCGAACTCGACGTACAGACGGCTGGTCTTCCAGTTGTTCGTCTCGTAGGTGGCCACCCACCAGGCGGGGTGCGGGACCGGCACCTGGTAGAGGCGGCGCTGCACCTTCGACGGCCAGCCCTGGGTCAGGCCGTTCGCCGAGTACCTGGCCTCCTTGTCCTTGCCGCTGGCCCGGCTCTGGTTCGCGGAGATCATCAGGTATCCGGCGGGGACGCCGATGAGCAGCACGATGATCAGGAGGGTGAGCGCCCTGCGCCGGACCATGTGCCCGCGGCCCTCGGGCGGGCGGGGCCCGCCGGACCGGGCGGGCCGGGCGGACTGGGCGGACCGGTGGGGAGCCTCGCTCGTCACGGCGTCTCCTGGGCGGCTCGGCCGACCTCCGCGTACCGCTCGTACCGCTCGACCCTGCGGCGCTTGGCGCGGCGGAAGCGGCGGGCGACCAGGCGGGCGAGGTCGGCGGCGCCGACCATGCCGGCCTCGGGGCCGAGCTGGGCGCGGACGATGCGGGCCTCGGGGCGGTAGCCGCGGCCGGTGAGCTGCCGCTTGAACGCGTCCCGCGCGGGCCCGATCAGCAGGTCGTCTGCGGCCGAGACCCCGCCGCCGATGACGAAGCAGGAGGGGTCGAGGGCGGCGGCGAGGTTGGCGATGCCGACGCCGAGCCACTGGCCGATGTCCTGGAGGAGTTCGACGCACATGGCGTCGCCCTCGCGGGCCAGCTCGGTGATCATCGGTCCGCTGATCTCGGCGATGTTGCCCTTGACGTGCTCGATGATCCCGTAGGCGACCGGCGAGTCGGCGGCGGCCAGCTCGCGCGCCTCGCGGACCAGTGCGTTGCCGGAGCTGTACTGCTCCCAGCAGCCGCGGTTGCCGCAGGGGCAGCGGTGGCCGCCGGGGACGACCTGCATGTGGCCGAACTCGCCGGCGACGCCGTACTTGCCGCGCTGGACCTGGCCGTCCTGGAGGATCGCGCCGCCGATGCCGGTGCCCAGCGTGATCATGACGAGGTGGTCCTCGCCGCGTCCGGCGCCGAAGCGCCACTCGGCCCAGGCGGCGGAGTTGGCGTCGTTGTCGACCAGGACGGGGACGGCGAGGCGGCCGGCGAGCCGGTCGCGCAGCGGCTCGTTGCGCCACGAGAGGTGGGGGGCGAACAGCACGCGGTTGCGGTCGGCGTCGACCCAGCCGGCCGCGCCGATGCCGACCGCGTGCACGTCGTGCCGGTCGGACAGGTCAAGTACCAGTTCGACGATGGTGTCCTCGACGACTTTCGGGCTCTTGGACTTGTCCGGGGTCTCCGTGCGGAGCCGCTCCAGGATGTTGCCGTCGGCGTCGACGACGCCCGCCATCACCTTCGTGCCGCCGATGTCGATGCCGACGGTCGGCACGCGCGGTGCCGTCAGGTGCGAGCGGCGTTCCCGGGTGCCGACCGTGCGGAGCACGGCGGGAGCACGGCGGGAGCCGATCGGGGCGGCGCCCGCCCGGGCGGAACTCAGCGCCCTGGGGAGTGTGAGGTCGCGGTAGGTGCTCATCGTCGCCGATTCTGCCTCACGGTGCCCCCGGGTGGCGTACCCGGGAGCAGAGGGACCGCGTGACGCGCGCCGCCCGCGGGACGCTCCCTGCGGTTTTCCGGCGGACCTCGAACGGCCTCCCGAGAGCTTCCCGGCGGCTTCCCGGCGGCTTCCCGGTGCGTTCCGGCGACCACGCCCGCCGGGACGGCCCTCGCATTTCGACACCTCACTCCACGATCCGGTCACATTGTCCGGACAATGCGACGAAGATCGGCCCAAGTCGCCCGCGCCACCTGGACTTCACCGGGACTTCAGGACCCGTGCACGGGCTCCGGGCCCGGGAGCGTCACGACCGTACGAGCAGCTGGAACTCGAACGAGTAGCGGTCGGGCCGGTAGGTGTGGGTGCCGAACTCCACGGCGCGGCCGGTGTCGTCGAAGGTCACGCGCTGCATGGTGAGGAGCGGGGCGCCCAGCTCCTCACCGAGCCGCTCGGCCTCGGTGGCCCCGGCGGCTCGGGCTCCGATGGTCTGGCGGGCGCTGTGCAGGGTGATCCCGGCCGCCCGCATCAGCCGGTACAGACCGGTGGCCTCCATCTGCCGGGTGTCCAGGTCGAGCAGCCCGGGGGGCAGGTAGTTGCACAGGTACGCCATCGGTTCCCCGTGCGCGAGCCGCAGCCGCTCGATGCGGTGCACCTCGCCCGCCTCGGCCACCCCGAGGGCCGCGGCGACCTCGGGAGGTGCCGGGACGACCGTGTTGACCAGGACTTTCGTGGCGGGCCGATGGCCTGCCGCCTCGAGGTCGTCGTAGAGGCTGCTGAGCTCCAGGGGCCGCTTGACCTGGCTGTGCACCACCTGGGTGCCGACTCCGCGCCGCCGTACGAGCAGGCCCTTGTCGACGAGGGACTGGATGGCCTGGCGGACGGTCGGCCGGGACAGGCCGAGGCGCCCGGCCAGCTCGATCTCATTGCCCAGCAGGCTCCCGGGGGTCAGCCTGCCGTGCTCGATGGCGGCCTCCAGTTGCTGGGACAGCTGGAAGTACAGCGGCACGGGGGAGCCGCGGTCCACGCTCAGTTCCAGCTGCACGGTCGGGTCCACTCCTGGTTTGGGCACGGCCCGAGCGTAGTCCCGTGCGTGGTGGACGGGAAGTGGCGTAGTTCGATTGTCCGGACATACGGATTGACAGGGAGGGACGCGGGCCGCAGGTTGTTCCCATGCGCATCGGGGTCATCGGTACGGGCCGTATCGGCACCATTCACGCCCACACACTCAGCAGGCATCGCGACGTGGGATCCCTGATCCTCACGGACGCCGACCCGGCTCGGGCACAGGCTCTCGCACACCGGCTCGGTGAGACGGCGGCACCCGGGGTGGACGAGATCTACACCTGGGGGGTGGACGCCCTGGTGATCACCACGGCCACGTCCGCCCACGCCGAACTCATCGGCCGGGCAGCCCGCTCGGGGCTGCCGGTGTTCTGCGAGAAGCCCATCGCCCTCGACCTCGCGGGCACGTTACAGGCGGTCGCGGAGGTCGAGGCGGCCGGAACGGTCCTGCAGATGGGCTTCCAGCGCCGGTTCGACCCCGGCTACACGGGCGCGCGTGAGGCGGTGCGTTCGGGCCGGCTCGGCCGGCTGCACACCGTACGGGCGATGAGCAGTGACCCGAAGCCGCCGCCGGCCGGGTACCTGCCGCAGTCCGGTGGGCTGTACCGGGACACGCTGATCCACGACTTCGACATCGTGCGCTGGGTGACCGGCCGGGAGATCGTGGACGTCTACGCCGCCGGGTCCGACGCGGGCCCCTCGATGTTCCGGGAGGCGGACGACGTGGACACCGGCGCGGCGCTCCTCACCCTCGAGGGCGGCACGCTCGCCGTCCTCACCGCGACGCGGATGAACGGCGCGGGCTACGACGTGCGTATGGAGCTCGCCGGGGAACGGGACCAGATCGTGGTCGGCCTGGACGACCGTACGCCGATCGCGTCCACCGAGCCGACCGGGCCGCCGGCCGCGGACAAGCCGTGGACGGGCTTCCTGGAGCGGTTCGGGCCCGCGTACGAGGCGGAACTGAACGGGTTCGTCGAGGTGGTGCGGGGCAAGCGGCCCAATCCCTGCGACGGACGCGAGGCCCTCCAGGCACTGCGCGTCGCGGAGGCGTGCGAGCTGTCCCGGCGGGAGCGCAGACCGGTGCGGCTGATGGAGATCGCGGGCGGGGCGGCCTCGGCCTACGCCTGAGCGGCGCCCTGCGGAGGACGGGGACCGCTCGGACGTCGAGGCCGCTCGGGCGACGGGCGGCGGTGACTCAGGGCGCAAAGACCGGCAGGACCGCGCCCCGGGCGACGGCGCACAGGGTCGCGGTGCCGTCGTCGAGGGTTGGCAACTGCTCGGGCTGGGCCGAGCACGAGCGTGTCGGGGCGCGTGCGAGTGAGCGCCAGGTGGTGGTCGTGGGGTGGGTGCCACCATGTTCGGGGTATCGGGATGGCGCAGTACCGGGGCACCGGGATGTTGGGACGCGTCGGGATGCCCGCTGCCGGCCCTGTGCGGGTCAGGCCTCCTGGGTGTCCTCCAGGAGGCCTGCGTCGTGGACGAGCAGGGCGATCTGCACGCGGTTGTCGAGGTCCAGTTTGGCCAGGACACGGGAGACATGGGTCTTGACGGTGGCCACGCTCATGTAAAGCTCGGCGGCGATCGCTGCGTTGGCGTGCCCCCGGCCGACCTCGACGGCGACCTCGCGCTCGCGGTCGTTGAGGGCGGCGAGCCGTGCACGCGCGCGTGCGTGCCGGGTGCGGGCAGTGCTGCCGACCGCATGCGTCATGAGCTGCCTGGTGACCGTCGGCGACAGGACGGGGTCGCCGGCCGCGACCCGGCGTACCGCGTCGACGATCTCGGCGGGCGCGGTGTCCTTGAGGACGAAGCCCGCGGCGCCCGCGCGCAGGGCCCGCAGCACCTGCTCGTCGGCGTGGAAGGTAGTGAGCAGCACGATGTGCGGAGCGTGGTCGCGCCGGCGCAGCAGTTCGGTGGCGGCGAGGCCGTCCACCGACGGCATCCGGATGTCCATGAGGACGACGTCCGGGCGCGTGCGGTCGACGAGTTCCTCGACCTCGTCGCCGTCGGCGGCCTCGCCGACGATCTCGATATCGTCGGCGCCGCCCAGCATCAGGGACAGTCCGGCCCGCACCAGCGGATCGTCGTCGACGAGAAGCAGTCTGATCGCAGTCATGGGCCTTCGGGCGTCGGGGCGGGCGGGGACGGTGATGACGACGACGGGACGGCGGTCGTGATGAGGCTTCGCCGGTCTCCGTTCAGCCCCATGGCAACCGGGCCCGGACCTCGAACCCGCCGTCGGACGTGGGGCCGTACTCCAGGGTGCCGCCCGCCAGGGTAGCCCGTTCGGTCAGGCCGATCAGTCCTTGTCCGGCACCGGGTACGGACCGTGCCTCCCCGGCCGGAGCGGGGTTGCGTACGGACACGGCGAGGCCCTCCCCCGGGCCGCCCGTGACGGCGACGGCGGCCTCGGCTCCGGGGGCGTGTTTGCGGGCGTTCGTGAGCGCCTCCTGGACGATCCGGTAGGCGGCGCGGCCCACGGAGGCGGGGACGGCGGCGCCGGAGTCGGTGACCCGGTGGTCGAGGGCGACCTTCGTCCCGGCCTCCCTCGACTCGGCGACCAGCCGGCCCAGCGCCGCGAGCGTCGGCTGCGGCCGGCCCGCGTCGTCGGACTCGCCGGTCCGCAGCACGCCGATGATCTCCCGCAGGTCCTGCAGCGCCTCGTGCGCGCTCTCCCTGATCACCCCGGCTGCCCGCGTGATCTCCTCGCGGGGCGCGTCGGGGCGGAACTCCAGTGCGCCCGCGTGCACGCTGAGCAGCGTCAGCCGGTGCGCCAGTACGTCGTGCATCTCCCGTGCGATGGCCTCGCGGGCGAGCCGCTGCGCCTGCTCGGCCCGCAGCCGTGCCTCCGTCTCGGCCCGGCGGGCCCGGTCCCTCAGGCTCAGCAGCAACTGCCGCTTGGACCGGACGAACATGCCCCAGCCGACGCACACGCCCGTCAGCAGCACGGTGAGGGCAACCGCCGCGACATAGGGCAGTTCGGGGTCGGGGCGCCACCAGTAGTAGAGCGGGGCCGCCACGAGATGGGCGCAGGCGACCCAGATCATGTACCTGAGGGGACGATGCACCGCGAGGCCGAACAGGGCGATCAGGGCCACGCCGCCGGACGTCTCCGAGATCTGGCTGACCGGCACCATCACCGCGGCCAGGCCGACCGGCCAGCGGCGGCGCAGCCAGAGCGCGGCGCAGGACAGCGCGCCGAGCACCTGGTCCCCGCGAACCAGCGCGCGCGGAACGTCGGGATTCGCCACCAGGAACTCGAGGCCCGCCAGGCCCACGAGCACGGCCAGCAGGAAGCAGGCGAAGTCGACCACCCAGTCCCGCGCGGTGCGCCGGGGACGTCGGGGGCGCCGCGCGGAACGGGCGGGCTCGGAAGCGGCGTCGAGGTCGGGGACGCGGTCTGCGCCGGGGTCCCGGTCGAGTTCGTGGAGGAGGGCTGACGGATGGAGCCATCGTGCTCCCGTGAACACCGAGGCCGTCCGCACCGTCTTGTCAGCTCTGATCACGGTCGTCAAACCTATGCAGAGGCCGCCCGGTCCGTCCTGCTCCGGTCCGGATCGGCTACCGAAGTCGTACGGCCGCAGACCTTCGGCGTGTTCCGCGTACGAAAACACAGACCTTCGCCGCCGGGCTCGCGCCCGGCGGCCGATGCACACGCGTGCGGTGCTCGGCGATCGTCGGGCCCATGAAGAAACTGCTGGGGATTCTTGGGTTCATCGCCCTGCTGCAGGGCGCCGCGAGCCTGGTGAACGGGTTCACCGACTGGAACCTGGGTGTGGTGAGGCGGCTGGACTTCCTGGAGGGTTTCGAGCTCTACGCCGGCGTCGCCCTCCTGGTCCTGGGCATCGCCCTGCTCGCCGCGGCGGAGAGCGGGAAATCCGGCTGAGGACGACCCGTGAACGTTCCGGTACCGGCACGAACCCGGCGGACGGTCCCCACGCCCCCGCTCGGGCCGCGATGACCGCCGTCGGCCGCTTCGGCACGGCCGGCGAGGTGGCCGCCGCGATCGTCCACCTGGGCGGTGCCGCGTACGTCACCGGCGCGGAGTTCGCGGTGGACGGCGGCCACGTGGCCTGACCGGCGTGACCCGCCGCCTGACCGCTGCCGGGCGGCCCCGGCGGGTCAGCCGCCCAGTTCCCGGTGGCGGGCGGCCAGGGCGGCCGAGCCCTGCTCGGTCAGTGATCCGAACAGGCGCAGCCGGGAGATGCCCCCGTCGGGGAAGACGTCCACCCGCGCGTGCGTGCCGATCGCCGGGGCGGGGAGGACGAAGCGGTGGTTGGTGTCGGGCTGCAAACGGGTCCGGGGCAGGATCTCCCGCCAGCCGCCGCCCCCGCCCTGCCCTTCGGCTCTGCCGTGCTCCGTGTCCCGTACCGAGACCGCCGCCCAGCCGGCGCTGTTGCCCTTCAGGTACGCGGTGTCGATCCCGAGGGCGCGGATCTGCGCCTGGCCCGCGAGCCGGTAGCGGATCCAGTCGTGTCCCTGGTCGCGGCGGCGCCGGGTCTCCCAGCCGTGGTCCATCCGGTGGGAGCGGCCGGGCCCGATGGTGTTCGCGGGCGGTGAGTAGAAGCGGTCGGACGCGTCCTCGACCCGGCCGCCGTTCTCCAGGGCGACGACGTCGAAGGTGCCCAGGGCCTCCAGCCACACCGGGTCCGGGGCGGCCTCGCCGTACACGCGCAGGCGCGCGATGCCTCCGTCGGGGTGCTGGGACAGGCGCAGGTGGGTGAAGCGCGGGCCGGCCGGTACGGCGAAGCCGTTGGCCGCGTGGCCGCCCACCGGGGTGCGCGGCAGCAGCGTCGTCCACGTCACCTCGCCCGACAGCAGTTCTTCCGGTGCCGGGGAGCCGGGCACCGAGGCACCCTCGACCGACACGGCCCGGGGGTGGTTGCCGCGGAAGTGTGCGGTGTCGACGACGATGCCGTGGACGACTCCGGGCACGCCGAGGCGGATCAGCGCCCAGTCGTGGTCCTCCGCCGCCGGCCAGGGGTGCCCGGCACGGGAGCCGCGGCGGCGCCGGGTCTCCCAGCCGTCCATGATCTTGCCCTTGTGTCCGAAGAGTTCGGGGTCGAACACGGCACGACCGGGCAGCAGCAGGTTCTCGCGCTCGGCGAAGAACTCGTCGCTGGCGGCGACGACACCGGCGCCGAGCCGGCGGTCGGCGAGGTCGGTGAGCTGCGTGAAGGGGAAGTCGGCGGTGCGGTAGTCCGCGTACGGGTCACCGCCGACGTAGGGACGCGCGTCGCCGGTGAAGCGGGGTGCGGGGGATGCGTGCTGCGCGGTCACGATGATCCGGTCCTTCCTTTCGGGGAGCGGGGTCGGTAGTCGAGGGCCGGGGACCGGAGACCGGGGGATACCCGGGTCAGGAGGCGCGGGTCAGCAGCCGGCCCTGCGGTGCGGTGAACTCGCCGTCGGCCATGATGCGCCGGCCGCGCAGCCAGGTGGACTTCACGACGCCGTGCAGGGTCCTGCCCGCGTACGCCGTCACGCGGTTGCGGTGCTGGAGCCCCGCCGGGTCGACGGTGAAGGTGTCGTCGGGGGCCAGGACGGCGAAGTCGGCGTCGCGGCCGGGCGCGATGGCGCCCTTGCGGTCGTCGAGGCCGGCGAGTCCCGCCGTGCGCGTCGACATCCAGCGCACGACGTCCTCCAGGCCGTGTCCCCGTTCGCGGGCCTCGGTCCAGACGGCGGGCAGGCTGAGCTGGAGGCCGGAGATGCCGCCCCAGGCGGTGGCGAAGTCGGCCGTCTTGAGGTCGGCGGTGGACGGGGAGTGGTCGGTGACCACGCAGTCGATGACGCCGTCCGCCAGCGCCTGCCAGAGCGGGCCCCGGTTGGCGGCTTCGCGGATGGGCGGGCAGCACTTGAACTCGCTGGCGCCGTCCGGGACCTCCTCGGCGGTGAGGGTCAGGTAGTGGGGGCAGGTCTCGACGGTGACGCGCACCCCGTCGGACTTGGCCTGCGCGATCAGCGGCAGCGCGTCGCCGGAGGACAGGTGCAGGATGTGCACGCGCGCGTCGAGGCGTTTCGCCTGCGCCAGGAGCCGGGCGATGGCGGTGCTCTCGGCCTGGGGCGGGCGGGAGGCGAGGAAGTCGGCGTACTTCGGGCCGCCGGGCCGGGGGGCCGCGTCGAGGCGGCCGGGGTCCTCGGCGTGCACGATCAGCAGCCCGTCGAAGGCGGCGGTCTCCGCCAGGGTGCGGGCCAGCTGGTCCTGTCCGAGGTGCGGGAACTCGTCGACGCCGGACGGCGACAGGAACGCCTTGAAGCCGAGGACGCCGGCCTCGTGCAGCGGGCGCAGGTCCTCGACGTTGCCGGGCAGGGCGCCGCCCCAGAAGCCGACGTCGACATGGGTCCGGCCGGCGGCGGCCTGCCGCTTGGTACGCAGATGGCCGGTTGTCGTCGTCGGCGGGAGGGAGTTGAGCGGCATGTCGACGAGCGTGGTCACGCCCCCGGCCGCCGCCGCGCGGGTGGCGGTCCAGAATCCCTCCCACTCGCTGCGGCCCGGGTCGTTGACGTGCACGTGGGTGTCGACCAGGCCGGGCAGCAGGATGTCGTCGCCGAGGTCCGTCAGGCGGGCCGCCCCGGGGACGGGTGCCCCGTACGGCAGGACGGCCGTGATCGTGCCGCCGGCCACGGCGACCGACGCGGCGCGCGTCCCCTCGGGAGTGATGACGCGCGTCGAGCGCAGCACCAGTTCGACGTCGGACACCCGCACCCTCCCGAGCCTCCGCGGCTGAGCCACGTGGCCATTGTTTCAACGTTCTGTTGAAGGAGTGTTCACTCCCGCTTCGATGCCGTCAAGGGCACGCCGCGCGCACGGGTACCGACGGCCGTCCTCTGGACTGCTCCATGAAGCGGAATTAGCATTCCGTCAAACGGAATGCGTGAACGCAGGGATGTGTGAACGCGCAGACAGGCAGTCGGTCGACCGCCGGGTAGGCTTCTGCCCTTCCCGCCAGCCCGAAAGGAACGCGTCGTGCCGACGTCCAGCGCCCGCACCCACGACTCCGCCCGGTCCGCCCCGGGCGGCGGCGTGCAGTCCCTCGAGCGCGCCTTCGACCTTCTCGAGCGGATGGCGGACGCGGGCGGCGAGGTCGGCCTCAGCGAACTGTCGGCGAGCAGCGGGCTGCCCCTGCCGACCATCCACCGCCTGATGCGCACCCTGGTCACGTGCGGTTACGTACGCCAGCAGCCCAACCGCCGGT
Organism: Streptomyces sp. NEAU-W12; assembly: GCF_026242095.1. NCBI lineage: Bacteria > Bacillati > Actinomycetota > Actinomycetes > Kitasatosporales > Streptomycetaceae > Streptomyces > Streptomyces sp. NEAU-W12. The sequence continues at coordinate 39,932 of NZ_JAPJDM010000009.1, forward strand.
ACGCGCTCGGCCCGCGCCTGATCCGGCTCGGCGAGTCCTCCTCCCGGCTGCTGGGCACCTGGGCGCGCCCGCACCTGGCCCGCCTGGTGGAGGAGACCGGCGAGACGGCCAACATGGCACTGCTCGACGGGGACGAGGTCGTGTACGTCGCGCAGGCGCCGTCCAAGCACTCCGTGCGGATGTTCACCGAGGTCGGCCGCCGCGTCCTGCCGCACTCCACCGGCGTGGGCAAGGCCCTGCTGGCCGGCTTTCCGCCCCAGGAGGTACGGGCACTGCTCGCCCGTACCGGGATGCCCGCGGCGACGGACAGGACCATCACCACACCGGAGGGTTTCCTGGCCGCGCTCGAGGAGGTGCGCCGCCGGGGCTACGCCGTCGACGACAACGAGCAGGAGATCGGCGTGCGCTGCCTCGCCGTCTCCGTACCCGGCTCCCCCACCCCGGCCGCCCTCTCGATCTCCGGTCCCGCGGGGCGGGTCACAAAGGCGGCGACGGAACGGATCGTGCCGGTGCTCCAGCAGGTGGCGACGGAACTCTCCGAGGTGCTCACCGCCCCGGGCGGCGGCCCGGCGGTCTGACCCGGCCCGGCTCGAACCGGTCGCCCACCGCGACCACAGCGCCCGCGCACGCCCCCTTCCGGGAGGCGTGCGCACAGGTGTGCGTCAAGCCCGGGGGGACGGCCCGAACAGATCCACCGCGTCCCGCACTTCGCCGAGCCCCCGCCCCAGCGCGCTCACCGAGCCGATCGCGCCGGCGATCAGCAGCAGGGAACGGCGTAACCGGGGAACCTCGGGACGGCCGCCGGCCGCGTGGGCGTCCAGTGCCGCGAGTTCGTCCTCCGCGATGGTCCGGTCGGGGAACTCCGCGGGATGGGCTGCCAGTTGACGGCGCAGCCGGGCCACGGCGGAGCGCAGCTCCGCCACCCGCGGATCGTCCTTTCGACTGCCGGCCGCATGCCGCTGCTCTGCGCTCCGCACTCCAGTCCTCCCCCTCGCACGCGGTGGCGCGCCCCCCGTCGGCCCCACCGCCCCGTCGCCCGGTGCGCGCCAGTAAACGCCACCCCACCCCCTCCGCGCCAGTCCGCTACGTCATCATCCTGCTCCACAGCGTGACACCGCCGGCCGGATGCGCCCCTCCCCGCTCCCCACATCCGTCCCGTTTCCACCCCCTTCCTCCCTCTTCCTCCCTGCCGCCCGCCCCGCCCTCTCCCCTGCACTCGCCGCGCCACCCCGCGCCACCCGCCGTGTCCCCCCGGCATCCGGCGGCGGTCCGCGGGGCGTTGAGGTATGCAGAACCCATGACGACAGGTCGGACGAGCCCGGACTCGGGACGGGCCACGGGACAGGTGGCGGGGCTGCTGCTCGCGGCGGGGGGCGGCCGGCGGCTGGGCGGCCGCCCCAAGGCGCTGCTGCCCCACCGGGGACGGCCGCTGGTGGAACACGCGGTACGGGCGTTGCGCGCGGGCGGCTGCGAGCGCGTGCACGTGGTGCTCGGCGCGCGGGCGGACGAGGTACGCGCACGCGCCGCGCTGGCGGACTGCGTGCTCGTCGACAACCCGGACTGGGAGCAGGGCATGGGCTCGTCCCTGCGGGCCGGACTCGCCTCGCTGGCCGGTACGCGGGTGCGGGCCGCCGTGGTCCTGCTGGTCGACCAGCCCGGCATCGGTCCGCAGGCGGTCGCGCGGGTACTCGCCGCACACACGGCACGGGAGGCGCGGGACGCCCCTCTCCAGGACGCCCTGCTCTCGGCGGCCTACGCCGGCGTGCGCGGCCACCCCGTGCTGTTCGGGGCCGCGCACTGGACCGGCGTGGCCGCGGCCGCGACCGGCGACCGGGGGGCACGCGCCTACCTGAAGGAGCACGCGGACGCGATCTCCCTCGTCGAGTGCGGGGACGTGGCCGAGGCCTACGACATCGACACGGAGGAGGATCTGGGTCACCTCGAGTGAGCGGCTGCCGCCCGCACGGTCCGAGACGCCCCGACATCAACAAACCATTGAAGTTCCACGATAAGGAAACTACTATCCACAAACCTGTCCGCACGCCGGAGCGCCCTCCCCCCGCCCCTCCCCCGGGCGCCCCCGCCGTACCCGGGCCGACCGGCACCCGGCGCCTGCCCGCCGAAGGAAGTGACAGCTGATGTCCGCACCAGCGCCGCCCCCGCTGGCCATCGTCGACGCCGAGCCCCTGCCCCGGCAGGAGGAGGTCCTCACCGAGGCGGCCCTCACCTTCGTGGCCGAGCTGCACCGGCGGTTCACGCCCCGGCGGGACGAACTCCTCGCCCGCCGCGCGGAGCGCCGTGCCGAGATCGCCCGTACGCGCACGCTCGACTTCCTCCCCGAGACGGCCGCCGTCCGCGCGGACGACTCCTGGAGGGTGGCTCCGGCCCCCGAGGCCCTGAACGACCGCCGGGTCGAGATCACCGGCCCCACCGACCGCAGGACGACCGTCAACGCCCTCAACTCGGGCGCGAAGGTGTGGCTCGCGGACTTCGAGGACGCCTCCGCTCCCACTTGGGAGAACGTGGTCCTCGGCCAGCTCAACCTGATCGACGCCTACGCCCGGACCATCGACTTCACCGACGCGTCGTCCGGCAGGTCCTACGCCCTGCGCCCGGACCGGGAACTGGCGACGGTCGTCATGCGCCCGCGCGGCTGGCACCTGGACGAGCGCCACCTCACCGACATCGACGGCGGCCGGGTGCCCGGTGCCCTGGTCGACTTCGGGCTGTACTTCTTCCACAACGCCCGGCGTCTGATCGACCTCGGCAAGGGCCCGTACTTCTACCTCCCGAAGACGGAGTCCCACCTCGAAGCCCGCCTGTGGAACGACGTGTTCGTCTTCGCACAGGACTGTGCGGGCATCCCCCGGGGCACCGTGCGCGCCACCGTCCTCATCGAGACGATCACGGCCGCGTACGAGATGGAGGAGATCCTCTACGAACTGCGCGACCACGCCTCCGGGCTGAACGCCGGGCGCTGGGACTACCTGTTCTCCATCGTCAAGAACTTCCGGGACGGCGGCGCGAGGTTCGTCCTGCCGGACCGCAACGCGGTCACCATGACGGCCCCGTTCATGCGGGCGTACACCGAACTCCTCGTGCGCACCTGCCACAGGCGGGGCGCACACGCGATCGGCGGCATGGCGGCCTTCATCCCGTCCCGCCGGAACCCGGAGGTCAACAAGGTCGCGTTCGAGAAGGTGCGCGCCGACAAGGACCGCGAGGCGAACGACGGCTTCGACGGCTCCTGGGTCGCCCACCCGGACCTGGTCCCGATCGCCCTGGAGTCCTTCGACCGGGTGCTCGGCGACCGGCCGAACCAGAAGGACCGGCTGCGCGAGGACGTCGACGTCAGGGCCGCCGACCTGATCGCGATCGATTCCCTGGAGGCGGCGCCGACGTACGCGGGTCTGGTCAACGCCGTGCAGGTGGGCGTCCGTTACATCGAGGCATGGCTGCGCGGCCTCGGCGCGGTGGCCATCTTCAATCTGATGGAGGACGCGGCCACCGCCGAGATCTCCCGTTCGCAGATCTGGCAGTGGATCAACGCCGGTGTCGTCCTCGACAACGGCGAGCCGGTCACCGCGGAGCTGGTCCGCAGGGTCGCGGCCGGGGAGCTGTCGGACATCCGCGGAGAGCTGGGCGAGGAGGCCTACGCGGCGGGCCGCTGGCAGCAGGCCCACGACCTGCTGCTGACGGTCGCCCTGGACGAGGACTACGCCGACTTCCTCACCCTGCCGGCCTACGAGCACCTCAAGGGCTGACACGTACGGCACTCGCCCGGAGTCCGGCGGCCCGGGGGGGGCGGCCCCGCCGGGGGGGGCGGGC
>NZ_JAPJDM010000009.1:43769-91243 GCF_026242095.1 Streptomyces sp. NEAU-W12
CCCCGCGGGGGGGCCGCGGTGCCCGGGGCCGCCCGCCCCCGGGGGGGGGCGCGCCCCGGGCCGCCGGTCACCCCAGGTGCGCCGACCAGTCCTGCTCCGCCGCGGGTCTGCCGTGCAGATCGGGAACGTTCTTGAGCCAGGCCGGGCGCCCCTGCCGGGAGCGGGCGGCGCGGCGGGCGTTCTCCGCGGCCAGTTCCTCCGCGCCGGGAAAGTCGGTCGGCAGCCAGGCCGCCGAGGCCCGTACCCGCGCCCCCAGATACCTCACGTACGCCTCGCGGGCCGCGCCGGGCGTCGCGAAGTCGGGGTCACCGGCGAGCCAGGCGTCGGGGACCTCGGCCGTGAGGGAACGCAGCAGTTCCTCGGTCACCCGGGGTGCGAGCTCGGTGTCGGCGGCGCGGACGTCGGGCCCGTGGCCACCGAGGGCATGGTGGCGGAAGTCGTACGCCTTCGCCGGGTCGGAGGCGTCCCAGCGGTGATGGAAGACGAGCGCGGCCCCGTGGTCGATGAGCCACAACCGGGGCTCCGCCACGCCGAGCGTCGGCCAGACCATCAGGTTGGAGGAGTGCACGGTCCGGTCCACGTTCACCGTGAGGGCGTCGAGCCAGACGATCCGCCCTGCCTCCACCGGGTCGACGGGAAACGCCTCGGCGACCTCGGGGGTGAAGTCCCGCGCCCCCGGCAGGTGGTCCATGCCGAGGTTGGTCCCGGCGCTGGCCTCGTGCAGCTCCCGCACCTCCTGGTGCGGCTCGCTGCCGGCGATCACCGGATCGAAGTCCACCAGCACCAGCTCCGGGAACCGCAGTCCCAGCGCACGCGCCAGCTCCCCGACGATCACCTCGGCCACCAGCGCCTTGCGCCCCTGCGCGGACCCCGTGAACTTCACGACGTACGTCCCGCTGTCGTCGGCCTCGACGATGCCGGGGACGGAGCCGCCGGAGTGCAGGGGTGCGATGTAGCGGGTCGCGGTCACCTTTCTCATCGTGTTCCCGGGCCGCTCGACTCGACAGCCTCATGATCCATGGAGAACTCCCGGCGCTCGGCCAGCATCGGTCCTGGTGCCTTCGGTAGGAAGTGAGCATAGTAACCGAGCGTGACGTCCGGCGACCGGGCCGGGGCGGGGCGGGGTCACGGGGCGGCCGGAGCCGCCGGTCCGACCAGTTCCGACAGGACGTCCTCCATCGTGACGACGCCGATCACCTTGTCGCCCTCGCCGAGGACGGCGGCGAGGTGACTGCCGTCGGTGCGCAGGGCGGTGAGGGTGTCGTCCAGCGGTGTGTCGATGCGGACCCGGGTGACCGGGTGGAGCGCACCGCGCGGGAAGGGCTGGTCGCGGTCGGTGGGGCCGAGGGTGTCCTTGATGTGCAGGTACCCCAGGAGACCGCCGTCCTGGCCCGTGACCGGGAACCGGGAGTAGCCCGCCTCCGCCGCCACCCGTTCCAGCCGCGCCGGGGTGACGGTGTCCTCGACGGTGTGCATCCGCCGGGCCGGGACGAGGATCTCGCCCACCGGCCGGGTGCCCAGTTCCAGCGCGTCGCGCAGCCGTTCGCCGTCGGCGGGTGAGAGCAGGCCGGCCTCGCTGGAGTCGACGACCATGCGGACCAGCTGGTCGTCGGTGAAGACGGACGCGACCTCGTCCTTCGGTTCGACGCGCAGCAGTTTCAGCAGGACGTTGGCGAAGGCGTTGATGCCGAAGACGACCGGCTTGAGCGCCCGGGTGACGGCCACCAGCGGCGGCCCCAGCAGCAGCGCGGTGGCGGCCGGGGCGGCCAGCGCGATGTTCTTCGGGACCATCTCGCCGATCAGCATGTGCAGGTACGTCGCCAGGCCGAGCGCGATGACGAACGCGATCGGGTGCACCAGGCCGTCCGGTATGCGGGCCGCCTCGAAGCCGGGCTCGAGCAGGTGCGCGATGGCCGGTTCGGCGACCGCGCCCAGTACCAGCGAGGACGCGGTGATGCCGAGCTGGGCGGTGGCCATCATCGGGGACAGGTGTTCCAGACCCCACAGGGTCATCCGCGCCCGTTTGTTGCCCGCGTGGGCGCGGGGCTCGATCTGACTGCGGCGCACCGAGATCAGGGCGAACTCGGCGCCGACGAAGAAGGCGTTGACCAGCACCATCAGGACGCCGAGGGCGAGCTGGAGGGCGGTCATCGGGACTCCTCCCGCGGCTGCGCCGGGACGCGGACCGGTTGGGTGATGCGGACCCGGTCGGCGCGGTGGTGCTCCAGTTCCAGGACGTCCAGCCGCCAGCCGTCGAGGTCGAGGGCGTCGCCCTCGGCGGGGATACGGGCCAGGCGGGTGGCGACCAGCCCGGCCACGGTCTCGTACGGACCCTCGGGCGGGGTGAGCCCTATGCCGGCCAGCTGGTCGATGCGTACGCTGCCGTCCGCCTCCCACACCGCACGGCCGTCCCCGGTGGCGGGCGCGGGCACCAGGTCGGGTGTCTCGAAGGGGTCGTGCTCGTCGCGTACCTCGCCCACGACCTCCTCGACGATGTCCTCGACCGTCGCCACGCCCGCCGTACCGCCGTACTCGTCGATGACCACGGCCATGGTGCGGGTCACCCGAAGCCGTTCCAGCAGCCGGTCGGCCGTGAGGCTGTCGGGCACCAGCAGGGGCTCGGTGGCCAGCTCGGTGACCGGCGTGACGGCGCGCCGCTCCGGTTCCAGGGCGAGGACGTCGCGGATGTGGACGGTGCCGACGACCTCGTCCAGGCTGTCGCGGTAGACGGGGAAGCGGGAGAGGCCGGTGGCGTGGGTGAGGTTGGCGGCGTCCGCGGCCGTCGCGTGCACCTCCAGCGCCTTGACGTCGACGCGCGGTGTCATCACGTTCTCCGCGGTCAGTTCGTTCAGGTGGAGCGTACGGACGAACAGCTCGGCCGCGTCCTCCTCCAGCGCCCCCTCGGCGGCCGAATGCCGGGCGAGCGCGACCAGCTCCTCGGAGCTGCGGGCGGAGGCCAGCTCCTCGGTGGGCTCCATCCCGATGCGGCGTACGACACGGTTCGCGGTGCCGTTCAGGTGCCGGATGAACGGACCGAAAGCGGCGGTGAAGCCGCGCTGCGGTCCGGCCACCACCTTGGCGACCGCCAGCGGCCGGGAGATCGCCCAGTTCTTGGGCACCAGCTCGCCGACGACCATCAGCACGACGGTGGACACCCCCACGCCCAGCACGGTCGCCACCGGCGAGGCGGCGGCGCCCAGACCGATCTCCCGGAGCGGACCGCGCAGCAGCGCCGCGAGCGAAGGCTCGGCGAGCATGCCGATCACCAGGGAGGTCACGGTGATGCCGAGCTGGGCGCCCGACAGCTGGAGGGTCAGGCGGCGGGCGGCCTTCAGCGCGCCCTCCGCGCCGCGCTCGCCGGCCTCACAGGCGCGTTCCAGATCGCTCCGCTCGACTGTGGTCAGGGAGAACTCGGCGGCGACGAACATCGCACAGGCCAGGGTCAGCAGGAGGGCCAGCAGAAGCAGCAGGACCTCGGTCATCGTGCCTCCCCCGGTCCCGCGCTCACGGACGGCGGACGGGGCAGGGCACGGGCGGTGCCGGGAGGCTCACCCATCAGGGGAACGCCGCTCCTTCTCACAACGCGCGGGCCACCTGTGACGACGGTGGCCGGAAGCAGGCTTGCCCGCCTCTCCCTCCACTGTAAAGGAGGCGCAAAAAGGCCGCCCGGCGCCTTCCCCGGCCCGCGGGCGGGACACCGAGCGGCGCCGAGGGACGACAGCAGGCGGCCGGGGCACGAAGTCGGCCAGCCCAAGAGGCCGGTTTCGGCCTTTCTTGGCACGCCCGCCCGGAGCAGGTCCTTTCCCGCACAGACCCGCCCTATGGTTCTACATGTTTGTAGAAGTTCCGCGCACGCAGCGGATCCGACGCTCTGGAGGATGTCACACATGGCTTCGATCGACCTGGACAAGGTGCTGGACAAGGCATGGGCGGACAAGAGCCTGCCCGAGATCATGACCGCCCCGGTAGCCGCGCTGAAGGGGGTCTCCGACCGTGACGGCGAGCTGCTCCAGGAGGCGTTCGGGGTCAGGACCGTGGCGGACCTCGCCGAGCTGAAGTACGTCCGCTGGGCGCAGGCGCTCGCCGCCCTCGACGGGGCCAGGTAGCCGGCCCCGGACCGCCGTGGTGCCGCCTGCCCCCACAGGGGCGACGGCACCCCCTCGGCGAGGCACGCGCCCCGCGCCGGCTCGTCCACGGCGTCACCGGAGCGAGGTGCGTCCGCCCCGGGAGTCCCGGCTCCCGGCCCGGGGCAGTGACTGCTGCCCCGCGTCCCGCGGTGAGGCAGCCTGCGCTTCCCGGGCCGCCCGGTCGGAGTGCCTGCGCTGCCAGTAGGGGTTGTCGTGGGACAGCTTGCTGGAGACCCGGCCGTACATGCCGAACGTCGCGATGAGCAGTCCCATGACGTAGCTGAAGATCACGTTGCTCATGCCGAAGTCCAGGATGTTGGCGGGGCGACCCAGCACGAAGGTGTGGGCGAAGCCGCTCAGCACGAACAGCCCGCCCACCGTCATGTTGAGGGTGGAGGCGAAGTTGCCGCCGATGGCGGCGCCGACGAGCAGCGCCAGCCCCACCACGGTGGAGATGACGCTGAGCGCGACGTTGGTGGTCATGCCGGCGATCGTGTTTCCCGACGTGCTGAAGGGACTGAGCGCGTCGGCGAAGCCGAGGCCGGCGAAGGCGAGCAGGACGAGGCCGCAGAAGGCGGCACCGTAGCGGTAGACGGTCGCCAGGTGGTGGTCGACCGGAAGTTCGTCTTGCAGCTTCATGTCCGTTTTTCGACCCCAACCAGCCGGTTGGATGCGTATGGTTCCGTTTTTTCGGTGCCGAATCCGGATGTTCCCGGCCCGGAACAACCGGGGAGGTGCGACGGACGCGCGTTCGAGCCACGCCTGCGGGCGTGCCGCTGCAGGGCCGTTCGGCCACGGGGCAGGGCGGCTCGGCGCCGAGGACGGCCCACCGGACGACCTGGCTCCTCGGTCGTCCCGCCGACGAGGGACGGCCCGTACAGGGTTCGGCGCCCGCAGTGCGTGCGGCACGCAGAGGGCCGGGCACGGCTCAGGAAGAGGTGACGGCGGCATGAGCGAGGGCAGCGGTCTCCTGCGGCGTTCCGTCGATCGGGACGGCCGCGCCCGCTTCACCGTCGCCCAGCGGTTCGAGGTCGGCGAACTGCGTACGGAGCAGAGCGGGCGACATGAAGTGACCCTGCCGCGCGTTGATCCGTGCCGCGATCAGCTCGGGCGAGCCATCGAGGTGGAGGAAGAAGACGTGCGGCACGGCAGAGGCCAGCTGGTCGCGGTAGCCCCGCTTGAGCGCCGAGCACGTCACCACTCCGCCGCTGTCGGCATGGCCGACCAGCCATCGTGTGATCTCGTGCAGCCAGGGGCGGCGGTCCTCGTCATCGAGCGGGTGCCCCGCTCGCATCTTCGCCACGTTGGGTGCGGGGTGGAAGTCGTCCCCCTCGGCGTAAGGGACACCGAGGTGCCGTGCCAGCAGTTGGCCCACGGTGGTCTTTCCCGAACCCGACACGCCCATGACGACGACCAGTGGAGCAGTGTGGTGAGACATCCGGAGCTCTCCTTCGGACAGTGCCGCCTACAGCTCGACGACCACCTTGACGTCGTCCGGTTGCGGCGTGAAAGCCTCCTCTGCGCGCTCCAGCGGCACCCGCCGGGTGATCAGGCGCTCGAGCCATGACAGGTCGGCCTGCGCCAGGGCGTCGGCAGCCTGGCGGTAGTGACGCAGGTTGGCGTTGACCGAGCCCACCACCGCGTCGTTCTGCAGCACGATCTCCCGGTTGACGGCGCCCGCGTCCACGGTCGTCCTGCGGCCGGCGGGCGACACACCGGTCAGGCACACCACCCCGTAGGACGCGGTACCCGTCAGCGAGGCGAGGACGGGCTCGTTCGCACCCGTGGCTTCGATGACGACGTCCGGGCACACGGCGGAGACGACCTGCTCGGCGTCCTGCGCGTGGTAGGTCGCGCCCAACTCCCGTACCAGCGCGGGCTTGAGTCCCTCGGTCACCCGGTCGAGGACATGCACCTCCAGGCCGCGCTGTGCCCCCAGCAGGGCGGCCAGCAGCCCGATGGGCCCCGCTCCCGTCACCAGGACGCGACGCGGCTCGAACCACGAACGGCCACCGACCCGCTCGACCTGCTCCCACGCCTTCGCCACCACGGTGGCCGGTTCCATCAGCACACCGGCGCGCTCCAGACGCGGCTCCAGCCTCACCGCGTAGCCGGCTTCCACGCACCACACCTGGGCGCCATAGCCGTCGGTCTCCTTGATACCGCGTTCGGTGTAGCGGCCGTTGCGGCACATGTCGAACTCCCCGCGGGCGCAGGCCCCGCACGGTTCGGGGTCCGGTCGGCGCACCACCCCGGCGACAAGGTCACCGGCCGAGAACCCGCTGCCGGGCGGCGCCTGCCGCACCCGCCCGAGGGACTCATGCCCCAGGACCAGCCGCTCCCGGCCCGCGGGGGCCCAGCCGTACTCGCCTCGGACGATCTCCCTGTCCGTTCCGCACACTCCCACCGCCAGGCCCCGCACCAGCAGTTCGCCGGCAGCCGGGGCGGGGTCGGGCAGCTCCCGTACCTCCAGGGAATCCTTCTCTCCGGGTCGCACGGTCAGTGCGCGCATCGCCCACCTCGTCCCTCTCGCCACGCGGCGCCCCGTGTCGTACGCACCGCTGCCTGCCGTCTGTCCCGCCTCTACGTGTGTTCCGCCTCTACGTGTGTCCCGCTCAGGCCTTTTCAGTACCCACCGGGCGGGGCGGAGGGACGTACCCGTGCGCCGCTGTGCTGCTGTCCGGAGGAGACCGAGCAGCTCAGCGCCGCTGACGGACCGGCCCGGGCGGATGAACGGCGCCGCGGCGGGGGGCGTACCGGTTTCTGCGTTTCCCGGCGCATCGGGCCCCGGGACGAACGGGGGAGGGTGCCCATGCCGGTCGCTGCGGAGCGCGGAGGAAGCGGGGCGACGCTGCGCCGGGTGCGGCACCTGTCCGTCGACCGCGCCACCCTGCGCGCTGCCCTGCGGAAGCAGGTGAACGCGGCCTTCGCCGCCCGGCACGGGACGGGGTGGGGCGCCGGCACCGCGTGCGCCTCCGACAGCCGCAGGTCCGGTGCCTGGTCCAGCAACCCGATGACCGAGTGGCACCAGCACTACCGGGGTCCCGCAGTGATGCTGTCACCACGGCCGGCGCCCTCCGTCCGCGGGCGGTGACGCGCCGCATCGGCATGGCCCGGAACCCGGCCGGGGACTTCGACGACCCCACCGCACCCGACGGCCCACTGCGCCCGCACGTGGTACGCCGCCGGAGCAAGGGGTCCTTTCGCTCCGAGCGTCCGGTCGGGTCGCGTGGTCCGGTGCCGTGCGTCGCAAGGCACCGGAGAGCCCTCGCAGCGGAGCCACCAGGGCTCTCCGGCACCGCGGCGGGGCGCGGTGCCGGACCGTGCGACCCGGGCGGGCCCAGGGAAAGGATCCCTGAGGGCGCCGGCGTACGAACCGCCGGCGCCTACGGCTCCGCCAGGGGGTTGGGGACCGGCACGTAGCGGGCCGAGGCTCCGTCGGCGTGGGTCCAGCGGAGCAGGAGGTTGGTTTTGGCGGGGAGGGTGGGGGCGGTGAGGAGGGCCCGGGTCTCCGGGAGGAGGTGGCGGGAGAGCTCCCGGCGGGCCGCGGGCCACGGGGTGAAGCCCGGGTGGTGTTCGGTCAGGGCGGACCCGATGTCCGTCAGGTGGTTGACGATCAGGCAGTAGACGAGGCGCTCCCAGCCCGCTTCCCTCGTCACCTCCGGGAGCAGTTTCACGCCTTCCGCGTCCCGGTACAGGGCCTGTACGGGCATGCCGTCGGTGCCGACGGCGATCAGGGTGTTCTGCAGGTGGGCCTCGACCACGACGCCGTGCCGGGCGAAGGCCCGCAGCACCGGGGGGACGACCTGGGCCAGGTAGGCCTTCCACCAGGCGGCGGGGGTGGGGGTGGTGGCCAGCGGGTTGCCCTCGTAGTCCTCCGGCAGGGCTGCGGCCAGGTGCGGGGTCGTGCCGGGGAGCAGGTGGGCGTGCAGGCCGTCGCGGACCAGTACGGCCAGTTCCTCGAAGGCGAAGTCCGCGGTGCGGTAACCGCGGTCGCTGAGCCAGGCCGCGGGGGCGTCGGCCGTGGCCGAGGCGGCGAAGGCCTCGCTCGTGGCCCGATCGGTCCTGCTCAGCCTCAGCAGGTCGTGGCGCCACAGACGGCGGACGTCGTTGGTGATGCGCACGTCCAGGCTGAACTTCAGGAACAGGTCCCGCGCGGGCGTGTACACGGTGCGGATCGCGGCGGTGGGCCATACCGGGAACGCGGTCGTGCCCAGCCGGATCAGGCGGCCGTCGGCGAACGCGGGGGCCAGGCTCCTGGCCGCCAGCTCCAGCTGCCAGGGGTGGGCGGGCAGGAGGCGGTAGCCGGGCGGGGCGGTGCCCAGGTGGTCCAGGGACGTCGTGTCGCCCTCCTCCACGACCGTGTCCTCGCGCACGCCGAGCAGCGTCAGCGGGAAACGCGCGTACGCCTCCGGCGCGTACGGCAGCCAGCTCGCCGCGGGGCCAGCGCCGCGGGCCTTGGGGGCGGGGTGGTGGGTGTGGCCGGTGAGCAGGGACTGCTCGGAGCGCAGGTAGGGGTCGGCGGGCGGGACGGCGCCTGCCCGTGCGGTGAGCAGCGCGGCCACCGTGTCGCGGCTGTCGGTCATCTCGGCCGCCAGTTCCCGGTTGGGCACGCCGGTGTGCCGGCGCAGCTCCTCGGCGACCAGTTCGACCAGTTCCGGATGGCCGAGGCGGTGCCAGGTGCCGTCCTGCGCGCGGACCTCGGGTGCGGTGGGGCTGCGGCGGGTGCCGTGGACGCGCAGCAGGCGGTGGGTGCCCGGCAGGCGGTACGTCCGGGGGGCGCCCGGCTCTCGTTCCCGGTCCCGGTCCGTGTCCTCGTCCCTGTCCTCGGCCTCGCCGTCCGGCACCGGTTGTGCGACCTCGCGCAGGAGGCAGTTCAGGAGCGGGGCGGCGGCGTACGCGTCGGCGCGGGCGGCCGGCCGGCCGGTTTCGTGGGCGCGGGGTGCCGCGTCGTCGTCTGCGGGTGGGGGCATGAGGTCCACGCGTTCCACTGTTTCCCTACGGTCGGTCCAAACGGAGGCGATCAGTATCTCCGCACGTCCGTCACGGACCGGCCTGTTCGTTCCGCAACGCCTTTCGTACCCGAGGAGCCCGCCTGTGCACCGTCCCTTCGCCGTCGAGACCGAAACCGCCGACGAGTTGGCCGTCGTACGGCCCGCGCTGGTGCCCCGGTACGCGGCGGCGCTGCCAGGGGCCCGCGCGGCCGTGCTGACCCGGTTGTGGCGCGGCCTCGCGCACGACCCGCTGCCGTGGGTCGTGCGCCGGGAGCCGGACGGTGACGGGCTCACGCTGCGGCTGGCGGACGGCCGTCGGCTGCGCGGCCCGCGCCCGGACCCGTATGCGACCGCCGCGTACGTCACCGTCGTACGGCTGGACGGGGTGGCGTACGACGATCCCGCACGGTTGACGGGGGAACTCGCCGTGCCGCGTTCGGCCGCCTTCGCCGCCGAACTCGCTCACAGTGTCGCCTCGTTGGCGCTGTCCCGGGCGGGGACTTCGGAGGGGGGCGGGGAGGGCGCGGGTGCCTGGGACGGGAGGTCCGACTGGGAGTGGGAGCAGCGGGTGGTCGACGGGCATCCGTTTCATCCCAGCTGCCGCTCCCGTCCGGGTTTTTCGGTGGCCGAGCAGCTGGCGTACGGACCCGAGCACCGGCCCCTGGTGGAGTTGGGGCTGGTCGCGGTGCCGGCCGGGGACTGTCTGGTGACGGGGAGCTGGCCCCGGTGGCTGCGGGACGGGGGGCGGGTGGTGATCCCGGTGCATCCCTGGCAGGCGGCGCACGTGCTCAGGCGGGAGCCCGCGGAGCGGATGGCGGCGCGTCCGCTGATGGCGCTGCGCACGCTCGCACTGCCCGACGGGCCGCATGTGAAGACGGCGTTGAGCGCGCGGCTGACGTCCTCGGTGCGGGACATCTCGCTCGGTTCGGTCGCCGCGTCCGCGGTGCTGTCGGAGTTCGGGGAGTCGGTGGCGGCGCGGACCGGGGGGCTGTTGCACATCACCCGCACCCTGGGTGCCGCGGCGGCCGGTTCCCCCGATCTGGCGGCCGTGGTGCGCGAGTCGCCGCAGGAGTACGCGGCGGCCGGGGAGCGGGTGGTGCCGGTGGCGGCCCTGGCGGCGACCGGGCTGCCCCGCTCCCCGGGCTGGACGGCCCGGTTCGCGCGGCTCGCCCTGACGGTCGGGCTGCAACTCCTCGATGTGGGCGTGGCGCTGGAGGCCCACGGCCAGAACCTGCTGGTGGTGCTGGCGTCGGACGGGGAGCCGGTGCGGCTGGTCTACCGCGATCTGGCCGATCTGCGGATCAGCCCCGCGCGACTCGCCCGCCACGGCGTCCGCGCGCCCGGGTTGCCCGCCCGTATGGTGACGGACGACGAACGGGCTCTGCGGCGCAAGCTGTTCGGTTCGCTGGTGGCGGGCGCGCTGGCCGGCACGACCGGCTCCGGCCCGGCGTTGCGCGCAGCGTTGGAGAGTGCCGTACGGGATCTGCCGCGCACCCCGGACCTCGCGGCACTGTGCGGCGAACCGCTGCCCGCCAAGGCGCTGACGCTGATGCGGCTTTCGCCGGGGACGACCGGGGACGACTGGGCACAACTGCCCAGTCCACTGCTCGATCCCCCTCAGGGCGGGGCCGTGCAGGGCCGGCACCGGAGCCCCGCTTTGAAACACGGCGTCCCTGATCAATAGGATCCGCCGATGATCAGAAGAAAATGGCCGGCCGCAGGCATCGGTGTCCTGCTCGCCGCTCTGTCGGCGGGGCTCGCCTTCCCGTCCGCGGCGACCGCCGGTGAACCCACGGGCCGGGACGCCCCCCAGGTCGACCTCGTCCTCGACGTGAGCGGCTCGATGCGGACCCGGGACATCGACGGGCAGTCCCGGATGGCCGCGGCGAAGCAGGCGTTCAACGAGGTGCTGGACGCGACGCCGGAGGAGGTCGAGCTGGGGATCCGCACCCTCGGTGCCGACTACCCCGGCGACGACAGGAAGGAGGGCTGCAAGGACACCGCGCAGCTCTATCCGGTCGGCCCGCTGGACCGCACCGAGGCCAAGACGGCGGTGGCCACGCTGAGCCCGACCGGCTGGACCCCGATCGGCCCCGCCCTGCTGGAGGCGGCCGGCGACTTCAAGGGCGGCAACGGTTCCCGGCGCATCGTGCTGATCAGCGACGGTGAGGACACCTGCGCCCCGCTCGACCCGTGCGAGGTCGCCCGGGAGATCGCGGCCAAGGGGATCGGCCTGACCATCGACACGCTGGGCCTGGTGCCGAACGCCAAGCTGAGCCGGCAGCTCAGCTGCATCGCCGAGGCGACCGGCGGCACCTACGCCTCGGTCGAGCACCAGGACGAACTCACCGACCGTGTGAACGAGCTGGTGGACCGCGCGGCCGAGCCGGTGGTGACACCGGTCGCGACCGAGGGCGGCGCCTCGTGCGCGAAGGCGCCGACCCTGGAGTCCGGGCTGTTCACGGACCGTGAGGAGTTCGGGCAGCAGCGCTGGTACCGCGTGGACGTACTGCCGGGCCAGGAACTGCGCGCCTCGGTGAGCGTGGCGGCCGACCGGGCGGTGAACCCCGACTACGGCGTGCTGCTGCGGGCCGTCACGGTGCACAGCCGGGAGATCGTCCGCGGCGAGGCCACCGGCAACGGCCGCACGGACGTCCTGTCCACCGGCCTGCGCTACCCGGAACCCGAACGGGACGACGACGGTGACGACGGCAAACCGGCCGCCGAGACGGTGTGCCTGGCGGTGACCCACTCGTTCTCGCCGGGCTCCGGCGTGAAGACCACGCCCGGCCTGCCGCTGGAACTGACCATCGACGTCGTCGACGGCCCGAGCGGGTCGAGCGACGTGGCCTCCTTCGGCCTGGGCCGGGGCTGGTGGCTGCTCGGCGCACTGGTCCTCACGGGCTTCCTCGCCGGTCTCGTCTGGGGCTGGCTGTCACGCTGGCGGCTCGCGGTCTGGAGGACCAGCTGATGCGCATCACCCGCTTCACCCGCTTGCTGGGCGCCGCTCTGCTGGCGTCCGGGCTCGCCGCCGCTGCCGTGGTCCCCGCGGCAGCCGACTCCACCCCCTCCCCCAGCGCGTCCGAGGACGCCGCCGGGCCGACCCGTGCGGGCACCTCGTTCCGTACCGCGACAAAGTTCGAGCAGGGGCAGACCGCCACGGCGCGTGCCTCCGTCGGCGACTACCTGTACTGGTCGTTCCCGGCGGACGCGGGGCAACGTCCCACCGTCGACGCGACGGTGAAGCTGCCCGGGACGCACGCCGCCGGGACCTGGCGGGTCGACGTGTACGACGGCCTGCGCCGCCGGCAGGCCTGCCAGTACGGCGCCCAGACCCGCACCGCGGCGGCCGACGCGGCCTCCGTGGAGCTGAAGTGCGTGCTGCGCACGGTCCGCGCCTGGGCGGAGCCGTGGGCCGACGACCCGCTGCCGGGCACGTACTACGTCCGGCTCACGGCGGTGAACCTCGCGGCGTCCGACCTGGGTCAGCCGGTGGACGTCGAAGTCCGTGCCGGCTCCAAGGAGATGGGCGGTGCGGCGGCGGTCGACGGCTCGCTCGCGGAACCGCTGGTGCCGGGTGTCGCACTGCGGAACGAGACCGACGACGGCGAGGAGGGCGACGGGGACGACTCGCCGGCCGCCGTGCTGGCCGACCTCGAGCCCGAGGACGGCTGGACCTCCGGCTGGTGGTCCGACCGGTGGGTGTGGACCGCGGTGGGCGGTGCGCTGGCCGCCCTGGCCGGAGTCGCCGGCTACCGGCTGACCCGGGGTACGGGACGGCCGTCCCGGGTGCCGCCGGGCGTGTGAAACCACGTGGGTGATGTGCCCTCAGGAGGCCCGCCCCGTGCGGGCCTCCTCCCCTTCGACGGCCGTTCCCGCCGTCCCGCTTCCCGTCACGCCTCCCGTCACGCCTGCCTGAGCGCCTTGGCCAGCGTGCCGTCGCCGCTCACCGCCACCCGCCCGTCCCGTACGGCCTCGGCGACGGTCGACTCGCCGCGGCTGATCGCCGTACAGGTGCCGGTGTCGAGGACCAGGGTGACGTCCGGCACGCCGGGAGCGGGTCCGTCGCCGTAGACCGACCCGCTCCCGTGGACCGACCCGTCCCCGTGGACCGGCCCGCTCCCGTGGACCGGCCCGCTCCCGTGGACCGACCCGTCCCCGTGGACCGGCCCGCTCCCGTGGACCGGCCCGCTCCCGTGTACCGATCCGCTCCCGTGAACCGCCTCGTTCCCGGCGCCGACCCGCAGGTGGAACCGCCCTTCCTCCAGGCGGACTTCGACCAGACCGCCCTCCCCCTCACCCGCGCCCTCACCGGCGCCCACTCCTTCCAGGGCACGCAGCAGGGGCAGCGCGAACCAGTGCGCCCGTACCGCGTCGGTGGGCCGCCGCTCCCCCAGCGCCGCCTGCCCCCACGCGCCGAGCGCTTGCAGCACGGGCAGCAACTCGCTTCCACGGCTGGTGAGTTCGTACACGTAGGCCGCGCCGGGCGGGGGCAGCCGCCGCCGGGTGGTCAGCCCGTCGCGCTCCATGTCCTTCAACCGCGAGGCCAGTACGTCCGTGCTGACGCCGGGAAGGTCCGCGTGCAGGTCGGTGTAGCGCCGCGGGCCGGCGAGGAGCTCGCGGACGATCAGCAGGGTCCAGCGGTCGCCGACGGCGTCGAGCGCGCGGGCGGCGGAACAGTACTGGTCGTAGCTTCGGCGAGGTGACATGCGACGCAGTGTAGACAAGTCGTTGGACTTTCCAAGCAGCCACTTGGTAAAACCAAGCAGGAAGCACGGGATACCGAGGGGAAGCGGCGCATGGAGTTCCGGCAGTCGAGCAAGCTCAGCGAGGTCTGTTACGAGATCCGCGGCCCGGTCATCGAACACGCGAACGCGCTGGAGGAGGCGGGGCACAGCGTGCTGCGCCTGAACACCGGGAATCCGGCCCTGTTCGGCTTCGAGGCGCCGGAGGAGATCATCCAGGACATGATCAGGATGCTGCCGCAGGCGCACGGCTACACCGACTCGCGGGGCGTCCTCTCCGCCCGCCGCGCGGTGGCCCAGCGCTACCAGACCCTGGGCGTGGAGGTCGACGTCGACGACGTCTTCCTCGGCAACGGCGTCTCCGAGCTGGTGTCGATGGCCGTCACGGCGCTGCTGGAGGACGGCGACGAGGTCCTCATCCCCGCACCCGACTTCCCCCTCTGGACGGCGGTGACCACCCTCGCGGGCGGCAAGGCCGTCCACTACCTGTGCGACGAACAGGCCGACTGGTACCCGGACCTGGACGACATGGCGTCGAAGATCACGGACCGTACGAAGGCCGTGGTCATCATCAACCCCAACAACCCGACGGGCGCGGTCTATCCGAAGGAGATCGTCGAGGGCATCCTCGACCTGGCCCGCCGGCACGGCCTGATGGTGCTCGCCGACGAGATCTACGACCAGATCCTCTACGACGACGCCGTGCACCACTCGGCCGCCGCCCTCGCCCCCGACCTGGTCGTCCTGACCTTCTGCGGGCTGTCGAAGACGTACCGCGTGGCGGGCTTCCGCTCCGGCTGGCTGGTGGTCACCGGCCCGAAGCAGCACGCGAGGAACTACCTGGAGGGCCTGACGATGCTGGCCTCCATGCGCCTGTGCGCCAACACGCCCGCCCAGTACGCCATCCAGGCCGCGCTCGGCGGCCGCCAGTCCATCAGCGGGCTGACCTCCCCGGGGGGCCGCCTGCACGAACAGCGGGACGTGGCCTGGCGCATGCTCAACGACATCCCCGGCGTGAGCTGCGTCAAGCCCCAGGGCGCCCTGTACGCCTTCCCGCGCGTCGACCCGGCGGTGCACAAGATCCACGACGACGAGAAGTTCGTCCTCGACCTGCTCCTGCGGGAGAAGATCCAGGTGGTCCAGGGCACCGGCTTCAACTGGCCCGCCCCCGACCACTTCCGCATCCTGACCCTCCCCCACGCCGACGACCTGGAGGCCGCGATCGGCCGCATCGGCCGCTTCCTGAGCGGCTACCGGCAGTAGGGCACCGGGAACCACCGACGGGACGACCGCGTCGGATCAGGGTATGAGCGAAGAGGGACAGGAGAAACAGGGCTGTGCGGGCATCCTCCTGGCGGCCGTCGGCGCCGTCGCAGCGGTGCTCGCCTGGTCGCCGAAGGCGCGGGTCAGCATCGACGGCGGTTTCGAGGGCATGCACCGGGACCTGAGCGTCCTCTATGTCGACCTCCCCCTCATCGCCGCCGGCGGGGCGCTCGTCCCGCTCCTCACCTGGCTGCTCACCCTGCGCACGTTGCGCCGCCCATGGCTCGCGGCCGTGATCGCGGCGGGCGCGCTCTCGGTCGGCATCTGGGCTCTGCTGAGCTGGTGGACGCCGTATCAGCGGCCGGAGTTCATGGGGTAGCCGCACCGGTCGGCCCGGGACCGGGCCGGGAGCAGCCGTCGGGTGGGGCGGGGCCCGGCCGGCACGCCTTGCCGGCCCTCCCCCGGACCGCGAAGCCGCGGCCGCACGGAGTGGAAGGCAGGCGGTGGGCCGCGGACCGGACACACCCGGTTCGTCGATGGCCTCGCTCCACCGCAGGTGCCCCTGCTCCCGGAGCAGGAGGGGCGGCCGGGTGGGGGGGGCGTTCTCCACGGTCTCCGGACCCCGCGCGGGCCTGACGCCCGCGCTCCGCGGTTCCGCCGAGGGCTGCGCTGCCCGAGCGAGGGCCGCGGTGCACGAGCCGGGTTCTGCACGGCGGTTTTCCTCCGGCCGGCCCGCTTCCACGGAATGTCAGTGCTCGGCCGTAGGCTTCGAAGCCGCCGGAAAGGCCAGCACCGGGCCGGCCGGGGATCGGGGGTGGGTGGGGTGGCGAGAGCGTTGGGCGCGGGCCTGCGTCGGGTGGTGGAGGCGGCCGATCCGGTCAGTGGGCGGGTCAAGGGGACGGAGGCCCAGCTTGCGGGGCTGGTGAAGCGAGGACTGGCGTTCCGGCACCCCCGTGCGCCGCACGATCACTTCCTGACGCCTGCGGGGCACCGGATCCGGGAGGGGGAGGCGGTACCGGCGCCGGTGGAGGCGGAGCCGGTGAAGGCGGAGGCATCGGCCACGACCGGGGTGTTCGCGGCTCGCGTCGGTGGCGAGGGCGCGGCGCACCAGCCCGGTCCCGCCCGGCGGCGGGAGGTGCACAGTGCCTGGCAGGGCATGCTGGAGCTGCGTCGGATGACCAACCCCGACGGCGCCACGGACCGGCCCTGCGGCTGGGAGCGCTCGCATCTCGTGCAGGCTGCCGCACTCGCGCTGGAGGCCGCCGGGCGTCCCCCGGCCGGGCAGGACACCGCGGGCGGTTACCGGGTGCGGGAGACGCCGCAGCCGGAGGCAGTCGCCGTGTACGAGGCGGACGGCGAGGCGCTGCGGGCCTGCGCGGCCGCCCTGGAGGGGGCCGGCTGGCAGGTCGGCGCGTACACGGAACCGAGGACGCGGACCCGGTACCTGCTGGCCTCCCCGCGCCGCGTATGAGGGCGCGTGCCAGGATCGGTGGCGAGTACAGCGAGTCGAGCAGGTGCGAAGGGGACGCAGTGAGCGAGCCGTTTTCCGTCCGGGTGACCGTGCGCGGATACGAGACCGACGTGCAGGGCCACCTCAACCAGGCCGTGTACCTCAACTACGCGGAGCACGCGCGCTGGGCGCTGCTCCACGAAGCGGGGATCACGCAGTCCGTGCTCGCGGCGCGGGGCGTGGGACCGGTCGCCCTGGAGACGACCATCCGCTACCGGCGTGAGCTGCTCGCCGGCGACGAGGTCGACGTGAGCTGCGTCTTCGTCTGGAGCACCGGCAAGACGTTCCGTATCGAGCAGGTCGTCACCAGGGCGGACGGCACGGTCTCGGCCGAGATCACGGCGGTCGGCGGGGTGCTGGACCTGGGGCTGCGCAAGCTGCTGCCGAGCCCGCAGGACGTCTTCCGGGAGCTGGCCGAGAACCCGGGTGTGTTCGGCCTGTAGGACCGGCCGCGGCGGCGGAGGGGAAGACCGGCAGGGAGACCGGTGGACGGCTCGGGGCAAGGGTCGCTCCGCTTCCGCTTTCAGCCGGTGGACGTTCCGCCGCCGGAACGGCAACGCCCCGGGCCGTCCGGACCGCCACGGCACTCGGAGCCCTCGGCGCGGTATGCGCCCAGCCGGTGCCACCTGGCCGGCCCCACCGGGCGCTCGCTCAGCCCTGCGCCGCGAGGGCGGCCAGCCGCCGGGCCTGTGCGCGGGTGGCGCGGGCGATCCCGTCCTCGTCTGCCGTGCGCAGCCGTCCCTCCTCCACGATCTGGCGGCCGTTCACGAACGACGCGGTGACCGGCGCCGCCGCGCCCAGGACCAGCGCGGCCACCGGGTCGGCGATGGAGGCGTGGGCGAGGGTGTCCATCCGCCACAGCACCAGGTCGGCGAGCTTGCCCGGCTCCAGCGAGCCGATCTCCGCCGCCCGGCCCAGGACCCGGGCGCCCCCGTGGGTGCCCAGGCGCAGTGCCTGGCGTGCCGTCAGGGCGGCTTCGCGGTGCGGGCCGAGGCGGTTCACGAGGAGGGCGTTGCGCAGTTCGGTGTGCAGTTCGCCGGACTCGTTGGAGGCGGTGCCGTCCACGCCGAGGCCGACCGGGACTCCGGCCGCCAGCAGGTCGGGGACGCGGGCGATCCCGGCGGCGAGCCGGGCGTTGGAGGAGGGACAGTGGGCGACACCCGTGCCCGTACGGGCGAAGGCGGCGATGTCGGAGTCGTTCATGTGGACGCAGTGCGCCATCCACACGTCCTCGCCGAGCCAGCCGGTGGACTCGAAGTAGTCGGTCGGTCCCATGCCGAACAGCTGGTGGCAGAACGTCTCCTCCTCCAGCGTCTCCGACCCGTGCGTGTGCAGCCGTATGCCGAGACCGCGCGCCAGCTCCGCACCCTGCCGCATCAGTTCGGTGGAGACGGAGAACGGGGAGCAGGGGGCCACGGCGATCCGGGTCATGGCGTCGCGGGAGGTGTCGTGGTGCTCCCGGACGGTCTCCTCGGTCGCGGCGAGGGCGTCGTCGAGCGTCTCGACGGCGAAGTCCGGGGGCAGTCCGCCGTCCTTCTCTCCGCGGTCCATCGAACCGCGGGCGAGCGTGAAGCGCACGCCCATGTCGCGGGCGGCCCGGATGACGGCGCCGGAGAGGTCGCCGGAGCCGCGGGGGAACACGTAGTGGTGGTCCATGGCGGTGGTGACACCGCCGCGGGCCATCATCGCGAGGGAGCCCTGGGCGGCGGCGTGCACCATCGGCTCGTCGATGCGCGCCCAGGTGGGGTAGAGGGCGACGAGCCAGTCGAACAGGTTGTGGTCGGTGGCCAGGCCCCGGGTGATCCACTGGTAGAAGTGGTGGTGGGTGTTGACCAGACCGGGCGTCGCCAGATGCCCGGTGGCGTCGATGCGGCGGACGACGTTCTCCAGGTCCTCGGGGGCCCGGCCCGCGCCGAGCGACTCGATGCGGTGGCCTGCGAGGACGAGGTGCCCGGAGGCGTACTCGGTGTCCTTCGCGTCGACGGTCGCGATCGCGCAGTTCTCGATGACGGTGCGCCGGACTGCTTCCATGGGTGCGTCCCTCCGACGTGTTCCGGTTCTTGTTCTCGGGTCCCTGCGTCGTTCTCGTTCTCAGAGGTTGGTGAGGTCCGGGGGTATGAGCGCCTCGCAGCCCTCGCGCAGGATCGTGGCCTCGATCAGGCCGTAGGGACGGTCGGCGGCGAAGTACACGGCGCCGCCCGCGGTGTCGTTGTCGAGTCCGAAGGGTTCCAGGTCCACCTGGAAGTGGTGGTGGTTGGGCAGGGAGAGGCGCACCTCGTCCACCTCGTCGCGCTGCTCGATGACCCGGGTGCCCATCTGGTACACCGTCTGCTGCAGGGACAGGGAGTACGTCTCCGCGAAGGCCTGGAGCAGGTGCTGCCTCGTCCGCTCGTACGACGTCTCCCAGTCGGGCACCGGCCGCTCGTCGTCGGTCCAGTTGAACCGCCAGCGGGCGGCGACCGAGGTGGCGAGGACGCGGTCCCGGGTCTCCTGCAGCGTCGTGTACCGGTCCTTGACGAAGCCGTGGAACTCGGAGTCGGTGGAGTTCAGCACCGTCAGGTCCTTCAGGCCCGAGACGATCTCCCAGCGCTCGCCGTCGTAGGTGACCTGCGTCAGCCGGGTCTCCTGGCCCTTGCGGACGAAGGAGTGCTCCCCGCGCTCGCCGGCGTGGGCCTCGGAGGTCGCGATCCGCTCCCAGGCGTACTCCTCGACGCGGATGCGGGCCCGGTGGACGGGTTCCCGGGAGGTGACGAAGTGCCGGGCGAGGTGGATGCCGAACTGCTCGGCGGACTCGATGCCGTGCTTCCGGGCGAAGGCGAACACGGTGTTCTTGGTGGTGTCCGTCGGCAGGACGTTGGCGTTGGAGCCGGAGGAGTGGGCCTCCTCCATGTCACCGGACAGGGCGACGGAGACGTTGAGGTCCTTGATGTGGTGGGTGGCGCCGTCCCGCGTGACCCTGACGACGCGGTTCTCCGCTTTGCCGTACTGGTTGTGGCCGAGAATCGTGGGCATGTCTGCTAGCTCCCTCGGTATACGGAGTAGCCGAACGGGTTGAGCAGCAGCGGTACGTGGTAGTGCTCGCCCGGCACGACGGCGAACGTGATCGCCACCTCCGGGAAGAACGCTCCGGTGCCGCCGTCCCGGTGCGCGGGGGCGTCCTGCCGCGCCTCGGCCCGCCCGTCGGCGAGGTGGGGGCCGGGCTTCCGCTCGAAGTACGGTTCGACGTCGAAGTGCAGCCGTACGTGGGTGGTGCCCTCCGGCAGCGCGGGGAGGTCCTCGCACCGCCCGTCCGCGTCGGTTGCGGAGCCGCCGAGGGTCTGCCAGTGCGCCGTCCGGCCCGGGCGGGCGGAGAGCTGGACGGCGACGCCCCGGGCGGGGCGGCCGACGCTGGTGTCCAGGATGTGCGTGGACACGGAAGCGGTGGTCTCGGTACTCATGCGGGCGCTGCTCCTGGGGATGCAGAGACGTCAGGGCTGTCGGTCCGCTTCGACGAGCCGGGCCAGGCGGACGCGGTTGATCCTCCCCAGCTCGGCGCGGACGGTCTCGCGTTCCCGCTCCGGCGTGTTGCCGAGACGCTCCCTGGCCGCGTCGCGCATCTGCTCGCCGGTCCGGCCGGTGGCGCAGATGAGGAACACATGGCCGAACTTCTCCTGGTGGGCGAGGTTCAGCTCGAGCATCTCCGCCTTGAGCCGGTCCGGCGCGGAGGTCATGCCGCGCTGCTCCCGCGCGGAGGCCGGGTCGCCGGGCCGGGGTGTGCCGATCGGCGGGTGTCCGGCCATCGCCTCGTCGAGGTCCGCCGCCGTCAGCCCGCTCATGGCGGCGTCGGCGGTGGCGTACAGGTCGTCGGCGGTCGCGTAGGGGCGGGCGGCGAGCAGTCTGCGGGCCCACGCCGCGGAGGCGCACACCTCGTGGAGTGCGGCAAGGGCCGCACTCTCCTCCAGGGCGTTGAAGCGGGCCAGGCCCTGCGGCGTGGAAGTGGACGTCACGGAAGCCTCCCCCGGCCGGGAACGGCCATCCGGTGGAACGGGCCTGCGAACAGCTAACGCCGCTCCGGGCCCCTACGTCAACGGTTTGTTGAAGAACGCGACAGCCGGCCCCTCCCCGGGAACCGGCCGAAGTCCTTCAGGGGCCTTCAGGAGACCCTCGGGAGCCCTTCTCCCGGTTGAGGTAGTTGTAGACGGTGAAGCGGCTGACGCCGAGCGCGCCCGCCACCGTCTCGACACCGTGCCGGACGGCGAAGGCGCCGCGCGCCTCCAGGCTCCGGACGATCTCCTGTTTGGTCCTGCGGTCCAGGCCGGCGAGGGGCCGGCCGTGCCGGCGTTCCAGCGCGGCGAGGAGGTGATCGAGGGAGTCGGCCAGCTGGGGCAGGCGCACGGCGACGGCATCGGCGCCCTCCCAGGCGAGGACGACGTCGTCGGGACCGGCCTCGTCGGGCGGGAGCAGCCGCCCGCCCATGGCGTCGACGAGCGGCTTGACGGCGGCGACGAACGGCTCGTCCGCCACGCCGCTCATCCCTCGCCCTCCGCGATCACGTTGACCTGGAGCGAGACCCGGGTCGCGCCGGCCTCCAGGCTGCGGCGCAGCAGCGCGTCCACAGCGGCGAGGACCACGTCGACGCCGCCTTCCGCGGTGTTCCCGAACGGCCCGACGTCCACCGAGTCCAGCGCGGCCCCCTCCACGACCTCCCGGGCCACCACCGCATGCGCGGGCGTCTCCTCCAGGTCGAAGGGCTCGGTCGTGAACTCCACTCTCACTCGCATCGCGCCCCCCAGAACACGCCACTGACCTGCATTTTCACCCGGATCGCCCCTCGCGAGGGCACACCGGGGACGTACCAGTCGACTGCTTCACAGCCGGGAGGCACCCCGGGCCGATCGTTTTCCCCGGGACGGAGCCGCTTCGTCCGCCACGACGCGACCCTAACCGACCAACGCACCCCTCCGCCCCGCACGTGGCCGGACCACCCGCGCGGCGCCATGGCCCCACAGCCGGTCGCCTCGCCTCCGGCCGCCCCGCCGAGCGCACCGGCCCGCCGGCTCCGAGCGCCCCGAGCCGGGCATTCCGCCCGCCGGAAGGACCCTCGCGTGACCGGTGGGAGTCGGAGCGCCTGCTCCTCGGCACGAGCGGGACCCCGGACCGGACACGGCACCCGGCGGGGGACGCCGTCGGCAGCCGGTTCAGGACGTCCCCAGGCCCCCTCCCCCCGGCCCTCGGAACCCGCAGCAGGATCATCGGCGGCTTCCTCGAGGCGTCACCGGCAGGTCCGTCCGGAGCCGCACCTCAGTTCCGGGGGCAGGAGGTGCCGGCCCGTGTCGCTGGCCGAGTGCTCGCACCCTCCCGAACGGCCGGATCGTCCCATGACCACGCCGGACCAGGGCACTTCAACAGAATCGCGTGACGAGCTCCACGGTGCCCCCAGTCGCTCCGTACGTGTCGAGGAGCGGCGTCCCCACGCTTCGGAGGGCGCTTCGGCGGCGGGGTATACCGAGCCGCCGGGGAAGCGCTCCGCCGTCTGCGTCGCCGCCGGTGTCCCGGTGGCCGAGGACAGAAGCGCCGGCTACGGGCCGGCGGCGGGCGGCGGGCGGCGGGCGGCGGGCGGCGGGCGGCGCCGACCCTCCCCCGTGAACAACAGTAATGAGACAGCTGCCTCGTCGGGACGGCTGCCGGTTTCCCGTTCTTGCCGCTCCCGCCTGCCGTGTGGCGTTCACCCCGACCGTTCGAATCCAGCAGCGCGCTGCCGCACCGTTGCGCCGCGTGTGCGGCATGTGGGTGACGCGCGGTCCGCTGGTTCGAGCAGCGCCGTCCACCCGTTCGAGACCTTCCAGACAGGCCCTGACCTGGCCGAACGACCGGTTCGCCACGCTGTGGAGCAGCTGCCGGCTGCCTACGCTGAGTTCCAGGGGCGCCAGCTCCTGTGAGGAACTCTCGAGGCTGAGGAGCACCGACTTGACGGATCTCGTACTGCTCGCGGGCGGATCGGTGACGATGACGCACCACGTCACCGGCACCTACTTCATGTGCAACGACTGGCACGACGGTGTCGGCAACCACACCCAGACCTGGGCACAGGACCCGTTCGCCAAGGACAACACCTCGCACCGGTGGTTCCTGCGGCAGAACGCCGACGGCACCGTGCGCATCGAGTCGTACGCCAACCACCGCTGCCTCACCGCGGGGGCCAACCCGCCCGACACCGTGACCCTCCGAGAACGCACGGACAGCCTCAGCCAGCACTGGCGGCTGGTCTCCCACGCGGAGCGGGGCAATGACTTCTACATGGTCTCGGTCGTGCACCCGCGCTACGCCCTGGCCATCGCGGACCACCTCCAGGGCAACGACCGGCTGGTAGGCCTGACCCGCATGTGGGGCGGGCCGAACCTTTCCCAGCTGTGGCGGATCTATCCCTCGTCGGAGGACCAGGGATGATTCCGGGCGAGCACGCGCGCCGCCCCGTCGCGGGGAGTGCCGCCTGAAGCGTGCCGGTCACTCAGCGGGTGGCCGCCGAGCGCCGGCCACGGCGGCGCGACGGCGGTCACCCGCGGCCGGACGTCACCGGCGGCCTTCCCCGAAACACCTCACGAACGGCGGAATCCTCCTGCTGGTCACGCTCGCGGACGGCTGGCGGGCGCAGGCTGCCTCGACGCGTGCGGCCGGGCTCCCCGGGATCTTCGCCGAGACCGTCGGGACCGGCTGGTGGACCACCTGCCTGGAGACCCTTCCGCCGCGTGAACGTTCCCGGCCCGGCTGCCCCGCCGGAGCCGAACGTGCGACCCGCCTGCCCGGCCCGCTCGCCGCGCTGCCCGCTCGCCGCGCTGCCCGCTCGCCGCGCTGCCCGCCCTCGAAGGCCGGATCCGGCTGCATGCCCGCCTCGAGGCAACGAGGCAGCGAGCACGGCGGCAACCGGGGCAGGGCGACGGGAACGACGGAGGCCGGGCGGCAGGGCCCGGTCAGGTCGTGGCCGGGGGAGACGGTGAGCGGACCGGGGCGCCGGCGGCGCTCGTGACGGCGTGGACGCCGCCGCGACCCGCCGGTCAGTCGTGGGCTGCCACGAGGTGCTCCAGCCGTGCGTCGGGGAACTCCCGCTGGAAGGAGTTGGCCTGCCAGCGGTCGGGGAAGAGGGCGAGCTGGGCCTTGTCCCGGACGCGGGTGAGGGCTTCGCCCTTGACGATGCGGGAGCGGTTGAGCGCCTCGGCGCCGGCGGCGTCGGTGGCCCGGGCCAGGTGGTACGGCAGCATCTCCAGTCTCACGGCGGCGGAGAACTCGCCGGCCATGCGTGTGGTGACGACGTCGAACTGCATGGGCCCCACGGCCGCGAGCACGGGCGCCTGGTCTCCGCGCAGGTCGGAGGCCAGGACCTGGACCACACCCTCCTCGTCCAGCTGGGCGATGCCGCGCCGGAACTGCTTGGAGCGGGACAGGTCGACCGGCCGGACCACCGCGAAGTGCTCGGGCGCGAAGGTCGGCATCGGCGGGAACACGGCCGGCCGGCCGGTGTGGAGGGTGTCGCCGACGCGCAGGACGGCGGCGTTGCCCAGGCCGACCACGTCGCCGGGGTAGGCGACGTCGACCATGGAGCGGTCCTGGCCGAAGACGCTGTGCGCGTACTTGGTGGCGAACGGCTTGCCGGAGGCTGCGCGAGTGACGGTCATGCCCCGCTCGAAGATGCCCGAGCAGACCCGCATGAACGCGGTCCGGTCGCGGTGGGCGGGGTCCATGTTGGCCTGCACCTTGAACACCAGCCCCGAGAACGGCGCGTCCACCGGCCGGATCCCCCCGCCCTCCAGCTCGCGCGGGCCGGGCGGCGGGGCGAGGTCGACGACGGCATCCAGCAGCAGCCGCACCCCGATGTTGGAGACCGCCGCGCCGAAGAACACCGGCGTGGTCCGGCCCGCCAGGAACTCCTCCTGGTCGTGGACGGCACCGTCGGCCTGCAGCAGGTCCAGTTCCTCGAGCGCCCCTCCCCAGTCCGCGCCCTCTTCCAGCGCGGCCTGACGGGCCGGGACGGCTTCCTCGGTCGCCTCGTGCGCGCCGCCGGGCGTACGGGTGTAGCGCAGCATCCGCCCCGGCTCGCGTACGTCGACCAGCCCGCGCAGGTGTCCGGCCTCCCCGACCGGCCAGGTGACGGGGGTGGGCCTGAGGCGGAACTCCCGCTCGATCTCGTCGAGAAGCTCCAGGGCGTCGCGTCCGGGGCGGTCCCACTTGTTGATGAACGTGATCACCGGAATGCCACGGTGCCGGCAGACGTCGAAGAGCTTGCGGGTCTGCTCCTCCAGGCCCTTGGCCGCGTCCACGAGCATCACCGCGCAGTCCACCGCCGCCAGCACCCGGTAGGTGTCCTCGGAGAAGTCCGCGTGACCGGGGGTGTCCAGCAGGTTCAGCACACACCCGCGGTGCGCGAACTGCAGCACCGCCGAGGTCACCGAGATCCCGCGGGCCTTCTCGATCTCCATCCAGTCCGAGGCGACCCCGCGCCGCCCGGCCTTGCCGTGCACCGCGCCCGCCTCGGTGATGGCCTGCGCGTGCAGGGCGAGGGCCTCGGTCAGCGTGGACTTGCCCGCGTCCGGGTGGCTGATCACCGCGAACGTCCGCCGCCGGGCCGCCTCGGAGGCCGCCGAGCCCTGGGGGGAACTCATCGCACCGCCTCCGCGTCCGCCGCGGCCTCCGCAGGCCGGTCCGGGGACCCGTGCGGGAAGGGGGCGGAATCCTCCGCCTGCCCCGACTGCCGACGCGGGTCCTCACACCGCGCATCGGCTTCGACCCAGTACGTGCGCAACCGTGTCACCAGTTCCTCGTGTGCTTCGCTGTCACTGCCCGGCAAGGGCGAACCGCCGGCGGGAAACCCTCCGGCAGTTCCAGAACAGTCCGTACGTCCTCCAGGCAGAAGCCCGGCGGCCGCATACGCCGCACCGCCGCGCCTCGCGTACCCACTCTCTCACTGAACCAGTAACCTACTCTAACGTTAGGTTAGATCACTAATCGCTGCACGAGGGCAGCCCCGAGGGGCGACGCCGTACACTTCGGACCAGGCGCAGACGACACCCCCGGTCATCGCCCTCCCCGGGCGTGTTCCGCGCGCCTGGTTTCGCGCTCCACGGGGCAGGCGGGGAACCGCCTCGGCAGACGCTCGGCTAACGTCAGAATATGAGCCATCCGCACCCCGAACTCAAAGCCGCCCCTCCCCTGCCCCAGGGAGGGCTGCGGGTCACCGCCCTGGGCGGCCTGGGCGAAATCGGCCGCAACATGACCGTATTCGAGCACGCCGGCAAGCTGCTGATCGTGGACTGCGGTGTGTTGTTCCCGGAGGAGAACCAGCCCGGGGTGGACGTGATCCTTCCCGACTTCACCTCGATCAGGGACCGCCTCGACGACATCGTGGCCGTCGTGCTGACCCACGGCCACGAGGACCACATCGGCGGCGTGCCCTATCTGCTGCGCGAACGGAGGGACATCCCGGTCGTCGGCTCGAAGCTCACCCTCGCCTTCATCGAGGCCAAACTCAAGGAGCACGGCATCCGGCCGCGCACGGTACGGGTCAAGGAGGGCGACCGGCGCGGCTTCGGCCCCTTCGACTGCGAGTTCGTCGCGGTCAACCACTCCATCCCGGACGGGCTCGCCGTGGCGATCCGCACCGGAGCCGGCATGGTGCTGCACACCGGCGACTTCAAGATGGACCAGTTCCCCCTCGACGACCGCATCACCGACCTGCGCGCCTTCGCCCGCCTGGGCGAGGAGGGCGTGGACCTGTTCCTCACCGACTCCACCAACGCCGAAGTGCCCGGCTTCACCACCTCCGAGCGGGAGCTGAACCCCGCGATCGAGCAGGTGATGCGTACCGCGCCCCGGCGGGTCATCGTCTCCAGCTTCGCCAGCCACGTGCACCGCATCCAGCAGGTCCTGGACGCCGCCCACCAGCACGGCCGCAAGGTCGCCTTCGTGGGCCGCTCCATGGTCCGCAACATGGGCATCGCCCGCGAGCTGGGCTACCTGAAGGTCCCCTCCGGCCTGGTCGTGAGCACCAAGGAACTGGAGAAGCTCCCCGACCACAAGATCACCCTGGTGTGCACGGGATCGCAGGGCGAACCGATGGCCGCACTGTCGCGGATGGCCAACCGCGACCACCAGATCCGCGTCGGCGAGGGCGACACCGTCCTGCTCGCCAGCTCCCTGATCCCCGGCAACGAGAACGCCATCTACCGGGTGATCAACGGACTCACCCGGTGGGGCGCCCACGTCGTCCACAAGGGCAACGCCAAGGTGCACGTCTCCGGACACGCCAGCGCCGGCGAACTCGTCTACTGCTACAACATCGTCAAACCCCGCAACGTCATGCCCGTGCACGGCGAGTTCCGCCACCTGCGGGCCAACGCCGACCTCGCCATCCGCACCGGGGTCGCCCCCGACCGGGTCGTCATCGCCGAGGACGGCGTCGTCGTCGACCTCGTCGACGGACGCGCCTCCATCACCGGCAAGGTGCCCGCGGGCAACGTCTACGTGGACGGCATGGAGGTCGGCGGCGCCACCGAGGCATCCCTCAAGGACCGCCTCACCCTGGCCGAGGAGGGCGTCGTCACCGTCGTGGCCATCGTCGACGCCGACACCGGCGCGCTGGCCGAGGCGCCCGACTTCCTGGCCCGCGGCTTCGTCCACGACGACACCACGTTCGAACCCGTGATCCCCGTCATCGAGAAGACGCTGGCCACCGCCGCCCAGGAAGGCGTCGGCGACGCCCACCAGCTCGAACAGCTCGTCGCCCGCGCCGTGGCCAACTGGGCCTTCCGCACCCACCGCCGCAGGCCGCTGATCATCCCCGTCATCATCGACGCCTGACCGAAAGGCACGCCCCCGCCTCGCGACCGGCGGGGGCCACCAGGCGCCATCTCGGCAGCACTGCCCCTGTGCCCGACGGACATCGGAAAGGTGGACGGATGAGTCCGCGCTTCGAGGAACTCGACTGGCGGGAGACACCGATCGGTGAGATCAGTCTGCGCCGGCGCCGCCATCCGGCCTCGGGCGAGGACGTGTACGAGGTCAAGCTCGGCGACGAGTTCTTGATGTCCAGCCTCTTCACCGCCGGCGAGATCGCGCTGGCGGAGCTGGGTCTGGCCGGGCTGCCGGACACCGCACTGGACGTCGCCGTCGGCGGACTGGGGCTCGGGTACACCGCCCGGGCGGCATTGGACGACCCCCGTGTGCGCAGGCTCACGGTGATCGACGCGCTCGCGGAAGTCATCGGCTGGCACCAGCGGGGCCTGGTCCCCCTGGGGGCCGGGCTGGCGTCGGATTCCCGCTGCCGCCTGGTCCACGGCGACTTCTTCGCGATGGCCGCCGGGGCCGGCGGACTGGACCCGGCGGAACCGGGCCTCCGGTTCCACGCCATCCTGCTGGACGTGGACCACTCGCCGCGCGAGGTGCTCCACCCGCGCCACGCCGCGCTCTACCGGCCGCCCGGGCTCCGCGCTCTCGCCGGACACCTCCGTCCCGGCGGCGTGTTCGCCCTGTGGTCGAACGATCCGCCCGACGAGCAGTTCGTCTCCGCGCTCACCGAGGTCTTCGCGGAGCCGGCGGCCCACGTCGTCGAGTTCACCAACCCCCTGCAGGGTGGTACGTCGGCCAACACCGTCTACGTGGCCGGCACGAGAACAGGCATGTAGTGACAGGCACGTAGCGACAGAGGCACGCGGTAAGAGGATCCACGGGCCGCCCGGGCCGCTTTCCCCCTCGGGCGGCCCTTCCGTCCGCAGACGGCGGGCCGCCCGCGAGCTCGTCGGGCCGGTGTGGGCAGACGCCCCGGTCCGCACGCCGAAGGCCGCCCTCGCCCGCCACTCCGTGATCAGCGGCGGACAGGGCGGCCGGTCCCCCTTGCCCGTCAGTGGCCGCCGGTGAGTTGTCCGGCGAGGCGCTGGTGCATGTCGGCGCTGGGTTCGTTGAGGCCGACGATGGTGACCTTCTTGCCGCGCTGGGCGTACTTGGTCTCGATGGCGTCCAGGGCAGCGACGGAGGAGGCGTCCCAGATGTGGGTGCCGGACAGGTCGATCACGACGTCGTCCGGGTCGTTCTTGTAGTCGAACTGGTAGACGAGGTCGTTGGAGGAGGCGAAGAACAGTTCGCCGGTGACCGCGTAGACGACCTGCTTGCCGTCGGGGTCGACCACCCCGGAGACGTTGGCCAGGTGCGCCACCCGCTTGGCGAAGATGATCATCGCGGCGATGGTGCCGACGACGACGCCGATGGCGAGGTTGTGGGTGGTGACCACGACGACCACCGTGGTCGCCATGACGACGGTCTCGCCCAACGGCATGCGCTTGAGTGTCCTGGGCTGGATGGAGTGCCAGTCGAAGGTGGCGACCGACACCATGATCATGACGGCCACGAGGGCGGCCATGGGGATGTCGGAGACGACCGGACCGAAGACGATGCACAGCACCATCAGGAACGCGCCCGCGAGGAAGGTGGACAGGCGGGTGCGGGCGCCGGAGACCCGTACGTTGATCATCGTCTGGCCGATCATGGCGCAGCCGCCCATGCCGCCGAAGAAGCCGGTGACGATGTTGGCGACGCCCTGGCCGACGGACTCGCGGGTCTTGCCCGAGCGGGTGTCGGTGATGTCGTCGACCAGCTTGGCCGTCATCAGCGACTCCATCAGGCCCACCAGCGCCATGGCGAAGGCGTAGGGGGCGATGGTGGTGAGGGTGTCCATGGTGAGGGGGACGTCCGGCAGGCCCGGCACGGGCAGGGAGGACGGCAGTTCACCCTTGTCGCCGACCGAGGGGACCGCGATGCCGGCGGCCACCGTGATGACGGTCAGCACGACGATGGACACCAGCGGCGCCGGGATCACCTTGGTGACCTTCGGGAAGAACACCATCAGGGCCAGACCCGCGACGATGAGCGGGTAGACCGCCCAGGGGACGTCGCGCATCTCCGGCACCTGGGCCATGAAGATCAGAACGGCGAGCGCGTTGACGAAGCCGACCATCACCGAGCGGGGCACGAAGCGCATCAGCTTGGCCACCCCGAGCGCTCCCAGGACCACCTGGAAGACGCCTGCCAGAATGACGGCGGCGATCATGTAGCCGAGGCCGTACTCCTGGTTGAGCGGCGCGATGACCAGGGCGATCGCGCCGGTCGCGGCGGAGATCATCGCCTTGCGGCCACCCACCACGGAGATGACGACCGCCATGGTGAAGGAGGCGAACAGGCCGACGCTGGGGTCGACACCGGCGATGATCGAGAAGGAGATGGCCTCCGGGATCAGGGCCAGGGCCACGACCAGCCCGGCCAGTACCTCGGTACGGAGGGTCTTCGGGGAGGCGAGCCAGTCGGGCTTGGACATGCGCGGCCTGAGGGCCGCGGACAGCGGTGAGGACATGCAACCGTTTCTGTTCGGGCGCACACGTCCATACCGCTGGACGCACACGCGCGTCGTACCGATCCCGCAAGGTGCGGACTCTCCGGCGGTCCGGCCGCCTCGGCGGGAGCCGTGCCGGACAGGGCGGCAACCCCACGGCTGCCGGTCGGGCATCATTGCCCGGAAGTCTTCGGGTGCCGTCCGGGCCCGGTCGGGGCCTCGCCACGGCGGTTGCGCCCCTGCCACGCGCTGGACGGCGGGGACGAGCACAGAGGAAACTGTACCCCGACGTAAGGGGAGAGTTCGGTTCGTCGACTTGCGAAAAGCAGGTAACCGGCCCCCAAGATCCTGTGATTGTTCTCACGTAGACTCAAGAACTTGACGATTTCTCAAACAGGCGGAGATGTGAAGGAGAAGGTGCGGCGATGAGCGAGCGGCACATGCAGATCGGCGAGGTGGCCGAGCGGACCGGTCTGTCGCTGCGCACCATCCGGCACTACGAGGAAGTGGGCCTGGTCATTCCCTCGGCGCGCAGCAAGGGCGGCTTCCGGCTGTACGCGGAGGCCGACGTGGCGCGGCTGATGGTGATCCGCCGGATGAAGCCGCTGGACTTCTCCCTGGAGGAGATGCGGGACCTGCTGGAGATCACCGACCGGCTCGCCGCCACCGACGACCCGCCCGCGGACGGAGAGCTCGAGCACCTGCGGAAGCGGCTGGACTCCTACCGCAAGGTGGCCGACGCACGCTGCGAGACCCTGCGGGCCCGGCTGGAGATGGCCGAGGACTTCGCCTCCACCCTGCGCCGCCGCCTGCAGACGGATGCCCACTCGGGCGCCTGACCCGCTTCGGTCCTGGTCCGGGTCGAGGGGCGCGGTCCTCCATGGGCCGCGCCCCTCGACGTCGTCCCGGCTCGGGGCGGTGTCCGGCTCGGGGCGGTGTCCGGCGCGAAGCGGTGTCCGGCGCGAAGCGGTGTCCGGCGCGAAGCGGTGTCCGGCGCGAAGCGGTGTCCGGCGCGAAGCGGTGTCCGGCGCGAAGCGGTGTCCGGCGCGAAGCGGTGTCCGGCGCGAAGCGGTGTCCGGCGCGAAGCGGTGTCCGGCGCGAAGCGGTGTCCGGCGCGAAGCGGTGTCCGGCGCGAAGCGGTGTCCGGCGCGAGGCGGTGTCCGGCGCGAGGCGGTGGCCGGCAGAGGGCCGACGAGGTGCACGGAGGCGGCCAGGAGGTGCCCCGGGGGGCGCGTCCCCGACCGATCCGGCGCCGAGGGACGGGGTGAGGACAACATGCGGGCCCGGTAAAGCAGTTGTTCACCCGGACCCCCGCCCCCGCACCATCGTCGGGAACCGACCGCTCATCACCTCTCGAGGAGACCGCGTTGACGACCGACCGCTTCCCGGACCTCGCCCGCGCCGGCACCGCCGTGATCGGCACACGGTATGTCAAAGGAGCCGATCGCCGGCAGCCGGCCATCGACGCCGAAGTGCAGGCAGTGGACTGCGCTCCCCCACCACCCGGTCTCGATGCCGTGAGCTGGTTCGCGAGCACGGACGGCGGGACCGTGCTGTCGCTCGCGCAGTGGGAGAGCACCGCGACGTATGACGCCTTCGTGCGTGACGGTGGCTACGCCGCACCCTTGGCCGGCCCGCCCGGCTACCGGCTGTACCACAGCCTTGCCGAGCGGGACGAGGCCCGTGTCCCGGGCTGCCTGGTCACCGCCGCTTTCGACGTCGACGGACCCGAGCGGCAGCGCTCCTTCACCGACGCGGTACTCGCCGCCCAACCGGAGGAGGGCGGACACCCCGGTGCGATCTCAGCCCACTTCCTGCACAGCACCGACGGCAGCCGTGTGCTGCTGTACACGGAGTGGACCAGCGTCGAGGCGCACCAGGAGGCCGCCGAGGCCGGTGACCACGACGAGGGGCACGCGATCTTCTCCGGCACGCCCGGGGTGCGTCTCACCCACGGCGGGCGCTGGCGTCTGTGCCGCACTCTGCGACTCACCGGGGAGTGAACAGCCGGTCGGGGTGGTGGCGCGACACCTCCGCAGTGGTCCCGAGGTGCGTCGGCCGACCAGTACACCCGCACCGAGGCCGTGACCGGGAGCGAGCAGGCACGCACTCGGCGTCCGGGGCCGCCGCCTCGTTCGCCGGCGCTGCGGCGCCCGCGGCTGGGTCGCCGGACGCGGCTACGACAACCACCGCGGTCACGGTGGCCGAACCACCCTCGCACAGTACGTCGACGAAGCCGTCCCCGGCAGCCTCGCCGTCGAACTCCGGCAACCGAATGCGCCCGCACGACGGCACTCCGGCCGGTCCGTTCCCCGCACCACGGGAACGCCGTCCGCGCCCGGCAGATCAGCTCGTGGACGCACGGTGGCGTCACCGTGCGCAAGAAGGCGTAAAGGACATCGGCTTGGGGAACGCCGCTGTCGTCCCCGTACCGAAGTCGACCAGTGGCTGACCTGCGGCAGCCTTCACGGCCACCACCCAGGCCGCGGCCTCCCGGTGCTTCGCAAGCTTTGCGGTCCGGGCGTTCGCAGCCTGCCCCGGCGCGCACCACTGCCCTCACCGGGACGACCGCACCCTCGGCGCTGGACAGCGCCTGAGCCGGTCGTCCCGGTCGTTCGCCCGCAGCGGGCGGGAGCCCCGCGTCCCGTGCCCCCCGGGGGACCGGGAGCCGCGCCCCGGGCGCCGGGCGCCGGAAGGAGGTGAACGGGCGGGGACCGGTGAGTCGGTCAGGGCCGTGGGCAGGTGGATTCTCCCGGGTCCTGGTAGGTGCGGTAGAGCGATGACCGGTCCCGGCGTTCTCCGGGGAAGGTCACCACGGGGACCGGCTTGCACACCGGCCACAGGCCGGACGCCGCCTTCTCCCGTTCCGCCCCCCGGCCCGCCCCCACGCTCTCGTCCGCGAACGTGAAGACGCCGCTCGCGCCCGGTACGCACCCGGCGGCGCAGTGTTCCAGAGGGCTGCCCCGGCGCAGTTCGTCATGGACGTCGTTGTGGTTCACGACGCTGATGTCGCTGTCGCGGGCCGCGGCCACGGCGGAGCCCACTGCGGTGAGGGCGTCGTGGTGCATCACGGCGTAGCCGTCGTTGAGGGCGTCGGGTTCCTCCTGGCCGAAGTACCGGTGGTAGGACTCGTCGAAGCGGGCGAAGGCCCTGGGGACCTGCTCGTCGCCGTCGGCGGCGGCGCGCCAGCGCGGTGCGTCCACGGCGGCGGCGGTCACGATCTCGATGTTGTTGCGCTCGGCGATCCGGCGCATTCCGGCCGTCTCGGTGACCGGGTCGCGGCCGGTGCTGACGCGCAGCACGCGCATCGGCTCGTCGTCGGGGCCCGGGACGCAGGAGCTGGTGCGGTCGACGGTCTCCAGGAAGGGCGGCAGATCCGCGTCCCGGCCGGCCAGGAACACCGTTCTGGCGCCGACCGCGCACATCGCGGACACCGCCCGCCGGAAGATCTGCGGGGTGCCCCGGACCGGCCCCTTGATGCCCTGGTAGGTCTCGGTGCGCCGCTGGACCTCGTCGGTGGTGATGCCGTACTCGGCTCCGAACTCCCGGCGGAAGACCCGGCGGAGGTTGGCGACGTAGTTGTCGTTGCGGTCATCGGCGATCATGAACGTGTTCTTCCGGTCCACCTTGTTCGCGCTCACGTAGCGCTTGAGCGCGTCGACGAACTGGTCGGTGGAGGGCGAGGCCTTGAACAGGTAGGGGTGCTCCATGTCTCGGGAGCTGAGCACGGCGCTGACCGACGGGATCCTGGCCGGTCCGAGTCCCTCACGCACGGCGGCGAGCGTGGCCGTGTCGCTGTTGGGGAAGCCGATGGCGGCGACGACCGGGGCCTCGCCGCCGCGCCGGGCGGTCAGGTCCTCGGTCACGGTCCGCCAGTGGCTCAGGTCCTCGCCGACGTTGGCGAAGAGCAACTGGACGGCGGTGTCGCCGGTGGCGGGACCGTGGTTGTGGCTGCGCTGGGCCACGTAGGCGCCCTGGAGGGAGTGCCGGATCAGTTCCTTCGACATGGCGGCGCCGGGGGTCCTGGACGTGTACGGCATGACGACGGCGACGCTCACCAACGGCTTGCCCGACGTGCGGGCAGCCTCCCGTGCCGCCTCGTTCTCTTCCGCGATCCGGCCCAGTACGTCGGTGAGGTCCGGGGCGAAGGGGTAGGCCTCGGCCGTGACGCCGACGCACTCCCCTCCGGGGGCCGTGCGCCGCAGTTCCCGGTCCCCGGTGCAGAAGTCGCGGTGCTCCCGGTAGCTGTCCAGGCCCCACCACGCGCCGGCCCCCGTCAGGACGGCGACCAGCGTCCACAGCGCCACCGCGTCGACCACCCCGAGGACGCGGAAGCGCAGCCGCCCCGGCAGCCAGCCCCAGGTCCTCCGGTCCCGCAGCCTCATCCCGCCCCTCCCGTGCCTGTCCGCCCCCTGCGGGGCCGGTCGCCCTGCCAGCGACGGTCCAGGGGCCAGTCCTCGCCGTCCCGCACCGCGCGCGGCCAGCGGACGGCGGCCTGGGCCAGCACCGCGCGCCCGGTCAGATGCTGGGCGGACAGGAAGGACAGGTCCTGGCCGATCCGGTCGACCAGGGCCCTGTCCGCCTCCGCCAGTTCGTCCGCCGCGTACCACAGGGCGTGCAGGAGCCGGTTGACGGCCTGCTTCTCCAGTCCCGCGCCGGGGTCGGCGCGGAGCTGCAACCGGTCCCGGCGCCCGCGGGCGACCTCCTGGCACTGCTCGAACCAGGCGTCGCCCGGCGGACGCGGCGCGTGGGCCACCGTGCGCAGGATGTACAGCCAGTCGCACGCGTCGCCGTCGGCCCGGAGGAACTCGGCGTGCAGCCGGTCGACGACCTCCTGCGCCCCGCCCGCGGCGAGCCGGTGCCACAGGGAGCGGGACCTCTCGTCGCGCTCCGCCCGCCCCGTGCGGCCCTCGGCCCGCTGCCGGTGGTGCGCGGCGAGCAGGGCGTGCGCGCCGAACCAGTCGACGCCCCGCCCGCCGCGGCCGCTGCGCATCTGGTGCACCAGCAGCGCCCGCAGGAACCGGTCCGTGATGAACGGGCGGCTGCCCGGTCCCCGTGACCAGCGTTCCCGTTCCAGCTGGACGGCGGCACCGTCGGCCGCGGGCAGCCCGTCGATCCGGCGGGGCACCCACCGCTCGGCCAGCTGTTCGGCCGCCTCGCGGTCCCAGGCCAGCGAGAACAGGCACAGTTCGTCGTGGTTCTCGCTGCCGACCAGGGTGTCGAGCAGCCGCCAGATGACGGATTCGCCGGCACCGCCGGGATGGGTCAGGTCGAGGAGTTCCTCGGCCGCCACCCACCCCTCGGTGCCCGCCCGGTGCACCACGGCGTCGCACAGTCTGCGGACGCCCATGGGGTGCCCCCGCGTCAGGTCGTGCACGGCGGTCGCGATGTACGGGTCGAAGGAGGCCCGGTCGTCGCGTCTGAGCATCCGCTCCAGGTGCTCGGTCTCGAGCGGGGGGAGGGGCAGGAGCAGCACGCCGGCCGAGGGGCCGGTGCCGGCGCGGGTCCACCGGGAGTCGGTGCCGACGTCGTGCAGGGCGCGGCGGACGGCCGCCGGGTAGGGGTCGTGTTCGCCGTCGGGGGTGTCGTCCCGGGTGGCGGGGCTGTCGTCGCCGCGCAGTTCGGTCGCGATCACGACGAGCTGGTCGCGGGAGCCCCGGCCGGGCCGCGCGCGCTGTTCGAGGAGGAGCTCGAGGAAGTCCCGGCCGGCGTCGGTGTGCACGTTGTCGAGGAGGACCAGCGGGCGGGGGGCGCGGTTCGCACGGCGCAGGGGCCCGTAGCGTACGTCCGCGAGGAAGGCTGCCGTCAGCATGCGTTCGACCCCGCGCCGGAAGCCGCGGCCCTGGTGGAACTCCTGGCACAGCCGGGCCACGGTCGGTGCGCGCAGCACGGCCGGCACCGGCCTCGGCGGTACGGCGGCGGCGCCGGGAGGCAGGCCGCGCAGCCGGTTGTCGGCCTCGCTGCGGTAACTCTCGTACCAGCGCACCAGATGACGGGAGGCGAGCCGTCGCGAGCGCCGGCGACGCTGACCGGTGAGGAAGGTGCGCACGGCCGCCTCGGGAAAGGCCGCGGGGTCCGGGGAGCCCCCGTCGGGGGAAACGGGCAGCGCCGCGCGGAAGAGCGTGTCCCAGGTGGGGGGCGGGTCCCCCGCCGGCGGGTCGGTGTCCGGTGGGTCCGTCATCAGGGTGGCGGCGTGCCGGTCGGCCACCCGCAGTTCCTCGTCGTTGCCGGGGCGCCGCGCGGACACCACGGCGAGCAGGCCCGCCGTGGTGCGGGGGAAGCACAAGCGGCCGAACCCGGCGACGGGCTTCGACAGTTGGGTGACGAGTTCGACCAGGACCTCCACCGCGTAGGAGTTGTTGGAGATCTCCGGGCCGACCCGGGCCCGCTCCTGGAGTTCCGTGCAGTTGATCCGCGCGAACGGCACACGTGGTCCCGGCCAGGGGCCCGTACCCGGCGCGTAGGCCTGCTGGAGGTCGTCCAGCAGGGCGCTCTTTCCGGTGCCGTGCCGGCCGCTGAGCAGGACCACGGGCAGGTCCTCGGCGAACTCGTGATGCGGTCGTCTGCGGTGGTGGTCGCGGTCGAGGCCGACCAGGCGCGGCACCAGCTGCCCGAGCAGGGGCTCGCGTGCGTACACCTCGGGGATCGGGGGGTCCGTCGCCGGTGCGGGTGCCGGCGGAGCGCTGGAGCCGTTCATCCCAGCCTCAGCATCGAGTTGACGATGTCCGTCACGATGCCGGAGGCCAGGTCCCGGCCCATCGAGCCGACCGACCGGGAGCCGCTCTGCACGAGGTCCCGGCTGTGCCGCAGGAAGCGTTCCAGGGTGGTCGCGTCGGGTGCGGCCCCGGTGCGCGAGGCATCGGTCAGGGCACTCGCGAGTTCGCGCACCTGCCGCACCTCGCTGTCGCTCTCCGACAGGTCGGGGCGGGCCGCCTGCACCAGCGTGGCCAACTGCTCGAAGGACAGGAACACCCCGGGGCCCCGGTCGCCGACGCCTATGTGCACCGGGGTGGGCAGCTCCAGGTGGTCCTTGGCGTACTCAAGGTCCTCGAAGGCGAGTTGACGGCCGCAGTAGAAGGCTTCCGGCGCCCAGAGGAAGTCCTCGGCGGTGGACCCGCCCAGGTGGTGCTGCTGTCCGGCCCGG
Organism: Streptomyces sp. NEAU-W12; assembly: GCF_026242095.1. Classification (NCBI taxonomy): domain Bacteria; kingdom Bacillati; phylum Actinomycetota; class Actinomycetes; order Kitasatosporales; family Streptomycetaceae; genus Streptomyces; species Streptomyces sp. NEAU-W12. The sequence goes on from NZ_JAPJDM010000009.1 coordinate 80,901, forward strand.
TCCCACCAGGCGAACAGGGCCGCCTTCGCGTACCGGCGCCGGGTGTCCCGGTCGTCGTACGCCTCGTCCCAGGCCCGCGCCTCGGCGAGGCCGGCGGCGGTCGGGCCGACCACCGGGGGCACGGCGCCGGAGTCGTTGTGCACGGTGATCCAGCCGAGCGCGGCGAGGCGTTCCACGATCGCTTCGACGAGATCCAGGGTGCAGCGCTCATGAGCTGCGTAGGCGGAACTGGCAACCCGGTTCCCGAGCGCGCCGCCGCTCTCCTCCGTCAGCCACAGCAGGAATCTCGCGGACGCGGCGCCGGTCTCGTCGTAGACCGGCGAGAGCCCGTTCGTGGGCACCGCCCGGGATCTGATCATCGTGTCCCCCACTCCCGTGACCAGTGATGGGCGTTCGCCTTCCCAGAACGGGGAAGTCAAACACGTCACATATGACGTTCATCGGACGCCGGCCCGCTCCTCGGCCGCCCGTCGGAGGCCGGGCAGTGCGGCCGGACGGCGAAACGCCGGGTGCCTCCGCACGCCCCTCTCGTCCGCGCGCGCGGCAGGGGCGCCGCGGCGGCGTGCGAGCCAGTGCGGAGGGGGAAGGCCGTCGGCGCTTCTCCTTCGGCCGGAGAGGAGCCGCGCCCTGTGCCGTCGCACCCGCCGCGGCCCCGGGTCCGGTCCTCCGGCCCCGCCCGGGGGGGGGTGGCCCCGTCCGGGGTGCGGATCCGCCCGGCGGGCAGCAGCCTGGAGGCATGGCAGATCCAGCACGCGCGGCAGCTGCGGCAGGCCCCACGGAGCATCCGCACATCGTGGTCCACTCCCCTGCGCTGGACGGCTCGCGCCGGGTCACCTCGGGTGACGAGACGCTGGGCGTCGCCTCGCACCTCGACGACGTGAGCGAGATCCTGCGGCTCGCCGACCTCTATGTCACCGACGTCGAGGGAACCGACCTCATCGAGTGGCAGGGCGGCGGTCCCGAGGACTGGCCGGGCCTGTCCGAGGAGCACCACGAGGCCTGACCCCCACGGGTCTACGGCACCCTCAAACCCACCTCTGCACCGTGCCCCGGAGACTTCGAGCCCCCTGCGGCGTCGGCGAGCCGTGCGGCGTGCCACGGGTCCGTATGACAGACGTCATGGGAAGCCGTGACAGACCGCACCTCCGCTGCCCTCGGACCACAGGGAGTGTGGAGGGCGTGAACACCGTCATGGAGGACGCCGGTCCGCGGCGGAGCTGCCGGGAATCCACCGCCGTACACGCCGGGTGCGGCAGCGGTGCCGCCACGGGACCCCGAGGTTGAGTACAACGGAACCCGGGACGAGGGATCCGGGGGCTGGGACCGTGACGATGACCATGACCATGGACGACTGGGTGGAACGACTCGGCGGGCCGGACGGCCCCGGTCGTTATCGCCGGTACGCCCTGCTCAGTCTCGGCTACTTCGCCGTCTTCGAGATCGGGCTGTGGGCACTCTGGGTGGCGCAGTCGGGTGCCGGCACGTCCACGGTGGTGCCCGTGGCCGCGTTGGCCTCGGTCCACGTCGTGCTCCAGACGCTGCTCTCCCGCGCCGCTCTCCGCCACTATCTCGGCACCGCTCCCCGGCCCGCTCCGCTGATCGCGCTGTACACGGCCGCGACCGTCGCCCTGGCCGCCCTGGGATGCGCGCTGTACGCCACCGGTCGCATCGACGAACGGGGCCTGGCGACCTGTCTGCTCTGGCTGTTGATGTTCCACTCCGGCCCCTCCGCGCTGGCGCTGCCCCGTCGGACGGGAGCGGTACTGGTGACGGCGGTCTCCCTGTCCATGGCGGCGGGCGGCGTGGCCGTGGGGCTCTTTGGGACGTGGCTGGCGGTCGTGCTCGGCGGCACCCTGATCATGGCGCCCTCCATGGCCGCGGCGGTCCGGGCCACCGGCTGGGGCGTGCGCCTGGTCGAGGAACTGGCCGCGGCACGGCAGACGCAGGCACGGCTCGCCGTCGCCGAGGAACGGCTGCGGTTCGGCCGCGACCTGCACGACGTGCTGGGACGCAACCTCGCGGTGGTGGCGCTGAAGAGCGAGCTCGCGGTCCAGCTGGCGCGCCGGGGGCGGCCGGAGGCGGTGGACCACATGGTGGAGGTGCAGCGCATCGCGCAGGAGTCGCAGCGGGAGATCCGCTCGGTGGTGCGCGGCTACCGGACCGCCGACCTGCACACCGAACTCGCCGGAGCCCGCTCCGTACTGGAGGCGGCCGACATCGCCTGCCGCATCGAGGACGGGCCGGCGCACCGGCTTCCCGCCGATGTCCAGGCCGCACTCGGCTGGGTGGTGCGCGAGGGGACGACGAACGTGCTCCGCCACGCACCGGACGCGTCGCGCTGCACCGTGTCGCTCCGCACGGCGGGCCCGAACGCGGTACGGCTGACGATGGAGAACGACGGCGCGCCCGCTGCCGAAGGCGGTGCGGGCACCGGCCTGTCGGGACTGCGGGAGCGTCTGTCGGGACTGAGGGGCACGCTGACCGCGGAACGGCGCCCCGGAGGCGTGTTCCGGCTGACGGCGCACGTCCCGTGGCAGGAGGGGGAGGCAGAGGAGGAAGAGAGAGGACGGTCCGAAGTCCGGTGACCGGGGCCCCGCCGACGGCCCGGGGGTCCCGTTGTTCCTGCTCGGCCTCACCGGCACCCCGCAGCCGGTGAACGCCCCGGCCGACGCACTGGAGGCCGGTCGCTCCGGGGAAGCCCGAAAACCCGGGGACGTCCCCGCCCCCGGCGCCCGATACTCGGCGTATGCGTACGCACATCCGGCTCGCCGCTCCCGACGAGTTGTCCGCCCTCCAGGAGATCGAGCGGGCCGCCGGCGCCCCCTTCCGCACCCTGGGCATGCCGGAGATCGCCGACGACGAGCCGCCCGCCCCCGCCGCACTGGACCACTACCGGCGGGCGGGCCGCTGCTGGGTCGCCGCCGACGAGCGGGACCGGCCCGCCGCGTATCTGATCGCCGAGCCGGTGGACGACGCGCTGCACGTCGAGCAGGTCTCGGTGCACCCGCGCGCCGCCCGTCGGGGCGTGGGCCGCTCCCTGATCGCCCACGCCGCCGGGCAGGCCCGCGCACAGGACCTGCCCGCCCTGACCCTGACCACCTTCGCCGACGTCCCGTGGAACGCCCCGTACTACGCCCGCCTCGGCTTCCGGACGCTGGCCGAGGCCGACCTCCCACCCGGCCTGCGCCGGATCCGCGCCGAGGAGGGCGCCCGCGGGCTCGACCGGTGGCCGCGCGTGTGCATGCGCGCACCCGTCGGACCGCCCTGACTCCCCGCCCGGCCCTCCGAACCCCGGCCCCTCAGCCGTCCCCGCCCTCCCCGGCGTACCACTCCCGCAGTTCCACCTTGCGCACCTTTCCCGAGACCGTCATCGGGAAGGAGTCCAGGATCTGGAGCCGGCTCGGGATCTTGTAGTGGGCCAGCCGGTCGGTGCAGAAGGCGCGCAGGTCCTCCAGGGTGACCGGGTCGCGGGGGTTGCGCGGGACGACGCAGGCGAGGACCTCCTCGCCGTACCGCTCGTGCGGGACGCCGACGACCTGGACGTCCGCGATCTTCGGGTGGGTGTGGAGGAACTCCTCGACCTCGCGCGGGTAGATGTTCTCCCCGCCCCTGATGATCATGTCCTTGATGCGGCCGACGATCTCGACGTATCCGTCCTCGCGCATCATCGCGAGGTCCCCGGTGTGCATCCAGCGGCCCGCGTCGACGGCCTCGGCGGTGCGCTCGGGTTCGTTCCAGTAGCCGAGCATCACGCTGTAGCCGCGGGTGCACAGCTCACCGGGGGTGCCGCGGGGCCGGGTCACGCCGGTGGCGGGGTCGACGACCTTGACCTCGATGTGCGGCAGGACGTGGCCGACGGTGCCGGTACGGTGCTCCACATCGTCGTCCATGCGGGTCTGGAGGGAGACGGGGGACGTCTCGGTCATGCCGTAGCAGATGGAGACCTGTTCCATGTGCATCTCGGCGACCACCCGCTTCATGACCTCCACCGGGCACGGCGACCCCGCCATGATCCCGGTCCGCAGGGAGCGGAGGTCGTAGGAGGCGAAGCCGGGGACGTTCAGCTCGGCGATGAACATCGTGGGAACGCCGTAGAGGGAGGTGCAGCGCTCCTGCTGGACGGCGTCCAGGGTGAGTTCCGGGTCGAAGGAGGGGGCGGGAATGACGATGCAGGCGCCGTGCGAGGTGGCTCCCAGGTTGCCCATGACCATGCCGAAGCAGTGGTAGAAGGGCACCGGCAGGCAGACCCGGTCCTGCTCGGTGTAGCCGATGGTGCGGCCCACCCAGTAGCCGTTGTTGAGGATGTTGTGGTGGGAGAGGGTGGCCCCCTTGGGGAAGCCGGTGGTGCCCGAGGTGTACTGGATGTTGACCGGGTCGTCGCAGCTCAGTCCGGCGGTGACGGCAAGGAGCCGCTCGTGCGGCACGGTGGCGGCGGCCTCGGTCAGCGCGTCCCAGGACGGGTCGCCGATGTACACGGCCTCCCGCAGTTCGGGGCACGTCCCGCGCACCTCGTCGACCAGGGCCCGGTAGTCGCTGCCCTTGTGGGCGAGGGAGGCGATCACCAGGGCGATGCCGGCCTGCCGCAGGACGTACTCCAGCTCGTGGGCGCGGTAGGCCGGGTTGATGTTCACCATGATCGCGCCGATGCGGGCGGTGGCGTACTGCGTGAGGACCCACTCGGGGCAGTTGACCGCCCAGATGCCGACGCGGTCGCCCGTCGTGATGCCCTTCGCCAGCAGCCCGCGCGCCACCTCGTCGACCGCGGCACCGAACTCGGCGTAGGTCCAGCGCCGTCCCGAGGGCATGTCGACGAGGGCCTCGCGGTCCGGGTACGCGGCGATCGCGCGGTCGAGGGCGGCGCCGACGGTGTCGCCGAGCAGCGGGGTGGTGCTCGTGCCGTGGCTGTACGACGGGGAGGGCGGCGGAGGCTGCGGCGGGGCCGGCGCAGGAGACGGAGCCGGGCCCGGCGTGGTCCTCGGGAGTGAGGGAGTCACCGGAAGTCCTCCTCGCGGTACTCGGTGTCGGATCCCGCCGCCGTGGCCTCGCGCAGCTCGATGCGGCGGATCTTGCCGGAAACGGTCTTGGGCAGCTCGCCGAACTCCAGCCGGCGGATCCGCTGGTAGGGGGCGAGCACCTTGCGGGAGTGTTCGAAGAGCTCCCTCGCGGTGTCCGGGCCGGGCCGGTGGCCCCGAGCGAGCACGACGTACGCCTTGGGCACGGCCAGGCGCAGCTCGTCCGGGGCGGGCACGACGGCGGCCTCGGCCACCGCCTCGTGCTCCAGCAGGGCGCTCTCCAGCTCGAAGGGGGAGATCTTGTAGTCGGAGGCCTTGAACACGTCGTCGGCGCGGCCCACGTAGGTGAGGTAGCCGTCGGCGTCACGGGAGCCGATGTCACCGGTGCGGTAGTAGCCGCCGGCCATCGCCTCGGCGGTGCGGTCGGGGTCGCCGTGGTAGCCGGTCATCAGGCCCACCGGCCGGTCCGACAGGTCGAGCGCGATCTCGCCCTCGGTGGCGCCGGGCGTGCCGGAGACCGGGTCGAGGAGTTCGACGCGGTAGCCGGGCCCCGGCCGGCCCATGGAGCCGCTCCGCAGGGGCTGACCGGGGCTGTTGGAGATCTGGACGGCGGTCTCGGTCTGGCCGAATCCGTCGCGGACGGTGACACCCCACGCGCGCCGGACCTGTTCGACGACCTCGGGGTTGAGCGGTTCACCGGCGGCGACCGCCTCGCGCGGCGGGGTACGCAGCCCGGTCAGGTCGGACTGGATGAGCATGCGCCACACGGTCGGCGGGGCGCAGAAGGTGGTGACGCCCGCGCGGTCCATCTCGGTCATCAGCCGGGCGGCGTCGAAGCGCGTGTAGGTGGGCAGGAAGACGGTCGCCTCGGCGTTCCACGGGGCGAACAGGTTGGACCAGGCGTGCTTGGCCCAGCCGGGTGAGGAGATGTTCAGGTGCACGTCGCCGGGTTTCAGCCCGATCCAGTACATGGTCGCCAGATGCCCGACGGGATACGAGGTGTGGGTGTGCTCGACGAGCTTGGGCTGCGCGGTGGTGCCCGAGGTGAAGTACAGCATCAGGGGGTCGTCGGCGAGGGTGGGGCCGTCGGGCGCGTAGTGCTCGGCGGCGCCGCGGACGTCCTCGTAGGGCAGCCAGGCGTCGCCGGCGCCCGCGCCGACGGCGACGCGGGTGTAGTCGCCGGGCACCTCGTCGAACTTCGCGGTGTCGGCGGCGCGTGCGATCACGTGCCGGACGCGGCCCCGGTCGACGCGGTCGCGCAGGTCGGCGGGGCCGAGCAGTGGGGTGGCGGGGACGACCACGGCGCGCAGTTTCATCGCTGCGAGCGCGGTCTCCCAGAGTTCGGCCTGGTTGCCGAGCATGACGAGCACCCGGTCCTGGGCGCGTACGCCCTGCTGCCTCAGCCAGTTGGCTGCCTGGTCCGAGCGTCGGGCCAGCTCGGCGAAGGAGAGTCTGGTCTGCCCGCCGTCCTCCTCGACGAGGTGCAGGGCGGTGCGGTCGTTGCCGTCCGCGATCACGTCGAACCAGTCGAGTGCCCAGTTGAAGCGGTCGGGGCGCGGCCAGCGGAAGCCCTCGTAGGCCGTGGTGTAGTCGTCGCGGTGTTCCAGCAGGAAGTCCCGGGCCCTGCGGAACTCCTCCGTTGCCGTCGCCGTCGTCATGTGACCTCTTCCGTCGCCGTCGTCATGGGTGCTCCGTCCTCCTCGGTCCCGGACCTTGCCGGACCGCTCTCTCCCATCGTCCAATCCGTGACGCAGGTCTCACTACCCCGAAAGGGGGCGGGGGCTCACTCGGGAGCCGCGACGAAGGGCGGACCGGTGACAGCCGACCCGACGGGCTGCTCCACGTCGCGGCGGATCGGCCGCGCATACGGCGGTCCGGCCGTCGGGGGCCGGCCACCGGGGCCGCGTGGGGAGGCGGCGGTCTCCACACGCGGGGCGGGGTGGTTGCCGTAGGTTTGCGGTGTTCTCGTGGGATCGGCAATACCGGCGGGCCGGGGTTTTCGGCCGGTGCGCCGGGACTTCGGATTTCATCCGCGCGTCCGCTGTTATTTCCCTCACGACGTCGCGCCTCGGGATTTAACCGGCCCCTTGCCTAATATTGGCCAGGACACGACACAGGAGGGAGCGGTGACCGTGCGCCGGGACTTCAGGGATCCTGCCAGGTGCCGCTCCGACCTGGTCATCGGCAGGGAGGAACCGTTCGCCGAAGCGCGCGAGCAGCTGGCCCGCGGGGGCAGCGTGCTGCTGCACGGGCCCGCCGGAATAGGTAAATCGACCGTGCTGCGGGCACTTGCGGCGGAAAACGCGGGCGGGGCGCACACGGTGGTGCGCTGCTCCTCCACGGAGTCCGAATCCCACCTTCCGTTCCTGGCGCTGGCGGATCTGTTCGGTCTGGTCCTCGAGAGGGTGTCCGGTGCGCTGCCCGCCGCGCAGCGCACCGCCCTGGAGTCGGCGCTCACCGGCCGCGGCGAGTCCACGCTCCAGCGGGACGGGCTCGCGCTGCGCCTGGCAGTGCTGTCCACGCTGCGGGCGCTGGCCGCCGAGGGGCCGGTCCTGGTCGTCGCGGACGATCTGCAGTGGCTGGACCCGGCCAGCACGGAGCTGCTGGGCTTCGCCGCCCGGCGCCTGGGCGACGCGCCCGTGCAGATGCTGTGCGCGGTGCGGGCCGAGGGCACCGAGGGGCAGGAGTACGACCGTCATCTGCGGGCCTGCCCGCCGGACACCCACGTGGTGCGGCTGGGCCCGTTCTCCCGTGCCCAGGTGTCCGCGCTGCTCGACCACCGCGGCTACACGGGCCTGTCCCGCACCACGGTCCGTGACATCCACCGCACCAGTGACGGCAACCCGCTGTTCGCCCTCGAACTGGGCCGTGCCCTGGCCGAGAGCCCGGCCCGGCCGCGCCCCGGCGAGCCGCTGCCGGTGCCGACCTCGCTGCGTGCCCTGGTCCTCAGCCGGCTGGAGATGCTGTCGGACGACGCGCGCCGCACCCTGCTGGTGGCCAGCGCCGGTGCCCGCCCCACGGCGGCGCTGCTGCACGCGGCCGGCCGGGACCACGCCGAGGAGGAGACGGCCCAGGCCGCCGCGCTGGGGCTGCTGGCGACGGACCCGGAGGAGCCGGCGCTGCGGTTCGCGCATCCGCTGATCTCGGCCGCGCTGTACGCGGAGGCCCCCGCGCACGAGCGGCGGGCCGCTCACGCGGCGCTGTCCACGGCGGCGTCCGACCCCATCGAGCGGGCCCGGCATCTGGCGCTCGCCACGACCGGCACCGACCCGGAGGTGGCGGCCCGGCTCGCCGAGGCCGCCACGCTGGCCCGGGACCGCGGGGCACCCTCGATCGCCGCCTCGCTGGGGCTGCTGGCCGCCCGCCGCACCCCGGCCGACGCGGCCGACGGCACGCCGGGCCCGGACGAACGGCGGCTGCAGGCCGCCGAGGACGCCATCATCGCGGGAGAGGCGGATCTCGCCCGGGACATCGCGCGCGAGGTGCTGACCCGGGCCACGGCGCCCGCGGAGCGGGTACGTGCGTGGATGGTGGTCATCGAGGCGGCCGGGCAGGCGCTCGGCGAGGTCGACGCGGTCTTCCCGCAGGTGCTGGCCGACGCGGGCGACGACCCGCGGCTGCTCGCCCTGGTCCACTACCAGCTGGCCTGGCGGGAACTGGTGGTCGACGGCCACTTCGACAAGGCCCGGCGGGAGGCCGCGCACGCGGCGGACCTGGCGGCGCGGGGCAAGGACCGGCGCACCGAGCTGATGGCGCTGTCCTTCCAGTCGTCCACCGAGACGCTGATGGGCCATCCTGACGCCCCGGCCACCATCAAGCGGGCCCTGAGGGAACCCCAGGACCCGTATGTGGCCTGCCACCACAACGGCGCGGGCATGGCCAGGTTCCGCTGGCTGCTCATGAGCGACCAGCTGCCCGAGGCCCGCAAGAGCATCACCGGGCTGCTGCGTGAGGCGCGGCGGCGCGGCATGGTCGAGAGCGAGGTGCACTTCCTGCGCTTCCTGGCCGACACGGAACTGCGCTCCGGGCACTGCGGCCGTGCCCTGGACCTGGCCCGGGAGAGTCTGCGGCTGGCCCGGGACTCCGGGATCGGGGAGGGTGCCTCGGCGATGCTGGCCTCGCTCGCGGAGGCCTGTGGCGGGGACGTGGAGCGGGCGCTGGTGCTGGCGCGGGAGGCCGCGGACCACGCCGAGGTGGACGGCGACCAGATGTACCTCTCGCGCGCCCTGGCCGCCTTCGGCTACGCCCAGTTGGTCGCCGGGGACGCGGCGGGTGCCGTCCGCTCTCTGCGCCGGGTGCGGGAGCTGGAGCAGGGTATGGGCATCACCGACCCCGCGCGGGGCCGCTGGCACGGCGATCTCGCCGAGGCGCTGGTCCGGATCGGTGAACCGGGCGAGGCGCAGGAACTCATCAACCTCACCCGGGTGCACGCGCTGCGGCTGGACCGCGCGGGCGTCCTCGCCGTACTGGACCGCGCGGAGGCGCTGGTGAGGGCGGCCCGCGGGGAACACGAGGCCGCGCAGGAGCAGTTGGCGTCGGCGCAGGATCGGCTGGGGCGGCTGGGGCACGGGCTGGAGGAGGCGCGGGCCGCGTTCGTGCTGGCCCGGCTGCGCGCCCGGCGCCCGGGGGCCGCCCCGGGCCGTGTCCCGTACGACGAGGCCGCCCGGCTGTTCAGGCGTTGCCGCGCGCTGCCCTGGCTGCGGCAGGTGGACGCGGCCGTGGCCGCCGGCCCGGTGGAGCCGGAGGCGGTGCCCGCGGCCACCTCGGCGGCGCTGGACGGCCTCGCCTCGATGGAACGGCAGGTCGCCTCGCTGGTGATGGAGGGCGCCACCAACCGGGAGATCGCCGCCCGTCTGTTCGTCAGCGTCAAGACGGTCGAGGCGACGCTCACCCGGGTGTACCGGAAACTGGGCATCCGGTCGAGGGTGGACATCGTCCGTCTGGCGGCGGGGCGCCGCACGGAGTGACCCTGGGGACCGAGGGTTTTCCCTGTGCAACTCCCGTAGGGGGTTCCCTCATTGGGGGAGCGCGCTCCGGCTCGTAGCGTAGTGGTGTGCCGCCCGCCGGGCGCACCGGGCCGGCAGCCCGGTCCTCGTGTGGACCCCCACCCCGCGCGATCCCCACCGGCGACCGATGAGGAGACCGATGTCCGGGCTCGTCCGCAGCACGAAGACCGCCGCGACCACTGATGTGATCGCCGCCACTTGATGTCCTGAGTACCCCTCAGGTGATTGCCAGGGGGCGTTGGGGGGGGGCGCCCCCCCCCCCCCCCCCCCCCCCCCCCGCCCCCCCCGCCCCCCCCCCCGGGGGGGGGGGCCCCCCCGGGGGGCG
>NZ_JAPJDM010000009.1:91253-238158 GCF_026242095.1 Streptomyces sp. NEAU-W12
GCCAGGGGGCGTTGCGGGCTTCCACGAGCAGCCCGCAACGCCCCCTCTCCATCCCCCCGGCGCCCCGTCATCGGCGTACGGCTCCCAAGCGGCTGTAGTACGCCGTGTGCGGGTGCATGACCTGCGGCGTCCGTTCCCCCCTCCCTCGGCGGTGATCCCGTCCCGCCGGGCCCTGGTGAGCGGGCCGAACGGATCGGTCACCAGGGCGCGTTCGTCCAGCCGCCGCGCCCCGCCGGGATGCCGTCGGCGAGGAGGGCGGGGCAGGGGACGTTTCCCCGCCAGGTGCTGCCCCGCAGCCCGTGGGGCAGCACGCGGGTGCGGCCGGCGTGGGAGAGGCGCAGGTCGTCGAACCCGGGCAGGAACCGCGGCGGGGCCGGGGGTGTCCGGGTCGCGCCGGGGTGTCCGGGTCGCGCCGGGGTGTCCGGGTCGCGCCGGGGCACGTCCGGTTCAGGACGTGCCCCGGGGACGTGTGACACCGCGACGGGCATCGGGCGCTGAGTCCTACGGGGCCCGGGCAGCGGCCCTTTTTGCATGCCGTAGGCCAGGACCCGGAACACCCCCGCGACGAAGGGCTTCTCCGTGACCTCCCCTCCCGTCGGCACCGATCGCACCGATGGACCCGAGGGATCCGCGCACGGTTCCGGACACGCCCCCGAGCGCCGGTCGGGCCCCGTGCGCCTCCCGGTCCACGAGGGCCTCGTGCGCGAGCTCGGAGACGTCCTGGCGGGGACGCGCGAGGTGGCCGAGCGCACGGAGCACCAGAGGCGACGGGTGCTGCCGTTGCGCCCCCGCACCCGGCCCGCGCCCGCGCCGGCCCCCCCGGCGAGCCCACGGGCCGACTGGGCCAGACGGGTGATGCGCTCCCTGTCGGCCCGCCGACCCGCCCTGATTGCCTAGGATCCCCCTGTGGCCACCTTCCATCTCCAGCGCACGGCGCCCCTCCCGCTCGACGAGGCCTGGCGTCGGCTCACGAAGTGGTCCCGCCACGGGGCGGCGGTTCCGTTCACCCGGGTCACCGTGACCACTCCCCCGCCCACCGGTGAGGGCACGGTCTTCGTCGCCCGCTCGGGCCTCGGCCCGGTCGGCTTCGACGACCGGATGGAGGTGACCGTCTGGCGGCCCCCGGCCGACGGTTCTGCCGGCCTGTGCCGGCTGGAGAAGCGGGGCCGTGTGGTCAGGGGCTGGGCGGAGATCGAGGTCCGTCCGGGACCGGGGGGCCGCACCCGGGTGCTGTGGCGGGAGGACCTGCGCGTCCGCTTCCTGCCCGGCTTCTGCGACCCGGCCCTGCGGGCCGTCTCCCGCCGGGTGTTCGGCCGGGCGGTGAACACCCTGCTGCAGCAGCCGTGACGGCGGCCGGTGCCGCCCCGGCGGGCGGCGACGCCTCTCCGTCCGTCACACCGCCGGACCGGTCCCGGCGACGGACGCGGAAGCGTGGCGACCGCGAAGTCACGGCCCTGCCCGGCCCACCGGTGCAGTTCATCGGCGATGTCCAGCATCTGTCGGTCTCCTCGGCAAGGGCCTGCGGGCCTGCGGGCCTCGGGGGCGGCCGGGGACGGCCCGTCCCGGGCGGCCGCCCCGCGCCGGTGGGCGCGTCACACGGTTCGGACGAGGTGCTCCGGGCGGACCGGTGTGCGGTTCAGCTCGAGCCCGGTCGCGTCCCGGACGGCCGCGAGGACCGCCGGGGTGGAGGAGAGGGTGGGGGCCTCGCCGACGCCGCGCAGCCCGTACGGCGCGTGGTCGTCGGCGAGTTCGAGCACGTCGACGGGGATGACCGGCGTGTCGAGGATGGTGGGGATGAGGTAGTCGGTGAAGGAGGGGTTGCGCACCTTCGCCGTCCTCGGGTCGACGACGATCTCCTCCATGACCGCCACGCCCAGGCCCTGGGTGGTGCCGCCCTGGATCTGGCCGATGACGGACAGCGGGTTGAGCGCCTTGCCGACGTCCTGGGCGCAGGCCAGTTCGATCACCTTGACGAGACCGAGTTCGGTGTCGACCTCGACGACGGCGCGGTGTGCGGCGAAGGTGTACTGGACATGGCCGTTGCCCTGGCCGGTGCGCAGGTCGAAGGGTTCGGTCGGCCGGGGCCGCCACTCCTCCTCCACCTCGACGGCCTCGTCCCCGAGGACGTCCACGAGATCGGCCAGTACCTCGCCCCCGTCGGTGACGACCTTGCCGCCCTCCAGCAGCAGTTCGGCCGTCGCCCACGCCGGGTGGTGCGGGCCGAACCTGCGCCGGCCGAGCTCCAGGACCTGCTCCCGGACGAGTGCGCAGGCGTTCCTGACCGCTCCCCCGGTGACGTACGTCTGCCGGGATGCGGAGGTCGAACCGGCCGAGCCCACCCGGGTGTCGGCGGGGCGGATGGTCACCTGGCCGACGCCCAGCTCGGTCCGGGCGATCTGGGCGTGGACGGTGACTCCGCCCTGGCCGACCTCCGCCATCGCGGTGTGCACGGTGGCCACGGGCCGGCCGCCGACCACCTCCATCCGCACGCGTGCGGTGGAGTGGTCGTCGAAGCCCTCGGAGAAACCGACGTTCTTGATGCCGACCGCGTAGCCGACGCCGCGTACGACGCCTTCGCCGTGGGTCGTGTTGGACAGGCCGCCGGGCAGCTGGCGCACGTCGGCGCCCTCGCTGCTCTCCCACTGCCGCTCGGGCGGCATCGGCATCGCCTTGACGCGGCGCAGGAGTTCGGCGACCGGCGCCGGGGAGTCGACGACCTGCCCGGTGGGCATGACGGTGCCCTGCTCCATGGCGTTGAGCCGCCTGAACTCCACCGGGTCCAGGCCCAGTCGCCCGGCCAGCTTGTCCATCTGCGCCTCGTAGGCGAAGCACGCCTGGACCGCGCCGAAGCCGCGCATCGCGCCGCAGGGCGGGTTGTTGGTGTAGAGGGCGAGGGCTTCGATCTCGACGTCGTCCACGACGTACGGCCCGATGCCGAGGGAGGCGGCGTTGCCGACCACGGCCGGGGAGGCGGAGGCGTACGCGCCGCCGTCGAGGACGATGCGGCACGTGACGTGGGTCAGCTTGCCGTCGCGGGTGGCGCCGTGCTCGTAGAAGAGCTTGGCCGGGTGGCGGTGGACGTGTCCGAAGAAGGACTCGAAACGGTTGTAGACGATCTTGACGGGCTTGCCGGTGCGCAGGGCGAGCAGGCACGCGTGGATCTGCATGGACAGGTCCTCGCGGCCGCCGAACGCGCCACCGACACCGGCCAGGGTCATCCGCACCTTGTCCTCGGGCAGGCCGAGGACGGGCGCCATCTGGCGCCGGTCGGAGTGGAGCCACTGGGTGGCGATGTAGAGGTGGACGCCGCCGTCCTCCTCGGGGACGGCGAGTCCGGACTCGGGGCCGAGGAAGGCCTGGTCCTGCATGCCGAAGGTGTACTCGCCCTCGACGACGACGTCGGCGCGCCCGCGGGCCCGTGCCACGTCGCCGCGCACGATGGGCTGGCGGTGGACGATGTTGGGGTGGGCGACGTGGTGGCTGTGGTGGTCGTCGCGGTGCTCGTGGAGGAGGGGCGCGTCGGGGGCGGTGGCGGAGGCCTCGTCGGTGACGACGGGAAGTCCGCGGTAGTCGACCTTGATCCTGGCGGCGGCGCGGCGGGCGGTCTCCGGGTGGTCGGCGGCGACGATCGCGACGGGCTCGCCGTGGTGGCGGACCTTGCCGTGCGCGAGGACCGGGGTGTCCTGGATCTCCAGGCCGTAGTTCCTCACGTCGGTCGGCAGGTCGTCGTACGTCATCACGGCGTGAACGCCCGGGGTGGCGAGCGCCTCGCTCGTGTCGATGGACACGATCTCGGCGTGCGCGACCGTGGAGCGCAGGATCTGGCCCCAGAGCATGTCCTCGTGCCACAGGTCGGAGGAGTACGCGAACTCGCCGGTGACCTTGAGGGTGCCGTCGGGGCGGAGGGTGGACTCGCCGATGCCGCCCTTGGTCGCGGAGCCCTGCGTGATCTTGGTGGGAACACCGTTCGTCGGCATGCTCAGACCCCCTCGGACCGTCGGGCGGCCGCGAGGCGGACCGCGTCCAGGATCTTCTCGTAGCCCGTGCAGCGGCACAGGTTGCCCGAGAGCGCCTCACGGATGTCGGCGTCGCCGGGGCTGGGGTTGCGCTCCAGCATCTCGTCGGCGGCGACCAGCAGGCCCGGGGTGCAGAAGCCGCACTGGACGGCACCGGCGTCGATGAACGCCTGCTGGATCGGGGCGAGTTCCGTACCCTCGTCGGCACCGCCGCCGGCACCGTCCCGCGCGCCGCGGGAGCGCTGCCGGGCGAGGTCGGCCAGCCCTTCGACCGTGACGATCTCGCGCCCCTCGGCCTGGCCGGCGGCGACGAGACAGGAGCACACCGGGACGCCGTCGAGGCGCACCGTGCAGGAGCCGCACTCGCCCTGTTCGCAGGCGTTCTTGGACCCGGGCAGGCCGAGCCGCTCGCGCAGCACGTACAGCAGGGACTCGCCCTCCCACACGTCGTCGGCCTCCTGGGGCCGTCCGTTGACCGTGAAGTGGACACGCATCACGCGGCTCCCTCGGTGAGACGGCGGGTGCCGCGGTACGACTCCCAGGTCCAGGTCAGCGTGCGGCGGGCCATGACGCCGACCGCGTGCCGGCGGTAGCCCGCGGTGCCGCGGACGTCGTCGATCGGGTTGCAGGCGGCGGAGCAGAGGCCGGCGAACTGCTCGGCCACCGACGGCGGGACGGCCCTCCCGTTGTCCCAGAGGCCGCCCTCGTCGAGCGCCGCCTTCAGGAAGTCCTCGGCGGCGGCGGCCCGCACGGGGGTGGGCGCCGCCGAGCCGATGCCGGTGCGGACCGTGCGGGTGCCGGGGTGCAGGGCCAGGCCGAACGCGCACACGGCGATGACCATCGCGTTGCGGGTGCCGACCTTCGAGAACTGCTGCGGTCCGTCGGCCTTCCTGATGTGGACGGCGCGGATCAGCTCGTCGGGCGCCAGCGCGTTGCGCTTCACGCCGGTGTAGAAGGCGTCGATCGGGATGCGGCGGGACCCGCGCACCGATGCGACCTCGACCTCGGCGCCGGCGGCGAGCAGTGCCGGGTGGGCGTCACCGGCCGGGGAGGCGGTGCCGAGGTTGCCGCCGACCCCGCCGCGATTGCGGATCTGCGGGGAGGCGACGGTGTGGGCGGCGAGGGCGAGGCCCGGCAGTTCGGCCCGCAGGTGTTCCATGATCCTCGTGTACGGGACGGAGGCGCCGAGCCGTACGGTGTCCTCCCCGACCTCCCACTCGGTGAGGTCGCCGATGCGGTTGAGGTCCATGAGGTACTCGGGCCTGCGGTGGTCGAAGTTGATCTCGACCATCACGTCGGTGCCACCCGCGATCGGCACGGCGGTGGGGTGCTCGGCCTTCGCGGCGAGCGCCTCCTCCCAGCTGGCGGGGCGAAGGAAGTCCATGACCGGCTCTCTTCTTCGTCTCGTGGCTCGTACGGATCGAGCCAGTCCGTGTGCGGCGGACCCGGCTCGTGCAGAGGGGATTCACGCGGAGCGGGCTCAGTACACCGCCCACTGCTCCACCCGGGTCAGTCACGGAAGACATGAAGGAGTGGCCTGGCCAGCGGGGACATCTTGTAGATTCATATGAAAAGAAGACCTCAGTACTCTCCTTGTTTTCCTCCGGAAACACCGGACCCGGAGGAGACGGAGTACACAGTCCGGGGGACAGCCGACCGTGCCGGACCGGCCACTCACCCGGGCGCTGCGGGAAAGGCCCTCCGCGGACCTTCCACGGCCTTTGAGCGGGGCCCACAGGCCCATCGTAGACATCGGTACACATCGAGACAGGGAACGGCGGCGACGAGAATGCGGCTGCGCGCACTGCTGGAGACCGACGCGCTGGGGCTCGCGCTGCTCGGCGGCGAGGACGAGCTGGACCGCACCGTGCACGGGGTGATGACCACCGACCTGCGGGACCCCAGCCGCTACCTCTCCGGCGGGGAACTCGTGCTCTCCGGTCTGGCCTGGCGCCGGGACGCCGCCGACTCCGAACCGTTCGTGCGGCGTCTGGTGCAGGCGGGGGTCGTCGCCCTGGCAGCCGGCGAGGCGGAGCTGGGCACCGTCCCGGAGGATTTGGTCGTGGCCTGTGCGCGGCACCGGCTGCCGCTGTTCGCGGTGCACGAGTCGGTGGCCTTCGCGACGGTCACCGAGCATGTCGTACGGCAGGTGTCCGGCGAGCGGGCCGGGGACCTCGCGGCCGTGGTGGACCGGCACCGGCGGCTGATGACGTCGGGCCCGGCGGGCGGCGGCCCGGACGTCGTGCTCGACCTGCTCGGCACCGACCTGGACCTGCGGGCGTGGGTGCTCTCGCCGACCGGGCGGCTGATCGCGGGTTCGAAGGCGGGACCGCGGCTGCCCGAGGACGTGTGCGTGCGGCTCGCGTCGGAGCAGCTGGCGGCCGCCCGCGGCGACCGCCTCGGCCCGCACCGGGTGGCCCTGGACGACCGGACGACGTACAGCCTCTTCCCGGTGCGCGGCGGCGGATTCACGGACCGGCCGGTGACGGCCGCCCCGCAGGCCCCGCAGCCCGCACACCCCGGGCACGCCGGGCAGAGCGGGCCGGGCACACCGGCCTCCCCAAAGGTGCGGGACGGCAGTGACGGCGGGGAGACGGTGCTGTCGGACTGGCTGCTGGTGGTCGAGGCGGACGCCGGGGACTGGGCCGAGGAGCGGCTGGACCTGCTGTACGGGGTCACCCAGCTGATCGCGGTCGAGCGGGACCACCGGAACGCGGCGCGCACGGTACGGCGCCGGCTCGCGCAGGAGGTGCTGGAACTGGTGCAGGCGGGCGCGGCCCCGGCCGAGGTCGCGGCCCGGCTGCGGGTGGCGGCGCCGGTGCTGGTGCCCGGTCTCGGGGCCGCGCCGCACTGGCAGGTGGTCGTCGCGCGGGTCGACCGGGACGGCGGTGGGTCCGGGGGCGGGGCGGCGGCGCAGGCGCTGCTCGAGGAGATCCTGGTCGACCCCGCGTCGACGGGGCCCGAGCACTCCGACCGGATCGCGGTGGCGCACACCGGGGACGAGGCGGTCGCACTCGTCCCGCTGCCCGCGGTGGCCGGCGAGCACGAGGGTGCCGAGGGGCGGGGACTTCTCGCCGACGTGCTGCTGGAGGCCGTACGGGAGCCGCTGACGGCAGGCCTGGACGGCGACGGGCGGCTCACCCTCGGGGTCAGCGCGGCCGTGCACTCGGCGGAGGGGCTGCGCGGGGCCCTGGAGGAGGCACGGCACGCGCGGCGCGTGGCCGCGGCGCGGCCGGGCCGGGTCTGCGCGGCCGGCCACCACGAGCTGGCCTCGCACGTCCTGCTGCTCCCGTTCGTCCCCGACGACGTACGGCGGGCCTTCACCGCGCGCCTCCTGGACCCGCTGCGGGACTACGACCGGCGCCACCGCGCCGAGCTGATCCCCACGCTGGAGGCCTTCTTGGACTGCGACGGTTCCTGGACCCGCTGCGCCGCCCGGCTGCACCTGCACGTCAACACGCTGCGGTACCGGGTGGGGCGCATCGAGCAGCTGACGGGCCGTGACCTGTCCCGCCTGGAGGACAAGCTGGACTTCTTCCTGGCCCTGCGCATGAGCTGACGGCCGGCCGGCCGGAGTTCGCGCGGCGGGGGTGGCGCGTGGTGAGGGCGTGCGCCGGTGGGGAGCCGCGGGTGCCGTCGGACTGTCCACCGTTCGGGTCCGTTGATCCACGACTTTGTGAAATCCTTCACCCACCCTCTTGGCCCGGCCCCGTTGTTCGTGCTGAGATGCGGCCACCACTCAACAGCTCGATGGCGTGCTCGGGGAGGGCAACGTGGCGCACACCGCCATGTCTGGTAACGGAACGACCGCTGGTGACGATCCCCTCCAGACCGCGGTATGGCGGTTGCGCTCACGCGCCTGCTGGGCCGACGCCGCCGCCCTGCTCACCCCGGACACCCCGGCCGCGGCGCTGCAGCGGTCGTCGCTCCTGGTGGAGCGGTGCCTGTACACGGAGGCGGGCTGGGGCGAGGCCGAGGACGCGCTGCGGACGGCCGAGGCGCTGGCCGACACCGACGACGAACGGGGTGCCGCGGCCTGTGAACGCGGGTACCTGGCCTACGCCGTCACCCTGCTCGCGGTGCGCGACCGGGCCGACGAGGCGCGGGCCGCGCTCGGGCGCGCGGCGGCGCTGATCCCTCCGGGGGCCCCGGCACGGGCACTGCTGGACTTCCGGCGCGGGCTGATCGCCGAGAACCTGGCCCGCTCCGCGCAGTCGGCGCGTGCCGCGTACCGCCGCGCCCACGCGGGCGCCACCGCGCACGCCGACCCGCTGCTGCTCTCCGGCACCTGGCGTCACCTCGCCGGACTCGCGCTGCGGGAGGGCGAGTTGGCGGAGGCGAGGCACGGCTTCGCCGAATCGCTGCGGATCCGCGAGGAGTTGGGCTATCTGGTCGGCACGGCCCCGGCCCTGGTCTCCCTCGCCGACACGGAGACCGAACCGGAGGCGTCCCGTCTGCGCGAGGAGGCCCGCCGGCTGCTGCGCCTGCTCGGCGGCGTCCCCACCTGGCTGTCCCGCCAGCTGGCACCGCAGAGCCCGGGCGCGGCAACGGCATGACGAACTCGGCCGCACCCGGCCCGTCCGGCGTTTGAGGACGAGGCCCGTTCGGAACTGAAGGGGGGTCTGGGGGCGCGGCCCCCAGGGACGGGGCGGAGGCGGGAGGGGAAAGGGCGGCGGAGACAGGGCGGGACGGGGCGGCGTCGGAAGCGGGAGGGGCGCCACCGCCCGCCCTGTTGAAGTGCTCCCCCACCAGCGGCCGGACCACGTCCGGATCGCCGACGATCAACGCGTCGAGGGAATCCGGGGGCGCGGCCCCCCAGGGACGGGACGGGGCAGCGGCGGAGGCGGGAGGGGCACCACCGGCACCGACCGCTCAGCCCGCCCCGTTGAAGTGCTCCCCCACCAGCGACCGGACCACGTCCAGGTCGCCGGCGATCAACGCGTCGAGCAGAGCCGTGTGTTCGTGCGCGTCGGCGATCAGCTCCGCGCGGCCCCGCACCCCGGGGGCGCTCCCGGCCAGGGGCCACTGGGCGCGGCGGTGGAGGTCCTCGGCGATGCGGACCAGTTGTTCGTTGCCCGCGAGGGCGAGCACCGCGCGGTGGAAGGCGCGGTCGGACTCGGCGTACGCGGCCCGGCAGCCGGAGGAGGCGGCTCGGATGGTGGCCTCGGCGAGGGGGCGCAGTCCGGCCCAGCGTTCGGCGGGCACCGCAGCGGCCAGCCGCAGCATCACCGGGACCTCGATCAGCGCCCGGACCTCGGCCAGTTCGGCGAGCTCCCGGTCGCCCCGTTCGACGACCCTGAAGCCCCGGTTGGGCACGACCTCGACCGCGCCCTCGAGGGTGAGCTGCTGCATGGCCTCCCGGACGGGTGTCGCGGAGACCCCGAACCGCTCGGCCAGCACCGGCGCGGAGTACACCGCGCCGGGCCGCAGGTCGCCCGTCACCAGCGCGGTGCGCAGCGCGGCGAGGACCTGCCCGCGCACGGAGGACCGCTGGAGGGGTGTGCGGGGCCGGGGAAGGACGGCGGGCGGTTCGCCGTGGGTGTGCTCACCGCGTACGGCGTCGTTCCGGCCGGGTGCGGCGTCGGCTCCCCCGCTCCGTACGCCGGACCGGGTCGGTCCCCCGTCCCGGTCCGCGTCCGTGCCGGTACGCGCGCCCCCGCCCGCGCCCGTGCCGTCCCGCCCGGTCCCGGTGTCACCCGCCCCTGCGAAGCCCTTCGTGCCCTGCCTCACGGGGTCCTCCTCGGGACGTCTCGGTACGTGGGGCCATTACGGCGGTTTGTCATTCGCCCGTCAAGCACCATACGGGCACGGGCCCCCCGCTTCACATCTCGAAGATCTTGGGTAAGGTGAGCCTTACCTTTATCGGCCCGGCGTCGGGCCGGTTCGGCGACACGTGAAGGGGTGGTCCCATGGCAGCGACCGGTTCGGCCGTCGCGGACGCGTACGCCCGCCTGGCGGAGGCCTTCCCGGCATTCGCCGTCACGGAGCTCGCCGCCGACGAGGAAGTGCCCCGGGAGGGCGCCTGGGTGTCCGCCGACGCGCTCGCCGAGGGGGACGGCGGCTCCGCGCTGGACGCCTTCCTGGCCTGGGACGACAGCCAGGTACTGCGGGACTACGGACAGCAGGCCCGCCCCGACGTGGTCGCCAGCTTCGGCCTGCACCGCTACGCCTGGCCCGCCTGCCTGCTGATCACCGTGCCGTGGTTCCTGCACCGCCGCGTGCCCCGTTACCCCGTGACCCACGTCTCCTTCGACCGTGCCGCCGCCGGACTCGCCGTGGGCCGCATGGCCGTACGCCCCCACACGTTCGCCTGCCTTCCGGACGACCCGGCGGCCGCGCTGCCCGGCGCCCGCGTGGTTGTGGACGAGGAGGCCCTGCGCGCCGAGGTGCGCGCCGCCGTCGCCGAACACCTCGAACCCGTCCTCACGGGCTTCGGCCCGAGGATGCGCCGTCGCGGCCGCGCCCTGTGGGGCATGGCGACCGACGAGGTCGTGGAGAGCCTGCGGTACATCGGGCAGCTGCTCGGCGAGGAGGAGCGGGCCCTGCGGGAGCTGGAACTGCTGCTGCCGGGCGCCACCAAGCCGTACGTCGGCTCGGCGGGTTTCCGCCCGGTCACGGGGCCCGGCGGCGAGGCCACGCACACCCGGGACCGGATCAGCTGCTGCATGTTCTACACCCTGCGCCCCGACGACGTCTGCGCCACCTGCCCGCGCACCTGCGGCACCGGAAGGGTGAGCGAGAAGGCGGCCCCCGGCAAGGTCATCAGCATGCCCACCGAGGTCACCACCCTGCCGGTGGCGAAGGCGAGTTGACGTCGCGCCGCTCGGCGCGTCACTCGCCATCTCCCCCGTCCGCCCACTGGATCCGCCGACTGCGCACCACCGCGAAGGTCACAGGGCCTTCACGATTCCCTCGCCCGTTGCGAGGTGTACCCGCGGAACCACCCGTACGGGTAGTCTCATTCGAACCCAACTCCCGCCCCTCGCGCGTCAGTTCCAACAGAACGCCGCCCTGGGCATCCCCTCGCACCCCAATGGCGACCACTTGCCCCGAAATCCCCAGAGGGACGGCGGGATTGGGCCACTATGGCGGGCGTTACGCCCTATCCCAATGCAAGGGACCCCTAGATGAGACTGACCGACATATCGCTGAACTGGCTGCTTCCGGGCGCCGTGCTGCTCCTGGGCATGCTGGCGGCGGTGGCGGTGCTCGCGCGCGGCAAGCGCTCCTCGGTCAAGGACACGAGCGCGGACGACTCCTGGGAGCGCAGCGAGGAGCGCCGCAGGCGCAAGGAGGCTCTGTACGGCACCGTCTCCTACCTCCTGCTGTTCTGCTGTGCCGCGGTGGCGGCCGCGCTCTCCTTCCACGGCCTGGTCGGCTTCGGCGAGCAGAACCTCGGCCTGTCCGGCGGCTGGCAGTACCTCGTGCCCTTCGGTCTGGACGGCGCGGCGATGTTCTGCTCGGTGCTCGCCGTGCGCGAGGCCAGCCACGGTGACGCGGCGCTCGGCTCCCGCATACTCGTGTGGACCTTCGCGTTCGCCGCGGCCTGGTTCAACTGGGTGCACGCTCCCCGGGGCGTGGGGCACGCGGGCGCTCCGCACTTCTTCGCGGGCATGTCCCTGTCGGCGGCCGTGCTGTTCGACCGCGCGCTGAAGCAGACCCGTCGGGCCGCCCTGCGCGAACAGGGCCTGGTGCCGCGTCCGTTGCCGCAGATCCGGATCGTCCGCTGGCTGCGGGCTCCCCGGGAGACGTACCGTGCCTGGTCGCTGATGCTGCTGGAGGGCGTGCGCAGCCTCGACGAGGCGGTCGAGGAGGTCCGCGAGGACCAGCGCCAGAAGGACGAGACACGCCGGCGCCGACGCGACCAGGAGCGGGTGGAGCGGGCGCGGCTGAAGGCCATCAGCCGGGGCCACCGCGCTCTCGTGGGCGGCGGTGGCCACTCCATGGAGGCCCCGACCGTGGAGCGGGCGGACGACATGGCGACCAAGGAGCCTGCCATAGCGGCGCCGGAGGCCGTCCTGCCCGTGCGCTCACGCCCGTCCCTGCAGCCGGTACGCGGGCGTTCCGACCCGATGACCGTCGACCTCACCGCGGAGGACGACACCCAGGCACTGCCGCGCCTGGACTCCCTCGAGCGCAAGCTCAAGGACCTGGAGCAGCAGTTCGGCTGACGCGGGCGGGACGGGGCGGGGCACTCGACGGGACGGGGTACGGCCCGCGCGGGCCGTACCCCGTCCCGTCGAGTGCTTCGGTGCCGGCGCCGGTGTCAGGCGGCGTCCGTTTCGAGTTCGAACCAGACCGCCTTGCCCACCCCGTGCGCCCTGATCCCCCACGCGTCGGCGAGGGACTCGACCAGGATCAGTCCACGGCCGTGCGTACCGTCGTCGGCGGCCGGTACCCGCGGCCGGGGTTCGTGGTCCACGAAGTCCCGTACCTCGACCCGTAATCCGCGGGGTCCGACGGTGGCCGTCAGGACCGCCGCCCGGTCGGTGTGGATCAGCGCGTTGGTGACGAGCTCGGTGGTGAGGAGCTCCGCCGTCTCCGACTGTCCTGGCCTTCCCCAGTGCCTGAGCATGTGTCGTAGGTCGTGGCGGGACTCGGGCACCGCCCGCAGGTCCGCGCGCCCCAGCCGACGTTGCAGCCGGGCCGCCCTCGGTGTCTGCGCCGCGTCCCCGTCGGCCGTCCCGTCCACGGTCGTCACCGAGCCGGTCCCGGCCACGCCCGGACGACCCCCTTGTGCCTGCCTTCTCATGGCCCCCGCCCACGTTCCGGTGTCGATTCCCCCTGCGGCTCGAACATGTCCGGGGGAATCCATGCCCTGTCACCCACGCGGCAGTCATGCGGCGGTCGTAAGGCGTCGTCAAAGCCGGATATTGGCCGAACTTCAACGGCCACACACGTGTGCGGGGCCGTCCTCCCGACCCCCGTGGCGAGAGGACGACCCCGGGTTCGCGGTGGTCGTGCGGTCCGTTGCGGACCACGTTCTTCCGGACAGTTCCCCTCCGGACGGTTCGCTTCCGGACAGTTCCCTTCCGGAGGTCAGTGTCAGTACAGCTTGTTGACGGCCTTGGTCGTCGTCTTCTTGAAGGCGGCCACCGGGGCGTTGCCGAAGTCGCCCATCTGCCCCCAGCCCACGATGGTGACCGTCCTGCCGTCGCGTCCCACCGACAGCAGGTGGATGTCGGTGGCGCCCCAGGAGGCACGGGTGTGCAGCCCGTGGACCTGTGCGCCCTCCTCGACCGGCAGCGAGCCGTAGTACCGGCCCTCGGCCTCGATCCCGGGGTCCGACTGCTCGATGCGGTCCGCGCAGGAACGGATCCTCTTGTTGATCAGGGCGGCCAGTGCCTTGCCCTGGGCGGCCGAGCCCGTCACGACCGTGGCCTGCACGGCGCCCGTGTCCAGTTCGGTGTGGAAGACCCGGTGCCGGTAGTCGTAGGCCGGAACGCCGTCCTCCCCCAGACAGTGGGCGAGCTCGATCGGGAAGCCGTCGGTGACGGGCCCGGCCGTCCACTCGGACGACGGGTGCGGCGGAAGCTGGGACGCCACGAGGAACTTGGGTGTGACGGCCTTCGCCTGCTGTGCCTCCGGCGCCACGTCCGCGGCCGGCGCCGCTCCGGCCGGCCCGGTGAGCGACGTGACGGCGGCGAGTGCGAGGAGGGTGATGACGGAGAGTGCGGCGGCCCGGGTGCGCATGGGCATGGGTGTCCCCCGTGAGGAGTGTGTGGTGGGATGCGGGTGCTGCCCCGACGGCCTGGACGGTCCGTCCGGTGGCCGCCGGGGCGACACCAAGAGCATCTGCCGTCCCGGGAGGCAGGCGCAAGCGCCGGCGGTCCTTCCCGGGGCATGGAACCATCCCAGCCCGTCTGACGTGCAGGTATATGAAGTGCCTGGGATGCCGTCCCGGGCCCGTCCGGCCCAACGAGTGCGCGCGGGGTGAAGGTGTCGACACAGGACGACGTGGCCGAGTTCGCGGCACGGCTGCGGGAGCTGAAGGAACGTACGGGCCGCAGTTACGGCTCGCTGGCCCGCCGCCTGGACATGAACACCTCGACGCTGCACCGCTACTGCGCGGGCGAGGCGGTCCCCCTCGACTTCGCTCCGGTGGAACGCTTCGCCGCCCTGTGCGGGGCCTCGGGGGCGGAACGCCTGGACCTCCACCGCCGCTGGCTCCTGGCCGTCGCGATACGGCAACGACCGCGAGCGGGAGAGGCGCCGGCAGCGGCGGTCGTGGACACTCCACCTGCCACCGCGGCTCCGGTCACCGGGTCCACGAACACCCGTCCCGCAGAGACGACCAGGGGCGACGGGGCCGGGGCCGGGGCCGGGGCCCGCGAGGACACCGCCATGGATACGGACACCGCTTCCGGGATCGTCCCCGGCACCGATCGACCGCCCCTGGACGCGGATGTCGTCATCGGTCCTCACCCCCCGGCCGACCGTCCCCTCCCCCGGCCGCGCCCCTGGCACCGGCGCCAGCGCGTCGCGGGTGTTCTGGCCGTCGCGTGCGCCTCGCTCGTCACCGTGGGCACGCTGGCCGCGCTGCCGGACGGCCACCGCCCCTCCCCCGACGACACCTCCCGGGCCACCGCCGACTCCGTTCCGACCTCCTTCGTGGACCCCACGGCACCGGGTCTGCGTGTCTCGTCGCCGCCCGCCTCGGCGTCCGCCTCGTCCCGACGCCCGGAGCGCTCACCGGACGGCTCCGGAACCGGGCGTGGGCCCTCCGGCCCGGCCGCTCCCGGCGGCACCTCCGGGAGTCCCGCGGGGGGCGGCTCCGACGGCTCCCCGGGCGGCTCCTCCAGCGGCTCGTCCGGGGACTCCTCCGCACCCGCCGGCGCGCCTCTCGCCTGGACCGCGGATTCCCAGGCCTGGGCGCACGGCTGCGGTCACGACTACGTCGTCGCCAAGCCGCCCGCCCAGGTGCCCCCGCCCCCGGTCCCGCAGGATGCCGGTACCTGGGCGGCTACGCAGGCGGCGGTGCACGGGGGCGAGACGATCGTGAAACTGTCCGTACAGGGGACGTCGGACACGGCGGTCGTCCTCACGGCCCTGCGGGTCCGGGTGACCGGCCGCGCCGACCCCGCCCCGGGCAACGCGTACGCCATGGACCAGGGCTGCGGCGGCGCCCTCACCCCGCGGTACTTCGCGGTGGACCTGGACAAGGACCGGCCGATCGCCCGCGCGGTCGCGGGGAACGACGCCGGTACACCGATCCCGGCGGTCCGCATGCCCTACCGGGTCTCCGCGAAGGACCCGGAGGTGCTGGAGGTGACCGCCAGGACCGCGGACTGCGACTGCCGCTGGTACCTGGAGCTGGACTGGTCCTCGGGCGGCCGCTCCGGCACCGTCCGGATCGACGACGGCGGCCGTCCCTTCCGCACCAGCGGCATCGAGGGGCTGCCCCGCTACGCGTACGACACCTCCAACCGCCGCTGGGCGCCCCGCACGGGCTGAACGCCCTTACGGGCGCGGCACGTTGCGCAGGTTGGAGCGCGCCATCTGGAGCATCCGGCCGACCCCGCCGTCCAGCACGGTCTTCGACGCGGACAGCGCGAAGCCGGTCACCATCTCGGCCTTGATCTTCGGCGGGATGGACAGCGCGTTGGGGTCGGTGACGACGTCGACGAGGGCCGGGCCCTCGTGCTCGAACGCGGACCTGAGTGCCCCGGCGAGGTCCTTCGGCTTCTCCACCCGCACCCCGTACGCGCCGCACGCGCGGGCGACGGCGGCGAAGTCCGGGTTCTTTGTGGTGGTGCCGTGCGAGGGCAGCCCGGCGACCAGCATCTCCAACTCGACCATGCTCAGGGAGGAGTTGTTGAAGACGACGACCTTCACCGGCAGGTCGTACTGGACGAGGGTGAGGAAGTCCCCCATGAGCATGGTGAATCCGCCG
Source organism: Streptomyces sp. NEAU-W12 (assembly GCF_026242095.1). Classification (NCBI taxonomy): domain Bacteria; kingdom Bacillati; phylum Actinomycetota; class Actinomycetes; order Kitasatosporales; family Streptomycetaceae; genus Streptomyces; species Streptomyces sp. NEAU-W12. Next base: position 107,163 of record NZ_JAPJDM010000009.1, read on the forward strand.
TCGCCGGACATCGACACGACCTGCCGGCCCTGGTCCACGAACTGCGCCCCGATCGCCATCGGCAGCGCGTTCGCCATCGAACCGTGCGAGAACGAACCGATGACCCGGCGGCGGCCGTTGGGCGAGAGGTAGCGGGCCGCCCAGACGTTGCACATCCCGGTGTCCACGGTGAACACCGCGTCGTCGTCGGCGATTTCGTCCAGGAGGGAGGCCGCGTACTCGGGGTGGATCGGCACGTGCTTCTCCACCTTGCGCGTGTACGCCTTCACCACCCCCTCCAGCGCGTCCGCGTGCTTCCTCAGCATCCGGTCGAGGAACCTGCGGTCGTCCTTGGCCTTGATCCTCGGGGTCAGACAGCGCAGCGTCTCCCGCACGTCGCCCCACACCGCGAGGTCCAGCTTCGAGCGCCGGCCGAGGTGCTCGGGCCGCACGTCGACCTGGACGATCTTCACGTCGTCGGGGAGGAAGGCGTTGTACGGGAAGTCGGTGCCGAGCAGGATCAGCAGGTCGCACTCGTGGGTGGCCTCGTAGGCGGCGCCGTATCCGAGCAGCCCGCTCATGCCGACGTCGTACGGGTTGTCGTACTGGATCCATTCCTTGCCGCGCAGGGCGTGCCCGACCGGGGACTTGATCTTCTGGGCGAGTTCCATGACCTCGGCGTGCGCGCCCTGGGTGCCGCTGCCGCAGAAGAGGGTGACCTTTCCGGCGGAGTCGATCATGTCGATCAGGCGGTCGATCTCGGCGTCGCCGGGACGGACCGAGGGGCGGGAGGTGACCAGGGCGGTCTCGGGGGCCTGGTCGGGAGCCGGCCGGTCGGCGATGTCACCGGGGAGGGTGACGACGCTGACGCCGGAGCGGCCGACCGCGTTCTGGATCGCGGTCTGGAGCAGCCGGGGCATCTGCTGGGGGTTGGAGATCATCTCGCTGTAGTGGCTGCACTCGCGGAACAACTGGTCGGGATGGGTCTCCTGGAAGTAGCCGAGGCCGATCTCGCTGGAGGGGATGTGCGAGGCGAGGGCGAGGACCGGGGCCATGGACCGGTGGGCGTCGTACAGCCCGTTGATGAGGTGGAGGTTGCCGGGCCCGCAGGAGCCGGCGCAGGCGGCGAGACTGCCGGTGATCTGCGCCTCCGCACTGGCGGCGAAGGCGGCGGTCTCCTCGTGCCGGACGTGGACCCAGTCGATGGCGGAGTTGCGGCGCACGGCGTCGACGACGGGGTTGAGGCTGTCGCCGACGACGCCGTAGAGGCGCTTGACTCCCGCGCGGGTCAGGATGTCGACGAACTGTTCCGCGACGTTCTGTTTGGCCATGGTCCCCAGGTGCCCCTTCGGTGTCCGTGAATCCCTGGATCCTCGTCCGGGTTCCACGGAGTCACACCCGGCGGGTTCACGCCTCCCAGACGGCGGCGGCCGTACGGTCGTCCGCGTATCCCTTGACCCGTACCTGGGTGTCGGCGAGGAACGCGGCGAGGCCCGGTGGTCCGGGGCGGGACCACCGCGCGGCGAGGTGGGCGCGGAGTTCCTCCTCGCCGCGCAGCGGGTCGGCGAGGCCCGGACTGCACAGCAGGAGGGTGTCACCCTCGTGGGCGACGGACGTACGGAAACGGAAGGGCTCGCGCGCAGGGCCGGGGGCGGGGGCGGGCTCGTACGGGCTCGGGGGCGTCGGTATGCCGAGGTCCATGGTGAGCCGGTCGCCCTCCGGGGTCTCGGAGGGCGGCGAGCCGAAGCCGAGCACGGCCCCGCCCCTGGCCTCGGCGGCCTCCGGTTCGATGTCCTGCCACGCCCCGCCCCGCAGCCGGAACAGTCCGCCGTCGCCGACCCCGAAGAAGACGCGGGTCCGGCAGCCGGGGTCGGCGGGCAGCAGCAGGCAACGCAGGGTGGCCGCGTACGCCTCGGGTTCGAGGCCCTGCTCGGCGGCGCCCGCGCGGAGCCTGCCGAGGGTGCGGTCGGTGAGGCGGTGCAGCCCCGACTTGAGGTCACCGCGTCGGCCCGCCCTGATGTCCTCGGCCAGGCGGGCGTGGCTGAGGCCCACCGCCTTGCCGATCCACCGGCAGGCCTCGGCGGCCGCACGATGCGCTCCGGGGGCGCCCCGTACGCCGGTGGCGACCGCCACCAGCACCAGGGCCCGGTCCTCGCTGCCGAACCGGGCGGTCAGCAGGGCGTCCCGCCGCGGTTCGCCCCGGTACCGCGCGGAGTCACCGCGTACGGAGGCGGCCCGCAGGGTGCAGGAACCGTACCGGGCGCCGTCGAGCACGGTGTCCGGGACCAGGTCGTCCAGCGCGTGGGGGTCGGCGGCGGGCAGCGCGGTGGGCTCGGCGTCGTAGGTGGGCGGCCGGGAGCCCACGTGGCCGCGCGTCGAGGGCGGCGGTTCCACGGGCGGGACGAGGCGCGGGGCCCGGGGGCCGGGGGAGGCACCGGTGGAGGTGGGGACGGCATCGGGTGGGGCGGGAAAGCCGGTCGCCGAAGTGGTACGGCCCGGTGGGGGCCAGGCCGGCGGCGCCCCTTGCGACGGGTGGGGCGTCCGGCCACCGGACGGCTGTGTGCCGGGCGGGTTCCCCGTGGAGGGCCCTTTGTGCGCCGGCTCGCCCACCGGGCCGTCCGCCCCCTCGTTCACCGTGCCGGCCGCGGAGTCGAAGCGGTCGTCCGGGGAATCGGGCGCGGAGCCCGTGTCAGCGGTGGCGCCGTCGTACAACTGCCCCCACCAGTCGTCCTCGTGGCCGGTGGTCCTGCCCCCCTGCTCGCTCATACCTTGCATTGTCCACCCCGCGGGCCCGATGAAAACGGAGCAGGGGAGATCCGTTCCCGGCACCGCACGGCATACGGCACCGCGGCCACTCGGGGCACATGGGAAACATGGGGCACATGGGGCACGCTTGTTCGATGTGAGGGGCCGGTGGAAGTCCCGCACCTGGTCTGCGTCTCCGGCCGTCCTCCGGCACCCTGGACAGATGGGAGCGTGGGATCTCCTGCTGACCGGACTGGTGATCCTGTTCGGCCTGTGCGGAGTACTGCTGCCCGGGGTGCCGGGGTCGTGGCTGGTGTGGGCCGCGATCCTGTGGTGGACGCTGAAGGACCCGCGGCCCGTGACGTGGTGGCTACTGGTCGGCGCGACGGTCGCCCTGCTCCTGTCCCAGGTGGCCCGCTGGACCCTGCCGCCCCGCCGGCTCCGGGCCGGCGGCATCGACGGGCGGGTGCTGGCCTACGCGGGCACGGGGGCGTTCCTGGGCTTCGTCCTGGTGCCCGTCCTGGGCACGGTCCCGGGTTTCGTGGCCGGGATCTACGCCTGCGAGCGGGCCCGCCTGGGCCGCCACGGCGAAGCGGCGACGGCGACGGCGACGCGTACGGCGATGCGCTCGGGCGGCTGGAGCGTGCTGACCGAACTGTTCACCTGCCTGCTGATCACGGCGGCATGGCTCGTCACGGTCGTCTGGCGATGACCGGCGGGCCGGCCTGCCGCTCCACCGGTCCGCGGCTACGGCCGCAGTGCTCCCTCGTGGGTGAGCAGGTGGATCTTGCGGTCCAGGCCGCCCGCGTATCCGGTCAGCCTCCCGTCGGCGCCGATCACCCGGTGGCAGGGGCGCACGATCAACAGCGGGTTCGCGCCGATCGCCCCGCCGACGGCCCGTACGGCGGCCCTGGGGGCGCCGATCCGCGCGGCGATCTCGCCGTACGACACGGTCGCCCCGTAGGGGATGTCACCGAGCGCGGCCCAGACCTTCTCCCGGAAGGGGGTGCCGGCGGTGTGCAGCGGCAGCCGGAAGTCCTCGAGCTCACCGGCGAAGTACGCGGCGAGCTGCTCCTCGGCCGCCCGGAACGGGCCCGGGTCCTGCCGCCAGGCCTCCCGCACACTGCGCCCGCCCTTCTGCCCGGGCACGGAGAGCGAGGTCAGCGCCCCGTCCGGGCCGGCGGTGAGAAGCAGTTTCCCGAGAGGGCTGTCGACACTGGTCCAGTACGTGTCCGTGCCTGTGCCGACCATGCCGTCCGCGGTCGTGCTCGTGCTCGTGCTCGTGTTCATACTCGTGGTCGTGGTCGTGGTCATGAGTACTCCAACTCCCCTGCCGCGCGCAGGTGGTTCAGGGCGTATGAGCGCCAGGGGCGCCAGCTGTCGGGCAGGTCGAGGCCGGGCAGGGCCACGTCCGGGTCGCCGAGCGCGCGGGTGCGGATCTCGGCGATGGTACGGACGTCCAGGCCCGGAACGCCGGTCAGGGCGTCCGCGGCCTCCTCCCGGTCGGCGCCGGGGTCGAGCCGTACGGCGCCGTCGGCGAGGGCGGCGGTGAGCGCGCCCAGGGTGCCCCCGGGTTCGGCGTCGGCGAGGACGGACGGCTCGGGGAAGAGGTGCGTGAGGGTGCCGCAGGGGGCGTCGAGCGTCTTGCCGTACCGCTGGACCAGCCGTGTGGCCTCGCCGCGCCCCACCAGGGCCCGTACGGCGAGTTCGGTGGGGTCGGTGGTGCCCGGCGAGCGCAGTCCCGGCCGGGCGGCGACCAGCGGGGCGAGCCGCGTGTCGGCGCCGAGCCGTTCGTCGACGGCGTAGGGATCCGCGTCCAGGTCGAACAGGCGGCGCAGCCGCTGTACGGCGGTGGTCAGGTCGCGGAGGTCGGTGAGGTGGATGCGGGCGTCGAGCCAGCCGCCGGGGCGGGCGCCGGAGCCGGTGCGGGCGGCGCCGGGGTGTTCGTCGACGGTGGTGGTGCCGGTGCCGTACGGAAGCCGGAGGGTGCGCCGGTAGGTGCGGGTGCCCGGGGTGCCGGCGACGTCCTCGACGCCCGGGACGGCCTCGCGTTCCAGCAGGTCGAAGACGGGTCCGGGCTGGTAGGGGCCGCGGTGGGCGAGGCGCAGGGGGACACCGCCGGCGGGAGTGGCGGTGCGGTGGCCGGTCCGGCCGCTCCGTGGCGCGGCGGCCCGCAGTTCACTGGGAGTGGCGGCGTACACGGCCCGGACGGTCTCGTTGAACTGCCGCACGCTGGCGAACCCGGCGGCGAAGGCGATCCCGGTGACCGGGAGCATGGTGGTCTGGAGGAGCACGCGCGCGGTGTGCGCCCGCTGCGCCCGGGCGAGTGCGACGGGTCCCGCGCCGAGTTCGCCGGTGAGCTGGCGCTGCACCTGGCGGGCGCTGTAGCCGAGCCGTGCGGCCAGTCCGGCGACGCCTTCACGGTCGACGACGCCGTCGGCGATCAGTCGCACGGCCCGGCCCACGACGTCGGCGCGTACGTTCCACTCGGCGGAACCGGGAACGGCGTCCGGACGGCACCGCCGGCAGGCCCGGAACCCGGCGCCCTGCGCGGCGGCGGCGGTCGGGAAGAACCGCACGTTGCGTCGCTTGGGCGTGACCGCGGGGCAGCTGGGACGGCAGTAGATCCCGGTGGTCGCGACGGCGAAGAAGAACGCCCCGTCGAACCGTCCGTCCCGGCTGCGCACCGCCTCGTACCTGCTGTCCTCGTCCGTCACACCGTCCAGTCTCCACCGGCCGGCGGTCCCCGGCTGGCGGAAATCGGACATGAAGGACGGGAGGGTGGGCGGCCGCCCGGTACTCGACGGACGGCCGCTGCCGGAGTTCGGACGGGCGACCCGTGACCGGTGTTACCGCCGGCGGCTGTCGCCGCCCCTCTTCGCCTCCAGGGCGGCCCTGCCGATCGCCCCCTTCCGCTTCCAGTCCTTGCGGATCTCGGCGCGGAGGCGTGCGTCGGTCTTGGCGACGATGCGCTGGTTCTCGCGGAGCAGTTTGCGGTAGCTCCCGAGGCGGCGTTCCGGGAGGGCACCGGTCTCGACGGCCTCGATCACGGCGCAGCCCGGCTCGCTCCCGTGGGCGCAGTCGTGGAAGCGGCAGTCCTCGGCGAGCTCCTCGATCTCGGAGAACACCTGGCCGACACCGCTGCCGGCGTCCCAGAGGCCGACGCCCCGCAGGCCCGGGGTGTCGATGAGGACGCCCCCGCCGGGCAGGGCGAGCAGGTTGCGGGTGGTGGTGGTGTGCCGGCCCTTGCCGTCGACGTCACGGGCGGCCCGTACGTCCATCACGTCCTCGCCGAGGAGGGCGTTGGCGAGGGTGGACTTGCCGGCGCCGGACTGGCCGATCAGGACGGAGGTACCACCGGCGGCGACGGCGGCGAGAACGTCGAGCCCTTCCCCGTCCTGCGCGCTGACGGCGAGTACCGGCACGCCGGGCGCGCTGGTCTCCACGTCCTGGACCAGGTGCGCCAGCGCCACCGCGTCCGGCACGAGGTCGGCCTTGGTGAGCACGACCACCGGCCGGGCCCCGGACTCCCAGGCGAGTGCGAGGAACCGCTCGATCCGGGCCAGGTCGAGCTCGACGGCGAGCGAGACGGCGATGACGGCGTGGTCCACGTTGGCGGCGAGGACCTGCCCCTCGGACCGCTTGGACGAGGTGGACCGCACGAAGGCGGTGCGCCGCGGGAGGCAGGCACGCACATACCTCGGCGTGCCCCCGTCCGGGTCGACGGCGGCCCAGTCCCCGGTGCACACGACCCGCAGGGGGTCGCGCGGGGTGACGAACGCGGTGTCGGCCCGCACGGTCCCGTCACCGGTGACGACGTCGCACTGCCCGCGGTCGACCCGCACCACACGGCCGGGCAGCAGCCCCTGCGCGCCGTACGGGGAGAACGCGTCCTCCCAGGCCTCGTCCCAGCCGAAGGCGGCGAGAGGATGCGGGGAAGCGGACGGAGAAGAGGAGGGGTTCAGCGGAGAAGAGGAGAGGTTCAAGGGAAACCCTTCGAAGGGCGGCCCCGGCACCGCGCTTCACAGGCGCGGCAGAGGAAGAGGTGTCAGCCGAGGGCCACGGAGGTGGGATGAACGGACGTCCGGATGCGGGCAGCACCCCTCACGGAAACAGCCATCGGTCACACCTCCCTTTCCCCACACGTACCAACGCCGGCAGCAGCCAACGGCCCTGCTCACTTCCACGCCCAGGGTAGGGCGCCGATCAGCCGGACGGCCACTCCTTTTCCGCACCCGCCCCACCCACCGCGTCCCGCCCCCGGTACGGGCGCCGCCGGGCCCCGTCACCCGCTCGCGCAGGAGAGGCCGTTGAGGGTGACGTCGGTGGGCGGGGAGTTCTCGCCGGTCCAGGAGGCGAGGAAGCCGAAGGCCAGTTCTCCGCCGGCGGGGACCCTCTTGTTGTAGTCGGCGGAGGTGGCGGTGACGCGGGAGCCCTGCTGGCTCGCTTCGGCGTCCCACATCTGGGTCACGCGCTGGCCGTCCCGGAAGGTGAAGGCGACGCGCCAGGATTCGAGGGGCTCCGCCGTGGTGACGGTCAGGGTGGCCTGGAAGCCGTCGGGCCACTGGTTGCCCAGGTCGTACGCGGCGTGGCAGACGGCCGGCTTGGCGGGCTCGGTGGTCCGGGGCGGGGAGGCCGTGGAGGAGGTGCTGCCCTGCGGTTCGGGGTCGGGGCGGGGGCCGGTGTCGGGGTCGGTGGCCGGCCGGTCCGGGGCCCGTCCGTCGGCGGAAGGTTCGTGAGCGTCGGTGGACGCGGCGCCGGGGGCCGAGGCGGGTGGGGCGGCACCGGGGCCCGCGGGCGGGTACGGATCCGGGTCGGCCACCGCCCGGCGGTCGGTGTCGGTGCGGGCGGCGCTGTCTTTCTCCGCGCCGCCGAACTGCGTCAGGGAGACGGCGAGCGCGACTCCCGACACCAGGACGGCGGCGACCATCAGCCGGTTGCGGACGACGCGCGCCCGGTCCGATCCGCCGGCCGGGGCTCCGTCCGCGCCGGGTCCGTCGGGGCGGCCGGGGCCGAGGCGCGCCTCGGCCGCGCGGCGGCGGCGTTCCAGGTAGGCGAGGCCACCCCAGCCGATGACCCCGCCGGTGAGCGCGACGGGCAGTCCGCCGCCGTGCAGTCGCAGGCAGGACGCGGCCTCGGCGCACCGCACGCAGACGGCGAGGTGCCGGGACAGGTCGTCGGGGGTGTCGGCTGCGGGCGAGCGGGTGACGGCGTCCAGCAGCCGGGCGTAGCTGCGGCACTCCGCGTCCATCGGGGAGTCGAGGTGGTTGCGGTGGCAGCGGTCCCGGAACAGGCGGCGGACCTGGGTGAGTTCGTCCGCGGCGGTGGCGGGGTCGAGGCCGAGCCGGCGGGCCACCAGGGGCAGGGGCAGGGACTCCGCCTCGGCCAGCCAGAGGAGCTCGGCGTCGGCCTGCTGCAGATCGCGCAGTCCGCGCAGGGCGATCGGGCGGCTCAGCGGCGGGCCGGTGTAGCGGGCGGCCTTGTCCGAGTGGAGCCACAACCGCAGGTCGGGATCGAGCCGGTGCCCCTGTCCGACGTCCTCCCAGTCCGCGGCAGTGGTGCGGACGGCGGCCAGCAGCAGGGGTATTCGGGGCAGCCTGGAGGAGCGGCGGCCGGTGCCGCGCACCGTACTCGCCTCCGCCTCGCGCACCGCCCGTATGCCTTGTGCGAACGCCTCGCGCGCGAGTTGCGCGGCGGCGGTGGAACCGGCCGTGCAGAGATCGGCGTACGAGAGCACCGCGTCCCAGCACTCGGAGAACAGTGCTGCCTCGGTGGCGTCCTGAGGGGCCGGCAGGTCGGGCATGAGTCTCCTGCATCCACGAACGAGGTCAACTCGGCATTCTGAAAGCGCAGTTGGGGGAACCCTCGGGGAGGTGGACGAGCTTTTCACGATCTCGACACAACTGACAAGCTCGCTCTCCGCTTCGGGCGGCACGGCGAGAGGCGTACGCGCCCCCCGCGCACGCCTCTCGCCGGAGCATACGCAGGGGAGGCCGGAACGTCTGCGTTCCGGCCTCCCCTGCTGTCCCGTTCTTTTGGTTCTTCTGCTCAGGCGCTCCCGGCCCTCGCACGTCTCACGCCTCGACGGGCTCCTGCGCCGGGAGACTGTCCATGAAGGAGCTGACGGAGAACACCGCGCGCCCCGGTCCGGGCTCACCGTAGCCGGGGGGCGAGGACAGGCCGAAGTCGTCCATCGTGGCGCGGTAGGCCTCGAGCAGCCGGATGTGGTACTCCAGCGGCGCGCCCTGCGGGTTGGCCTTGCCGAGCGGGGTCGTCGGCTCGGGGCACCAGGTGGTGAAGCGGGGCGTGATGCCGTGCGACATGAAGAAGCGCAGGCCCTCGGTGGTGGAGGCGATGGCCTCGTCGACCGTGGTGAAGCCGAAGGGCTCGGCCATCTCCACGCCTGCCACGAAGTTCGGGATCACGTTGCGCGCGCCGAAGACGTCCGCGGAGTCCAGGATGCGCTTGTGCCACTCGTCGCGGCCGACGTAGCGCTCCTTGCCGGGGCAGTACAGCTCGAACAGACGGCGGTCCCACACCTCGTAGTTGGGGTGGTAGATCTGCACGCCGTAGTCCTTGAAGCGCTGCACGTCGTCCCTGGGCAGCGCCTGGGCGACGACCTTGCCGATCCAGCGGCCGGGGAAGCGCTCCTCGATGGCCTTGGCGTAGTGGCCGTAGAAGTCGGCCTCGTCACGGCCGGCGACCGTCCTGGTGATCGCGCCGCCGGTCAGCGTGTAGGCGGTGGACGCCTTCGCCGTGTCGTACCGGTCGATGATCTCCAGCGCCTCGAGGACCTCCTCGACGTCCTTGACCCCGGTGTAGGGGCGGCCGGCCGCCTTGTGCTGGCGCCAGTTGTGGTTGATGTCGCAGTACTGGCACTCCTCCTTGGCGCCGAAGTACTGGCAGACCCGGAAGACGGTCAGGTAGATCAGGTACCCCCACTGGATCGTGGGGGCGACCTCCATGACGGACTTCCCGTTGGAGAGGGTGTGCCGGTAGTACTCGGGCATCGGCGGCACGCCGACGTCCGAGATGCGCTTGCCGTCGAGGTAGAGACCGAGGACCCCGTCCTCGTCCGCGGCGACCCGGTAGGGGGAGGCCGGGTTCACCCTCACGGAGACGACGGTACGGCGCAGGTCGTAGGGGCCGCCGGTGAGGATGATCTCCTCGGGCGGGCGCCGGAGCGCGGCCTCGCCCAGCTCGGGCAGCGTGCCGTGGTCGAAGGAGAAGATGAAGTACGACTTCGGTTTGACCTCCCCGCCCTCGTTGTCGCTGAGGGCGGACGGGTCGAAGGCGACCCCGCCCCGGAGCAGGTCCTCCTTGAAGACGGCCTCGCGCGGCACGTGCGGGAACCGCTCCATCAGATCCTCGACCAGCGCGGTACGGCTGCCGCTGCCCATCCCGTGTCTCCTTCCGATGCGGACGTACGACTCCCGGCTCGGACGTACGACTCCTCACGGTATGCCCCTGCCCCTCGGTCCGTGGTGCCGGGGCCCCCGACGTGACGCGGGGCACTCCCCGGGACCTGCGAGGACAGTGCGTCCTCCGGGGCGCCCGGCGGGCTTCGGTGCCGTGCGGCGCCCCGTGCGCGCCCCCCGCGGGAGGCGGTGGAGCGGGCCGGGCGGCGCATGCCCCGGGGCTCGCGATAAATTCCGGCGGGGACCTTTTCGGTCCCGCACCTCGGGGAAGGACGACCGATGACCGGGACCGTGACCAACTGGGCGGGCAACATCACCTACGCCGCCAAGGAGCTGCACCGCCCGCACACCCTGGACGCGCTGCGCGCGCTGGTCGCCGGGAGCAGCCGGGTGCGGGCGCTGGGCAGCGGCCACTCCTTCAACGGGATCGCCGAGCCGGGCGGGGCCGGCGTCCTGCTCTCGCTCGAGGGCCTGCCCGCGCAGGTCGAGGTGGACACGGCGGCCCGGACGGTACGGGTGGGGGGCGGCGTGCGGTACTCGGAGCTGGCCCGCCGCGTGCACGAGCGAGGGCTCGCGCTGCCGAACATGGCGTCGCTCCCGCACATCTCGGTGGCCGGTTCGGTCGCCACCGGCACACACGGTTCCGGGGTCGGCAACGGTCCGCTCTCCTCGGTGGTGCGCGAGGTGGAGCTGGTCACGGCGGACGGTTCGACGGTACGGATCGGCCGCGGGGACGAGGCCCGGTTCGGCGGTGCGGTCACCTCGCTCGGGGCGCTGGGTGTCGTCACGGCGCTCACCCTGGACCTGGAGCCGGCGTTCGACGTCGAGCAGCACCTGTTCACCGGGCTGCCGATGACCGGGCTGGATTCCCACCTCTTCGAGACGGTGATGTCGGCCGCGTACAGCGTGAGCCTGTTCACCGACTGGAGGGCGCCGGGGTTCCGGCAGGTGTGGGTGAAGCGGCGTACGGACCAACCGCTGCCGGACTTCCCCTGGGCGCCGCCCGCGACCAAGAAGCTGCACCCCGTGCCGGGCATGCCGGCGGTCAACTGCACGGACCAGTTCGGCGTGCCGGGGCCCTGGCACGAGCGGCTGCCCCACTTCCGCGCGGAGTTCACCCCGAGCAGCGGCGAGGAGCTGCAGTCGGAGTATCTGCTGCCGCGCCGGTTCGCCGTCGACATGCTGCATGCGATCGACGGCATCCGGGAGACGGTCTCCCCCGTGCTGCAGACCTGCGAAGTGCGGACCGTGGCCGCCGACGGCCAGTGGCTCAGCCCTTCCTACGGCCGGGACACCGTGGCCGCCCACTTCACCTGGGTCGCGGACACGCCCGCGGTGCTGCCCGTGGTCCGGCGGCTGGAGGAGGCACTGGCCCCCTTCGAGGCGCGGCCGCACTGGGGGAAGGTGTTCACCACCCCGGCGTCGGAGCTGCCCGCCCTCTATCCGCGGCTCGGCGACTTCCGGACCCTGGCCAGGTCACTGGACCCGGCGGGCAAGTTCAGCAACGCGTTCGTGCGGGACGTCCTGGGCGGCTGACCGTGCCCCGGCCCCGCCCCGCCCCCGCCTCGCCTCGCCTCGCCCGACTTCGTACAGCCCCTTTCCGAACCCCTTGTCGAACGCCGGCACCGGCCATAGCCTTGCCGCGCGCCGGTGGCGGCGCCGCCCGGCCGGCAGGGAGGGCACGGCAGGGATGGGGGCACCCTTGGTGAAGCGCACCTCGCGGGACATCCGTACCGCCAACCGGTACGAGGTGCTGCGTCAGATCATCGCCGAGTCCCCCACCTCGCGGCAGGAGCTGGCGGCCGCCACCGGGCTCAGTCTCGCCACGGTCGCCACCCTCGTCGGCGAGCTGCTCGACCTCGGCATGATCGTCGAGGTCGGTTTCGAGGACTCGGCCGGCGGACGTCCGCGCGGTCTGGTGGCCGTCGACGCGGCGGGCGGCGTCCTGATCGGGGTCGACCTCGCCGAGACGTACGTCCGGGTCGAGCTGTTCGACCTCGCGCTGAACGTGCTGGCCCGTGCCGGCGAGGAGATGAGCCCCGGTGAGAACCTGCCCGAGCGGGTCGTGGGCCGTGTGGCGTCGGCGGTCGGCTCGGTGGTGGAAGGGGCCGGGGTCGATGCCGCGCGGGTGCTGGGGGCCGGGGTGAGTGTGCCGGGCCAGGTGGACCGCGCCACGGGTGTCTCCGAGTACGCGCCGAACTGGGACTGGCACGACGTGCCGCTGCTCGACCTGCTCGCCGAGCGGATCCCCCACCCGCTGTACCTGGACAACCCGTTGCGTGCCTGCGCGGTGGCCGAGCTGTGGTTCGGGGCGGCGCGCGGGCGCGGTGACGCGGTGGTGGTCAACCTCGGGACCGGGGTGGGCGCCGGGCTCGTGCTGGGCGGCGGAGTGCACCGCGGGGTCAGCAACAGTGCCGGTGAGTGGGGGCACACCACGCTCGTCCTGGGCGGGCGCCCCTGCCACTGCGGCAATCACGGCTGCGTCGAGACGTACACCGGGGCGCCGGGGATCATGCTGAACCTGCGGGAGGTGAGCCCGCGCAGTCCGCTGCTGCGCCCCGACGACCAGACGGCCACCGTCGACGCCCTGGCACGGGGGGTGGCCTCGGGCGACCCGGTGGCGGTCGAGGTCCTCGAGGACACCGCCCGTTACCTCGGTGCCGGGATCGCCGACCTGATCAACCTGTTCAACCCGGAGGTGGTCGTGCTCAGCAGCTGGGTCGCGGCCGCGTTCGGTGAGCCGCTGCTCGACGCGGTGCGCGAGGCCGTCACCCGCCACGCGCTGCGCCGCCCGCTGGCCGCCACCCGCATCGTGCTCTCCCCGATTCCCACCGATCCGGTCTGCCTGGGCGCGGCGACGTTCGCGCTGGAGGGCGCGTTGCAGGCGGCGCGGAGGGGAACCGGCACACGTGCCGGCACGCCCACGCGAGCCCGCGGCTCCCGTGCCGGCACGCCGTGACGTCCCCCGCACCGCCCGCGTCCCGGGTCCCAAGCCCCCGGCTCCGTCGGTCCGTTCACCGGCCCGTCCGTCATCCCGAACGGCGCACAATGCTTCGTACGGACTTTGTCCAACCCCTTGCCGAAGCCTTGGCCGAAGGTTAGCGTCCGGCACCGCAAGGCCTTTCCGCGCCGTCCGCCGCACCACCGCCGGAAGCCGTCCGCCGTTCGCCGTTCACCGCAGCTCCCCCTGCTCCGCGTGCACCGCCCCGTACCGCCGGCACCGCCCGTACTTCCGCGCACCCGCCCGGGGCGCCTGCTCCACCCACCTGCCCTTCGAGCCGTACTCGAGACAAGGACGTCGACATGTCGGCATTGAGTACTCACCACTGGGACCGCCGTTCCGTACTGCGGGCGGCCATGGGGCTGGCCGCCGTCGGCGGGCTCGCCGCGTGCGGGGGCAACACCGGCCGGGACGGCGGGCCGGGGTCGGGCAAGCGCCTGGTCCAGTACTTCCACGCCTACGGCGAGGCCGGCACCGAACAGGCCATCAGGCGCTACGCCAAGGCCTACGGGGAGGCCGACGTGACCACGCAGTGGATCACGGGCTCCAACTTCGAGAGCAAGCTGTTCGCCTCCCTGCTCACCGACAGGGCTCCGGACGTCTTCGAGTTCCATCCGCAGATCCAGCTCGTCAGGAGCGGCCAGGTGGCGGACCTGACCGACCTGGTCGAGCCGGTGAAGGACGACTTCAACCCGGCCGACATCCAGTCGCACACCGTCGACGGGAGGATCTACGGGGTCCGGATGATCGACGACCCGCAGTTCTTCTTCTACCGCAAGTCGATGTTCGAGAAGGCGGGCGTCGCCGTCCCCACCACACTCGACGATCTCCTGGCGACAGCGGCCGAGTTGACCACGGACAAGGTCAAGGGCATCTATCTGGGCAACACCCTGCACCCGATCGTCAACCCGATGATCTGGGCGGCCGGCGCCGACACCCTCGACGAGAGGAACGAGATCGCCTACCACACGGACGCGGTGGTCGGAGGCTTCCGCACCCTGCGCAAGCTCTTCACCAGCGGCGATCTGCTGCTCGACGCGCCGACCGACTTCTGGGACCCCTCCGCGCTCAACCAGGGGCTCACCGCCATCCAGTGGTGCGGCATGTGGGCGATGCCGCAGATGCAGGAGGCACTCGGCGACGATCTCGGGATCTTCCCCTTCCCGAAGGTCACCGACGCGGGCGAACCGGCGGTCACCAACGGCGGTTGGTCGATGTTCGTCAACGCGAAGGGAAAGAACGTCGAGGCGGCCAAGGAGTACGTGAAGTGGCTGTGGATCGACCAGGAGGAGTACCAGGAGGACTGGGCGCTCTCCTACGGCTTCCACATCCCGCCGCGCACCTCGATCGCCCGGTCCGCCGACAAGCTCAAGACCGGCCTGCCGGCCGAGGGCGTCAGGCTGTTCAACGAGTTCGGGCACTTCGACAACATCGGCTGGACCCAGGCCATGATCACCGCTCTGGAGGACGTCCTCGCCGACTGCGTCCGCAAGGGCGGTGACCCGGAGAGTTCGCTCGACAAGGCCGACCGGGCGGTCGACCGCGAGCTGCAGAAGCTGTTCGGATAGACCGGCGGACGGGCAGCGACGAGATGCCGACCACCACCGCGCGCGGTGCCGCCCGCCCCGCCCCGGCCAAGGGCTCCCCCCGGCCGCGGCGGCCGCTGCGGACCAGCAGCACCTTCAACTTCTGGCTGTTCACCGGGCCCTTCCTGACCGGCCTGCTGATCTTCGTCTACGTGCCGATCCTGTGGAGCGCGTGGCTGTCCTTCTTCGAGGCCCGGTTCACCGTCACGCCCAGCGAGTTCACCGGCTTCGACAACTACCGGGTCATGCTCACGGACGACCGGTTCACGGGTTCCCTCGTCACCTTCACCGTGTTCGCGGCGCTCATCGTCCCGACCACCTGGGCGCTGTCGCTGGCGCTCGCGCTCGCGGTGAACCGGCTGCGGTTCATGCGGGCCTTCTTCCGCTCGGTCTTCTTCCTGCCGACGGCGGTGAGTTACGTCGCCGCCTCGCTCGTCTGGAAGATGTCCCTCTTCAACGGGGTCCGCTTCGGCCTGGCGAACACCGTGCTCGGCGTGTTCGGGGTGGACGACACCGCGTGGCTGGCGGACCCGAACCCGCCCTGGTACTGGCTGGTCATCGTGACCGTGCGGCTGTGGCTCCAGGCGGGCTTCTACATGATCCTGTTCCTGGCCGCGCTGCAGAACATCCCGCGCGAGCTGTACGAGGCGGCCGCCATCGACGGCGCCGGGCCCGGCTGGCAGACGTTCCGGTACATCACGCTGCCGCAGTTGCGCGCGACCTCGACGGCCGTGGTCCTCCTGCTGCTCGTGGCCGCCTACCAGGCCTTCGACGAGTTCTTCAACCTGCTGAACAAGACCACGTGGGGGCGCCCGCCGCTGGTCGAGCTGTACTACAAGGCCCTGGGCGACAACCAGGACTACGGTGCGGGCAGCGCGGGCGCGCTGATCCTCACGCTGCTGATCTGCCTGGTGACGCTGTTGCAGGGCCGGTTCATGGGCTTCGGCCGGGGAGAGGACGCCAGATGACCTCCGGTACGCCGAAGACGGCGGGCCCCGCGCCGAAGCGGCCGCGCCGGGGCGGCCCGCGCGCCGGGGTGCTCGGGTCCGCGGGCCTGTACGCCGCGACCGGCCTCGCCGCGCTCCTCTTCCTGGTCCCCTTCTACCTGATCGTCCGAGGCGCCCTGTCCACCGATCCCGAGATCACCGGCGAGGAGTGGGCGTTCTTCCCGTCGGACATCCAGTGGGGCAACATCACCGAACCGTTCGAGGACCCGACGGTCGACTTCGCCCGGTCGCTGTGGAACTCGGCGGTCGTCGGAACACTGCACACGGTCGGCACCCTGCTGTTCTGTTCGCTCGCCGGGTACGGGCTGGCCCGCATCCCGTACCGGCACGCCACCAAGGTCTTCTACGCCGTCCTGGGGACCCTGATGGTGCCGACGGCGGTCACCTTCGTGCCCAGCTTCGTGCTCGTGTCGTCCCTCGGCTGGGTGGACAGCTACCGGGGTCTGATCATTCCGGGCCTCTTCAGCGGTTTCACGTGCTTCCTCTTCCGGCAGTACTTCCTGGGGTTCCCGAGAGAGCTGGAGGAGGCGGCGCGGGTGGACGGACTCGGCCACTGGGGCGCGTACTGGCGTGTCGTCGTCCCGAACTCGCTGAACTTCTTCGCCGCCCTCGCGACGATCACCTTCATCAGCGGCTGGAACTCCTTCCTGTGGCCGCTCGTCATCGGCCAGGACCCGAGCGCCTGGACCGTCCAGGTCGCCCTCTCCTCCTACATGACCAACCAGACCGTCAACTTCCATCTGATCTTCATGGCCACGGCCATTTCCATCCTGCCCCTGGTCTGCGTCTTCCTGTTCCTCCAGCGCTGGCTCGTCCAGGGCATCGCGCAGACCGGCATCAAGGGCTGACCCAGGAGACCCATGTCTTTGCACACGCGCACCACGGCGACCGACTACGTGGAGGACGTCTCCCCCGGCCGCGGGACCCTTCCCCCGCGTGCCCGGTACGCGTCCTCGGACGCGGCGTCCCTTTCCCTGAACGGCAGGTGGCGGCTGCGCCTGTCGGCGATCGCCGACGCCGAGGACGACGCGTTCGGCGCGCCCGGCTACGACGCCGGCGACTGGGCGGAGGTGACCGTCCCCGGCCACTGGGTCCTCCAGGGCGACGGCGCCTTCGGGGCCCCCGCCTACACGAACCACCTCTACCCGTTCCCCGTCGATCCGCCGTACGTCCCCACGGAGAACCCGACCGGCGACCATCTGCGCGTCTTCGACCTGCCGAAGGGCTGGCCCGCCCGGGCCGAGGGGGACGAGGCCGTGCTGCGCTTCGACGGGGTCGAGTCCTGTGCCCGGGTGTGGCTGAACGGTACGGACATCGGGGAGTTCAAGGGCTCGCGGCTGCCGCACGAGTTCGCGGTCGGGGCGTTGCTGAAGCCCGCCGGGAACGTGCTCGCGGTCCGCGTCCACCAGTGGTCGGCCGGTTCGTATCTGGAGGACCAGGACCAGTGGTGGCTGCCCGGCATCTTCCGTGACGTGACGCTGCTGCACCGGCCGGCGGGCTGCGTCGGCGACTTCTTCGTGCACGCCTCCTACGACCACGTCACCGGCGAGGGCACCCTGCGCGTCGACGTCGACACCGACTCCGGTGCCGGCGGGCGGGTGACCGTGCCGGAGCTGGGCGTCGACATCGCGACCGGGGAGAGTGTGACGCTTCCGGTGGATCCCTGGTCGGCGGAGATCCCCCGGCTCTACGAGGGGGTGCTCGCCACGTCCGGTGAACGCGTCCCGCTGCGCGTGGGGTTCCGCACCGTCGCCCTGGAGGACGGCCTGCTCAAGGTCAACGGCAGGGCCGTCCTCTTCAAGGGCGTCAACCGGCACGAGTGGCATCCCGAGCGGGGCCGCGCCCTCGACGTGGACACCATGCGCGAGGACGTGCTGCTGATGAAGCGGCACAACATCAACGCCGTCCGCACCTCCCACTACCCGCCGCACCCCGCCTTCCTCGACCTGTGCGACGAGTACGGCCTGTGGGTCGTCGACGAGTGCGACCTGGAGACCCACGGCTTCGTCGAGCAGGGCTGGCGCGACAACCCCACCGACGACGAACGCTGGACCCCCGCCCTGCTCGACCGCGCCGCCCGCATGGTCGAGCGGGACAAGAACCACCCGTCGGTCGTGATGTGGTCGCTCGGCAACGAGGCGGGCACCGGCCGCGGTCTGACCGCGATGGCCGACTGGATCCGCTCCCGGGACCCCGCCCGTCCGGTGCACTACGAGGGCGACATCGACTGCCGTGACACGGACGTCTACTCACGGATGTACCCGCCGCACGCCGAGGTCGAGCGGATCGCCCGCGGGCTCGACGGCGGATCCCGCCGGCGCCGCCAACTCCCGCTGATCCTCTGCGAGTACGCGCACGCCATGGGCAACGGTCCCGGCGGACTCGCCGACTACCAGTCCCTGTTCGAGCGGTACGACCGGCTCCAGGGCGGCTTCGTCTGGGAGTGGATCGACCACGGCGTCCGGCACCCCGGGCTCGGTTACGCGTACGGCGGCGACTTCGGCGAGGAGCTGCACGACGGCAACTTCGTGTGCGACGGGCTGCTGTTCCCGGACCGTACGCCCTCGCCGGGGCTGATCGAGTACAAGAAGGTGATCGAGCCCGTCCGCATCGAGGCAGGTGAGGCGGACGGCACCGTGCGGGTGACCAACCGGTACGACTTCGCCGGCCTGTCCCATCTGGAGTTCGAGAGCTCCTACCTGATCGACGGCCGGCCGGCCGGGGCGTGCCGCCTCACCGTGCCCGCGCTGGCCCCCGGCCGGTCGGCGGAGGTCGAGCTGCCCGGGGCGCCGGACGGAAAGGGCGAGGAGGTCCAGTGGACGGTACGCGCGCTGCTCGCCGACGACACCGCCTGGGCGGACCGGGGCCACGAGGTGGCGTGGGGACAGCGGACGGTGGCCCCACGCGCCCCCGCGGCCGCCGCGACCGGTGCGCGGCCCGCCGTCGGGGAGGCCGGGATCACGCTGGGCCCGGCGTCCTTCGACGCCCGTACCGGTGCGGTGCGCACGATCGCCGGTGTCCCGGTGAGCGGTCTGCGCCTGGACGTGTGGCGGGCGACGACCGACAACGACGACGGCGCGCCCTGGCAGCCGGACACCCGGTACGGCCCGCTCTGGCGTGAGCTGGGCCTGCACCGCATGCGGCACCGGACGGTCGCCGTCGGGACGGACGGCGACGCCCTGGTCGTACGAACCCGGGTGGCGCCGGCCGGACGGGAGACGGGTCTGCGGGCGGCGTACCGCTGGACGTCCGACGGCAGGCACGTGCGGCTGGCCGTCTCGGTCGTGCCGGAGGGCGACTGGCGGGTGCCGCTGCCCAGGCTCGGCATCCGCTTCGGGCTGGAGGGCTCACCGGAGGACGCCGTCTCCTGGTTCGGCGGCGGGGGCGAGGCGTATCCGGACACCAGGGCCGCGTCCAGGGACCTGCGGTGGGACGCGAGCGTCGAGGACCTGCAGACGCCCTACGTCCGCCCGCAGGAGAACGGCGCGCGGGCCGACGTGCGCTGGGTGGAGCTGGGCGGCCTGCGGATCGAGGGCGAGCCCGGGTTCTGGTTCACGGCCAGGCCCTGGACCACCGAACAGCTGGACGCGGCCCGGCATCTCACCGACCTCGTCCCCGGTGGCACGGTGTGGGTGAACCTCGACCACGCCCAGCACGGCATCGGCTCGCAGTCCTGTGGTCCGGGCCCGCTCCCGCGGTACGTGCTGAGGGCCGAGCCCGCGGAGTTCTCGTTCGTCTTCTCCGCGCGGCCGGGTTCCGGCTGAGCCGGGCGGACCGCCTCCCGCCGGGCGCGGGAACGCCTGCGTCCGGCGGGCAGCCGGCCGGGAAGGCGGGACGGGGCCCGCCGGTGGGACCGTCCACGACCGGGAGCGCGGGGCGGGGGTGTCGTGGTGCACGCCGTCCGGGGCCGCCGGGTGCCCGAAGCAGTGGACGCCGACGGGTACGGCCGGCGCTCGGGCGTCCCTCCTGCCCGGGTACCGGCCCGCACGCCCCCGTGGCGGCCCGGCGGTGCGGGACCGCCACGGGGGCGTGGGCGTGCGGGCCGGGGCAGGCGGACCGGGGCGGACCGGTCAGTGGTCCGCGCAGCAGGGCGTGGGGTCCGGGTACTCGAAGGGGACGAGGGTGCCGCCGGCGGCGGGCACGGCGGCGAGGACGAGTGCGCCTCCCTGCCACTGCGGCCGGACGTGGTCCCGCGTCACCATCCGTGTCCCGGGGTCGGGTTCACCCGGTGCCCCGAGGACCGTCACGCGGTCGATGGCGGAGCCCGCGAGCAGTTCGGCGACCGTCATCGTGCCGGTGAGCGCCGAGGCCCCCGGGTAGAGGACGGCACGGCCGACTCCGTCGGGCGGACCCGCCGACAGGTCGCCGTGTCCGGCCTCGGTGAGCCGCGCCCACGTGGCGCGCAGGTGCGGTTCCGACGGCAGGGTCAGGGAGACGACGACCCGCGGGCGGTCGTCGCGCACCAGGTGCGTACACCCGAACGTGCCCTCCGGCAGGTCCAGTTCGGCTGCCAGCCGCTGGAGCAGGTGGTCGGCGCCGCGCAGGTCCCCGGTGCCCGCGTCGACGGTGACGGTGTACGGCGTCACGAGGGCAGGACCCACACGGGGTTGGTGTAGAACCACAGGTCGCGCCACGGGTCGGCGTCACCGACGACGTCGATGGCGGGACCGGCCGGGTCGACCGCGGCGCCCATCGCTCCGACGGCGGTGCGGTTGCCGTCGGAGCCGCGCAGCCGGACGTACAGCGGACGGTCCACGCGGCCGAGGTCGTACGTGACCCGGACCGTGCCGGCCGTCTTGCCGATGTCGTACGAGCGGGTGACCTTCGCGGTGGGCGCGGTGAAGGTGTCCTTGTCGGCGACGGGTCCGGTGACGTCGCCCTGGATGACGTCCACGCGGGCCAGCTTCGGTATGAAGCCCGCCCAGTTGGTGCCGCCGGCGAGTGCGATGTCGGCCGTCAGGGTGACCCTGGTGCCCTTGCGCACGTGCAGCGCGCCGCCGAGGGTGGCCCAGCGGCTCCCGCCGGAGACCCGGACGTCGAGGCCGCTGACGAGCTGGCCGTGGTCGACCCAGATGCGGCCGGCGCGGATGCCGTCCATGACGGCGGCGTAGGTGAAGCCGTCGGCGCCGACGTGGGTGCGGCTGTACTGGCCGGGCCAGTAGTCGCCCTGGGTGACGTCGATCTGCCCGCCGTAGACGGGGTCCGGGTAGCGGCCGTCGGTGTGGAAGTCGCCGCCCGTGCCGCGGGCGCCGGTGTCGGCGTAGACCTGGTGGGAGTCGGAGTTGGCGGTGATCCACCAGGGGCGGCCCTCGGCGAGGAGGCTGTCCCACAGGCCGCCGACGGTGGCGGTCATCCAGTCGAAGCCGCCCCAGGTGCGGTAGCTCTCCAGCGGGTAGCCGGCGAAGGAGTTGGCGCCGGGGCTGCCGTCGTAGATGCCGCGGGCGCGGCCCATGCCGAGGGGCTTGGGCAGACCGGCCGCCTGGTGGCCGGGAGCGCCTTCGAAGCCGACGGCGATCCGGTGCTCCGCCGACGTGGCGTCGCGCCAGGCACGGATCTCGTGCGGGGAGTCGATGCCCTTGCGCGCCGGGTGGTTGGCGAGCATCAGGGCGTCCTGGACCTTGCGCCGCTTCACCTGGTCGGCGAGGAACTCCAGGCCCGCGATGGCAAGGGCCTCGTTGGCGGGGGTGGAGCTGGACGTGCCGTTGACGCTGCCGTCGTAGTCGTTCTCGAACTGCTTGAGGACGGCGACCTCGTTGCGGCCCGGGTGGACGAAGACGGTGCCGTGCTCGGCGGCCGGGATGTTCCATTCCAGGCCCTGGAAGACCAGCGTGTCCTTGTGGGTGGCGCGGGCCTCCTTGATGTCGGGGTTGACCTTCTCGACGCCGATCTTGGCGTGCGTGGTGTTGCCGTGGTCGGTGATGACCAGCCAGTCCATGCCGTGCTTGGCGCCCTGGCGGACCTGGTCGACGACGCGGTACTTGCCGTCGCTGCTGTACTGGGTGTGGATGTGGTGGTCACCGGCCAGCCACAGGAACCCCTTGCCCTTGCCCCGCCCGCTGCCGCGGCTGCTTCCACCGGACTGGGCGGGGGCGGCGGCCGCGGTGCCCGTGGACAGCACGCTGCCGGCCGCGAGCCCGGCACCGAGCAGCCCGGCCCGGCGCAGGAGGGTACGGCGCGACTTCTGCTCCGGGGAGAGGGCCTCGTCGGGCACGGAGGTGTCGAAGGCGGCGGGCAGCGGCGCCGTCGCCTCGTGGTGGTGATGGTGCGGCCCGTGACCGTGGCCGTGCGTGTGCCCGTGTCCCATAAGAGTGCCTCCTGGATGCCACCGGTGGGGGCGGCTGTCTTCCGCGGCGTGACCACGCCGCGTGTGGAGGATCGAGGCCCCGTGTGAACGTCGTACGACGTGGGGGTGAGCGCCGCATGCCCCCCGTGCGGCGGCTCACCGCACCCGCCCGTCCCGTGGCTCTGGGTCGCGGCGCGAACACCGCAGGTCGCGCACCACGGGCGTGTCGCTCCGCGCCGGAGGTGCCCGCCCGGGCGCGCTCGCCCGCGCGGGGGCGTCCCGGGACGGGCGTCTGGCGCGCGAGGGGGGCCTCTGCACGGCGTCCTTCACCCGTGACGCCGACCGCGCGGGCCGCGGGTCGACCCACGTGAGGACGACGGTGCTGCGCGGGCTGCTGCGCGCCGCGCCCGGCTGCGAGGCCCTGCCGGTCCTGCGGGAGGCTCTCGTCGACGGGGCGGTGAGCGATCCGCACCGGGAGCACCTGCGCTGCCGGGGGTACCGGCTCGACCCGCCGTACGGCCCCCCGCCCCCCGTGCACACCGCCCAGGCGGTGCTCGCGCTCGACCGTGCGGCACGCGTCCTGGGCGAGAGCCCGGCGGTGCGGGCCGTCCGTGAGGACGGCGTGCGCCGGCTGCTGTCCTGCCCCGACGCACCCCACCACGTCTGCCGGGACCTGGAGAACGGCCGCGAGGAGGTACGCCGTCCCCGCCCCGACGACCCGGCGCGCCACGAGGTGCTGAACGTGCGGCACTTCACCGCGTCCTGGGTGGTGCGCGCCCTGCTGTGCCGGGGCTCGCTGGAGGGGCCCGGCAGGACGGCCCGGAGGAGTCCTGGCGGGAGCTGCCGGACGGCGCGGCCGCCTGCGCCGGGCGGGGGCAGGCGCGAGGCGGGCCTGCGGCACCCCGGTTCCGGTCGGGGTGCCGCAGGGGCTTCATCCCCTCCTGACCCGGCCTTCGGGCACCAGACGCCCGAGGACGAGTGCGTCGCGGACCAGGGCCGCGAACCGTGTGGCTCCGTGAGGGGAGGTGTGGGTGTTGTCGCGTTTCTCGTCGTAGAGGTAGAGCGCCTTGGAGCCCTCCGGGCCGAGGGATTCCACCAGCGCCCTGGTCCTGGCGGTGAGGTCGATCAGCGGGACGCCGGCCGCCGAGGCGACGGCGCGGACGACCGCCGGGTGGTCGACGCCGAGCCCGTTGACCAGCAGGGCGGTGTCGTTGTCCAGGGTTCCGTCGGCGTTGAACCAGCGCCGTACGACGGGCGTCACGAGGACCGGTTCGCCGCCCTCGGCCCGCACGCCCGCCACCATGGTCTCGAGGTTGGCCCGGTAGGTCGCCTCGTCGGTGGTCTTGTCGTTGTGGGCGAGCTGGATGAGGACGAGGTCACCGGGCCGGACCGACGACCGGACGGTGTCCCACAGCCGCGGGTTCCCCAGGTAACTGACCGTACTCTCGCCGGAGTCCGCGTGGTTGGCGACGGAGACGCCCTTGCGCAGGTACTGCGGAAGGTGCTGGCCCCAGCCGGAGTACGGGTCGCCGGGCTGGTCGCAGACGGTGGAGTCGCCGACCAGGAGGATCTGCCGGGTGTGCCGGCCGGCGGCCGGGGTGACCCGGATGTCCGCGAGCGCGGGGGCGGCGCCGCCGATGGTGAGGTCGAGCCCGGGGCTGCCGTCGGGCCCGGTGGGCTCTCCCTCGGGCGTGCGGACGTCGACGGTGAAACTGCGGCCGACCCGCTGCCCGGCCCCTGCGGCGGTCTCCGCGAGCAGCGTGCGCCGGGTCTCGCCGCCGATGGCGGTACGGGAGGCGCTCTCTCCGCCGAGACGGACGTGTACGTCGTAGGTGCCGGGCGGGAGGTCGAAGTGGCAGGCGGTGGCGGTGCAGTTCTCCATGCCGAGGGCCGGCCGGTGGTCCCGCGTCCGGGCGGCGGCCGGGGCGGACGACAGCCCGAGCCCGCCGACGACCGTCGCGGCCGCCGCGGCTCCCGCGACGACGGTTTGGGCCGTCCGTCTCCGGCGCGTCCTCATGTTCCGCGCGTCCACTGCTGGTTGCTCCCTCCGTTGCAGGTGTACGTGATGAGGGCGGCCGAGTTGGCGGTCGCACCGCCGGACACGTCGAGGCATTCGCCGGTCGCACGGGACGTGAGGGTCACGTGGGAGCCGGTGGCGGCCACCGACCACTGCTGGGCGGTGGCCGCGGCGGAGGCGGAGCAGTTCTCCTGCGTGACGGTGCTCGCGTTCTCCTGGAGGCACAACGAGCTGTTGCGCACGACGAGTCGGTGGTAGCCGTTGCCGACCGGCTTGAACCAGAACCGCTGGTTGCCGCCGCCGTTGCAGTCGTACTGCTTGAGCTGGGCGCCCTGCCACAGCGACCGGCTCGTGATGTCGGCGCACTTCCCGCTGTGCCGGGCGGTGAGCGTGTGGTAGGTGGCGGAGGTGGCGCCGACCGTCCCGGCGGCGGTGTCGACGGTGATCTCGGGCGACCAGGACAGGGACATCGAGGTGGAGGACGGGAAGGTCAGCGGCAGCCACACGTACCGGGAGTCGTTGACCCTGCCGCCGAAGGAGTTGCCCCAGCGGTCCCCGAGATACAGGTAGGACGTGCCCGAGGACCCCTGTACCGGCAGGACGAACGCGGTCTGCGACCCGTAGGCGGTCGCGTCCCCCACGTCGCGCATCGCCGACCAGGGGCCGGTGATGCTGGTGGCGGTGGCGTACTGCTGCTGGTTGGGGTTCCAGCCGGTGGCGCCGGACGTCAGCATGAAGTACACGCCGCCCCGCTCGAACAGGGCGGGCGCCTCGCGGTGGCCGCCGGGCCACGGGTTGGCGACCAGGCCCGCGATGCCGGTGTGGTCGGCGGTGAGCCGGTAGACGTGCAGGTCGTAGTTCTCGCGGGCGGCCGAGACCAGGTAACCGGTGCCGTCGGTGTCGGTGAAGACGGTGAGGTCGCGGGACATGTGCTGCCCCAGCGGGCGGAAGCTGCCCCGCCACTCGTAGTCGCCGTCCACGGTGTCGGAGACGGCGACGGCGGCGCGGGCCTCGCTGTAGTCGGAGCCGTTCTCCTTGTGCATCCACATCACGAACTTCCCGGTGGCCGCGTTGTACATGACCTTGGGCCGTTCGATGTTCGCGGTGGCCAGCTCCGGGTCACTGGCCTCGGTGAGGACGTGGTTGCGGAACTCCCAGTTCTTCAGGTCGGTGGAGCGGTAGGCGTCGACGTACCGGAAGGTGTTGTCGTCGCCCCGGTGCTCGCCGAACCAGTAGTAGTACGCGCCGACCTTGATGATCCCGCCGCCGTGGGCGTGCACGGGGTTTCCGGTGGTGTCGGTGAACTGGACGCCGTTGCCGATCGTCTGCGGTGCGGCCTGCGCGGGCCCGGCGAGGGCGAGGCAGAAGGTGAGCACCACCGCGTACAGGCGTCTCATGTCACACCCCCGTGCCCCTGGCCGCCGCGGTCCCGTCGGCGACGGGGACACCGAAGTCCGGGGTGCCGTCCGGCTTCCAGCCGAGGACCTGGACGCGGGTGTGGCGGTTCGGGTCGTCGAGCGGGTCTCCGTCGATCTCCTTGTACTGGCGGGCGTGGTAGACGAGGACGTCGGTGCGGCCGTCCTCGGCGACGGTGAAGCAGCTGTGCCCGGGACCGTACTGCCGGGTCGTGTCGTTGCTGGTGAAGACGGGGACGGGCGACTTGGACCAGCTCGCGGTGTCCATGAGGTCGCTGTCGTCGGGGGCGGTGAGCAGGCCCATGCAGTAGTTGGCGTCGGTGGCGCTGGCGGAGTACGTCATGAAGACCCGGCCGTTGCGCTGGATCACGTACGGTCCCTCGTTGACCTTGTAGCCGATGCGTTCCCAGGCGTACTCCGGTGTGGACAGCCGTACCTGGGGTCCCGTCAGGGTCCACGGGTCGGACATCTCGGAGAGCCAGATCGCGGTGTTGTTGTCCATGCCGGGCTCGTGCTGGGCCCAGGAGAGGTAGCGGGTGCCTCGGTGGGTGAAGGTGGTGGCGTCCAGGGAGAAGGTCTCCCACGCGGTCCTGATCCGCCCTCTCTCGACCCAGGTGCCCCGGAAGGGGTTGGGGTGGGCGTTCTCCAGTACCCAGATGCGGATGGCCCACACGTCCTCGGCGGGCGCGGCGGCGAAGTAGACGTACCACTTGCCGGCGACGCGGTGCATCTCCGGCGCCCAGATGTGGGCGCCCATGTCACCGGTGGGGTGCGCCCGCCAGATCACGGACTCGGCGGCGTTCCCGAGCCCGGCCAGCGTGCGGGAGCGGCGCAGGATGATCCGGTCGTACTCGGGGGCGGTGGCGGTGAAGTAGTAGAAGCCGTCGGTGTGACGGGTGATGTGCGGGTCGGCACGGTGGCGCACGAGGGGGTTGGCGTAGGGGGCCGCCGCCACCGGCCGGCCGGCGGGGGCCGAGGGGGCGGCGTGGGCCACCGCGGGGGTGGTGGCGGCCAGGGCGCCTGCCGCGAGGGCACTCTTCAGCAGCAGCCTGCGGGCGGGCGTGGGCGACGGAGCGGGTGACGGCTCGGGGAGGTGGGGGTGGGGGTGGGGGTGGGGCAGGTCGTCGGCGCGGCTCATGCGGTCTGCCTCTCGGGGAGGGGAGGTGGTCCGTGCACGGGCTGTTCGGCTCGTTCCTTCTGTTCGGCATACCGAAAGTCATCTGACATGACGAACATCGGACGTCGAAAAGGTAAGCGCTTGTCATGTGTGGGTCAACGGTTCGGACGAGCCGAAGCGGTGCGTCCGCGGGAACGAAAGATTTCCGGGTGCCGATGTCGAGAACCCGTGGCCGGCTCCGTCCCCGCAGTGAACGCGACCAGAATGGGTCGCACGGCTCCGAGGAGAAGCACCATGACCAAGTACCTGCTGCTGAAGCACTACCGCGGCGCCCCGGCCGCGGTCAACGACGTGCCCATGGACCAGTGGACGCCTGAGGAGATCTCCGCCCACATCCAGTACATGAACGACTTCGCCGCCCGGCTCGAGGGAACCGGCGAGTTCGTCGACGGTCAGGCACTCTCCCCCGAGGGGACGTTCGTCCGGTACGACGGCGAGGGCCGCCCGCCGGTCACCGACGGCCCGTTCGCCGAGACCAAGGACCTCATCGCCGGCTGGATGGTGATCGACGTCGACAGCCACGAGCGCGCCGTCGAGCTGGCCGGGGAACTGTCGGCCGCCCCCGGGGCGGGCGGGAAGCCGATCCACGAGTGGCTCGAGGTGCGCCCGTTCCTGGCCGCGCCGCCCACCATCACGGAATGACGACGGAAACGGCGAGGCGATGACCTCCGAGGTGAACGATCTCCTCCTCCGGAGCCTCACACCGGGCGTGCTCGCGATCCTCGTCCGCCGCGGAGCCGACTTCGCGGCGGCCGAGGACGCCGTCCAGGACGCGCTGGTCGAGGCGGTCCGGGTCTGGCCGGCCGACCCTCCGCGGGACGCCAAGGGCTGGCTGGTCACCGTGGCCTGGCGCCGGTTCCTCGACACGACCCGGGCGGACACCGCCCGCCGCCGGCGTGAGGACCGCGTCGGCGAGGAACCGGCCCCCGGGCCCGCGCCCGCGGTGGACGACACGCTCCGGCTCTACTTCCTGTGCGCCCACCCGTCGCTGACGCCGTCGTCCGCGGTCGCGCTCACGCTGCGCGCCGTCGGCGGGCTCACCACCCGCCAGATCGCCCAGGCCTACCTGGTGCCCGAGGCGACCATGGCGCAGAGGATCAGCCGGGCCAAGCGCACCGTCTCCGGCGCGCGGTTCGAGCGGCCCGGCGACGTCGCCACCGTGCTGCGCGTCCTCTACCTGGTCTTCAACGAGGGCTACTCCGGCGACGTCGACCTCGCCGCCGAGGCCATCCGGCTCACCCGGCAGCTCGCGGCCGCGATCGACCACCCCGAGGTGGCGGGGCTGCTCGCCCTCATGCTGCTCCACCACGCGCGGCGCGCCGCCCGGACCGCGCCCGACGGCAGCCTGGTGCCGCTCGCCGAGCAGGACCGCGGCCGGTGGGACACCGCGACGATCGCCGAGGGGGTCGGGATCCTGCAGGCGGCCCTCGCCCGCGACCGACTGGGCGAGTTCCAGGCCCAGGCCGCCGTCGCGGCACTCCACGCCGACGCGCCCACCGCAGGGGAGACCGACTGGGTGCAGATCGTCGAGTGGTACGACGAGCTCACGCGCCTGACCGACAGCCCGGTCGTCCGGCTCAACCGCGCGGTGGCCGTCGGCGAGGCCGACGGGCCGCGCGCCGGCCTGGCGGCGCTCGCCGCACTGGACGGCTCGCTGCCCCGCCACACCGCGGTGGCGGCGTACCTCCACGAGCGCGACGGCGACCCGGTGACGGCGGCACGTCTGTACGCCGAGGCGGCCCGGAAGGCGTCCGACCTCGCCGAGCGCGACCACCTGACCCGCCGGGCCGCCCGGCTCAACGCCCGCCGGGAGCACTGAGGGGCCGTGCCCGGGTTCTCGGAATCCCGCCCGGCGTGCGACGCGGTCGGCTGCGACGCGGTCCCCTGCCGGGGAGCCGCCCGGGACGCCCGCCCGTGCCCGGCTCGCCCCTCACGGTTCGGCTACCGTCGACGGTATGCACACCACCCCCGCCCCCGCCCCCGCCCTGGCCGGCCTTCTCGCCGTCGGCACAGCCGTTCTCGACGGCGGCATGTCCAACCAGCTGGCGGCGGCCGGGCACGACCTGAGCGACGAGCTGTGGTCGGCGCGCCTGCTCGCCGAGGACGCCGGGGCGATCACCGAGGCGCACCTCGCCTACTTCGAGGCGGGCGCGGACGTGGCGATCACCGCCAGCTACCAGGCCACGTTCGAGGGTTTCGCGCGACGCGGCATCGACCACGGCCGGGCCACCGCCCTCCTGGCCCTGAGCGTCGGGTCGGCCCGCGAGGCGGCCCGGCGGGCGCGGGTCTCCCGCCCCCTGTGGGTGGCGGCCTCCGTCGGCCCGTACGGCGCGATGCTCGCCGACGGCTCCGAGTACCGGGGCCGGTACGGGCTGAGTGTGGCCGGGCTGGAGCGCTTCCACCGCCCGCGCATGGAGGCCCTGGCCGCCGCGGAGCCCGACGTCCTCGCCCTGGAGACGATCCCGGACACCGACGAGGCCGAGGCCCTCCTCCGCGTCCTGCCCGGCCTCGGCGTCCCGGCCTGGCTGTCGTACTCGGCGACGGGCGACCGCACCCGCGCGGGCCAGCCCCTGGAGGACGCCTTCGCGCTCGCCGCCGACGTGGACGAGGTCGTCGCGGTCGGCGTGAACTGCTGCACCCCCGAGGACGCCGACCACGCGGTCGCCCTCGCGGCCCGCGTCACCGGCAAACCGGTCGTGGTCTACCCCAACAGCGGCGAGACCTGGGACGCCGGGGCGCGCGCGTGGAGGGGGCACGCCACGTTCACCGCCGAGCAGGTCACGGGGTGGCGGGAGTCCGGGGCCCGGCTGATCGGAGGGTGCTGCCGGGTGGGCCCGAAGACGGTCTCGGCGATCGCCGCGACGCTACGGCGGCCGGCCTAGCGAACGCGCACCGGACGGCCTTCCCGGGCCCCGCTCCCCCGCCCCGCCCGCTGCCGCCCGCTGTCCTTCGCCCGCCCCGCGCCTCGTCTCCGTCTCCGCCGCGGCCGACTGATCGTCGTCCTACCGGGAGCGGTTGTCAGGGGCAAGCGTTATCCTCACCGGGCGCTTGCGACACATGTGTCGTACGACCACCGGGGGGTGTCCGTGCACGGCCGTGATCAGAACTTCCCTCAGGACTGTCCGGGCGGACACCTGGGCATGTCGACCGAGGCGGGAATCGACGTCCAACGCCAACTGGAGTCCCTGATCCAGGACTTCCGGGCGGGCGACCCGCCGATGCCGGTGATCGTGCTGCATGCCGAGGATCCCGCCGACGACGGCCGGGTCACCGACCTCATCGACGAACTGCGCGAGGGACAGCAGCAGCACGGCACGCGTCTGGCGGTCGCCTCGACCGAGCCGCAACCGGACGGGGACGGGCACGGGGACGGGCACGGGGACGACGCCACGAGGCGGGCCATGAAGCGGGCCACGCACCTCCTGCGCGATCTCGGCGACTCCGGGAAGTGGGGCGACCGGTCCGCCGCCTACCGGCCCTACTCCTTCCCCCGCCTCGGCCTCGTGCGTGCCCTCCAGGAGGTCACCGACGATCCGGAGATGAGCCCGCACTGGCCGACCTCCCCCACCGGTACTCCGGAGGGGAACACCCAGCGGGAGCAGGCCCGGACCCAGCTGCTGCGCCTCCTGGCCCGGCAGCACTGGCGCCCCCGCAAACCCCCGCGCCGGCAGATACTGCTCACCGACGTGCAGCAGTTCCTCCCCATGGGCGTCCTGGGCGCCTTCACCGCGCTGCTCACCCGCCCCGAGTGGTACATCGCGGTCCTGGCGGGCATCGGGCTGATGGTCCTGCTCGCCGTCCTGAACCACGTCCCCGGCCGCGCCCCTCTCTTCCTGTGGTTACGCAGGGAGAGCCGGTGGTTCCTGACCACGACGTTCCTCCAGTCCGCCGCCCGCCACCAGTCGACCAGTGTGCGGCTGCTGCGGCCCGTCCGCTCCTGGAGGGCCATCGCGGCCCGCGCCTACGACGTGGCCGAGGCCCTGCGGGAGGGCGGCCAGTTCCCCCTCCAGCTGTACGTGCTGGCGCTCCTCGAGGACCTGCGGAACAACCACCGGCGCGGCAGCTGGGACCTGCGGGGGTTCAAGCGGACACGTCCGCCGGTGCTGTTCCTGCGCCGGACGGCACTGGAGAACGGCGGCATCGAACTGATCAGGGCGGTCAGCGACGTCCGCAGCCGGCGCAGCGAACTCGACCCGCTGCTGATCGTGGCGGGCGTGGCGGCGGACGACGCGCCGTTGCTCGACCGCGGCGCGGACGGAAGCCCGCAGGCACCCCCGCAGCCGTCCCGGTACCAGCCCTCCCGGCTCCAGCAGCGGCTGCGGAACTGGTACGACGAATGGGCCGGCAACCTCAGGGCCGACCAGTCTCCGAGCAGGACGAACGCCCTGCCCTGGGTGCTCAGGATTCCTCTGCCCCGCGAGGAGCTGGTGCAGGTGCGGGAGACGGACCGGCGCTGCGTCAGGGCCCGCCACCGCCTGCCGCTGGTCCGCGTGGTGTGGTCGGCGTACAGCCTCGCCCTCGCCGTCGTCCTCGCCTGCACGGCGGGCGGTGTCCACTCCTACGAACTGCACCGGACGTACTGCTCGGCGGACCTGCTGACCGCCAACCGCGACACCGAACGGCATTCCGCGCCCGGCGACGGCACGGAGTGCATCGGGCTGGCCACCGGGGACGTCCGGTTCGGCGCGTACCTCCGGGACACGGGCGACGAGGAGGCCGACGAGCAGGGCGGAAGACTGCGCGACCTGGAGAACCGGATCCATGACGAGAACGCCAGGGTGCTGCGCAGCCACTCCGGCACGTACGTCACGGTGGTGTACGCGGGACCACTGAGCTCCTCCAAGCTGAACCCCTCACCGGTCAAGGGCGTCGAGGAGCTGACCGGCGTGTACCTCGCCCAGCGTGTCGTCAACGAGAACCACACGGTGAAGATGCGGGTCCTGCTCGCCAACGGCGGCGCGGACATGGGACACCAGAGTGAGACGGCCGAGGCGATCGCCGCGTACGCCGAACGCGACCCGACCTTCGTCGGCGTCGTCGGCTTCGGCCGTGACCTGCAAAGCAGCCCCGGGGTCACGGACCGGCTCCACAAGGCGGAAGTGCCCATCGTCTCCGGCACCAACTCGGCGAGCTACCTTCCGGAGGAGTTCTCCAACTGGTTCAGTCTCGCGGCTCCCGACGAGCACCAGGCAGAGGCCCTCGGTCACGTCGCCCGGCAGCTGCGCACCCCCGGCAGGGCCACGTACGCCCTGGTGCTGGCCCGCGACCTCAAGGGCTCGCAGGACCGTTACACCAGCGAACAGGCCGCCTACGGCGAGGAGATGCTGAAGCGGGAACGCTTCCGGATGCTGCCCACCCAGGAGTACCGGGTGGTGAACGGCGACCCCGAGCTGCGGCTGCACGCGGAACGCATATGCCAGGGGGAGAACGTCCCCTCGGTGATCTACTTCGCCGGACGGGTCGAGGACGTCGGACCGCTGATGACCCAGCTGAGCACCCAGCCGGGCTGCGCGAACAAGGAGATCTCGATCCTCACGGGCGACGACCTGAGCAAGGCCAGGTTCTCCGGCACGGGCGGCAGCGACGGCGTGGCCCCGCGGATCACGCTGTACCACGCGGCCCTGACCGGGCTGGAGGACGCCGCGCCCGCCACCGCCTTCTACGAGGACGCCGCCCGCCACCTCCCCTGGATCGAGCAGGACCGGCTCCCGTACGCCACCCCCGACTTCGCCAGCGGTCAGATGGCCCTCTCCCACGACGCCGCGCGTGCGCTGTACTGGGCGGCCAGCCGTGAGGACGTGCCCCAGAGCCTCGCGGCGACCTGGGTCAACCTCAGGAGCGTCAAGCTCGACAGGATGGCCACCGGGACGATCGACTTCACCACCGCACCCCTGTACGGCGCACGGCACGGCCACAGCATCCTCGTCAAGCGGGTCCGCAGGACCCCGGCCGGTGTCTCGGAGGCGGAGGTCCTGTGCAGCAGAACGGCCGGCGACATCAAGCCGCTCGACGTGAAGGAGTGCTCGATCAAGTGAACGAAACGGTAACCGCTCAGGATTCCGGGACGAGGATTCCAGGCCCCCGAGGAGATCCGCGCGCTGCACGAGAAGCACGCGCCCACCGCCGAGGCGTTCGCGCTCGTCCACAGGGTTGGCGGCTTTCGGCCTGACCGTCCGGGTCCGGGAGGCACACAATGGCAGGCACATGCCAAAGGAGGCCGCCGTGAGTCCCACGCGTTCCGAGAGACCCCTGCGAACCGTCGTCCGG
The DNA here is from genome assembly GCF_026242095.1 of Streptomyces sp. NEAU-W12. Classification (NCBI taxonomy): domain Bacteria; kingdom Bacillati; phylum Actinomycetota; class Actinomycetes; order Kitasatosporales; family Streptomycetaceae; genus Streptomyces; species Streptomyces sp. NEAU-W12. The sequence goes on from NZ_JAPJDM010000009.1 coordinate 140,058, forward strand.
GCCGTCGTCGTACTGGTACTGCTCCTCGGCTGGTCCGCCGCCGCCGGATCGGCCGCCCATGCCGGGGAGCGGGCGGGGCGGCAGGCGGCCGTCTCGGTGCGCGGGGGCGACACCCTCTACAGCACCGGCGCCCGCTGCACCGTGGGCTTCAACGCCCGCTCCGGCTCCACGCTGTACGCGCTCGTTTCGGGCCGGTGCGCCCAGGGCGCCCGCACCTGGTACGCCGACGCCGCCCTGACCGTCGCCGTCGGCGTCACCGCAGGAGTGAGTTTCCCGGGCAACGACTACGCGAGCATCCGGTACACCAACACGGCGGTCGCCTACCCGGGCGAGGTCTCGCTGGGTGCCGGCGCCGGTACCCGCGACATCACCCACGCGGCGCATCCCGTCGTCGGGCAGTCGATCTGCCACGTCGGGCGGACCACCGGATACCGCTGCGGGACCGTCCAGGCCGTGAACGTCACCGTCAACTACGGCGGGGGAACCGTGTACGGACTGTTCCGGTCCACCATCTGCTCCGAGCCCGGCGACACCGGCGGTCCGGCTTTCTCGGGCGGCACGGCTGTCGGCATCATCGTCGCCGGCAGCGGCAACTGCAGCTCGGGAGGCGCCACCTACTACCAGCCGGTGACCGAATGGCTGTCGGCGTACGGCCTGAGCGTCTACTGAGGCGGCCGAGCCGGACCGACCGCGCACGCGAAGCCCCCGGCGGGCAGAGCCGGGTCGCCGGGGTGTCGTGCGCGGCCGACGGCGGGCCGGCACCGACCGTCTTCCGTCCACTCACCAAGGCCGCGCGGCACGGTCCGACCGAGGAGGCGGAGAAGTCGTCCGTGCTGCTCGCCGACCGTGGTCGCGCCCTCTGCCGGCGCTACGGACACTGGTGGGACAGGGGGATCCCGGGGGTCGGGACCAGGACCGTCAAGGGCTGACCGCCCCGGCCCCCGCCCCCCTTCCCCGTTCCCGCCGTCCCGGAGAGCAGGTCCCCGCGTGCCACATGTCAGAGGAACCCGGTGCGGGGGGCCGTGACCTCGATGGTGTCCTTCACCAGGGCCAGCGCGGCGCCCAGAGGGCTCGAGCGTCCCCCGCTCACGATGACGTCGCCGGCATCGGGGCAGCCGAACACCACGGCCTTCTCCGGCCCGACCAGCGCGTACAGGGGGTCGCCGGGCTCCGTCTCCTCCAGTCGGACACGGACGAGGTGGGGCTCGTCCAGGGAGGCGCTCGCCACGGCCCGCAGGCGGCGCGCTCGGGAGACCGCGTCCAGCGCCGCCCGGGAAGTTCCCTCGCCCACCGGCTCCGCCCGCACCTGTACGGACGCCGGGTCCCACCCCCAGGCCAGCGCTGACAGCAGCCGCACCTTGGTGGCGGCGTCCTCGCCGGACAGGTCGGACGACGGGTCCGCCTCCGCGGTCCCCCGGCGCTGGGCCTCGCGGACCGCCTCACCCAGCGAGTCGCCCTCGGCGAGGCGGTCGAGGACGAACGTGGCGGTGCCGTTCGGGCAGGCCCGAATCGTCGTGCAGCCCAGACCGCGCAACGAGGTCCTGGCCAGGTCCCCCGCCGGCAGAGCGGCTCCCGTCGCCCCGGAGATCCTGATCATGCTGCCGGCCGCGCGGGCCGCTTCGTCGAGGTCCCGCCAGTGGCTGAGCAGGTGGCTCTTGGTGGCCGTGACCACATGAACCCCTCTGCGCAGGGCGACGAGGGCCTCCTCCGCGGCGTGCCGCCGGAGGTGGGGCGAGGACGGGATCGCCTGGACGAACACGCGGGCAGCGGTTTGGTCGAGCGTCTCCTCCAGCGGGGCCGGCGGACTCCACTCCGAGCGGGGCGGCACGGGCTCCCCCTCGCGGAGCCGGCACTGTGCGGAGCTCGCCCGGACGGCACCCACGCCCACCCGTACGCCGTGCCGGCGGGCCAGCCCCTCTCCCTGCCGCACCAGGTGCTCGACGAAGGCCTGGCCGACCGGACCGTATCCGGAGAGCACCACATCGGCCCGGCTCACCTCACGCATGGTTTCCCGCTCCTCTTCGACGCCCCGTACGGGAGACCAAGCTTCGCATTCCCTCGTGAGATCACCGGAAAAGAACCGAGGTCGCGCGAAGACGGAACCGAACCGGACGGCCGTGGCCGTGGCAATCCCGTATGTCTCCACCACCGCCTGGCGATGATCTGATGGTTTCATGCGTCCTGAACACTGCGTGACCAGAAACCACATCGAGGTCTGGCACGGAAAGGTACTGCCCGCCGGGGCGGCGCCGCTCACGTTCCGGATCGTTCTCCTCGGCTCCCTCCTGCCGCTCCTGGTCTGGACGGGCATCGCAGGCTTCGTCCACTTCTTCCACCACCCGGCCGTGACCGTGGTGCCTGCCGGACTCTTCGTCCTCTCCCTCCTCTCGGGATTCGCCCTCCGCCGCAGAGCCGGACACACCGCGCGACGCAGTCTCCACGGCGCGGTGGGAAGAGTGCTCGACAGGTCGATGGCCGGATTCTGAGCCATTGCGGCCCCCGCCACGGCCCTGCGGAGAGACCGGGCCGGATCACCGTGGACGAAGTTCTGATGCGGCGAAGGGCCAGGCGGACTCGGGGACGCAGGAGAGCGCTTCACACCCGCGCCTGTCGGCCGTGTGCGGGTTCTTCCCGCCGGGTTGCACCGGATCTACAGTAGGAAGCGCTTTCTATGCGGTGGCCCTCGGCGGGGCCGGAGAGGTGGGGTCCCGATGGTCCGTACGGGAGGTGCGGGACGGGCGAGCATGGCGGCCGGACCGACGCTGGCGGTCGTGGCCCGCGAGGCGGGGGTGTCGGTACCGACCGCGTCCAAGGTCGTCAACGGGCGTGAGGACGTGGCCCCGGAGACCCGGCGCCGGGTCACGGAGGCGCTGGACCGGCTCGGCTATGTGCGCAGACCCCGGTTCGACGGGGCGAGGGCACCGCGCATGGTGGACCTCGTGGTGGACTCGCTGGGGAGTTCGGGAACCGGCGCGGTCCTGCACGGCGCGGAGGAGGCGGCGCACGACGCGGGGCTGGAGATCGTGGTGTCGGCCGCGACGGCCCGCGGCCACTCCGGCCGCCCGGAGCGCGGCTGGCTGGACAAGCTGGTGGCCCGCGGATCGTCGGGGGTCCTGTTCAACCTGGCCGAGCTGGGCATGTCCCAGTACGCCTGGCTGGAGCAGCAGCGCATCCCGTTCGTCATGATCGACCCGGTGCTCGAACCCCCGCCCGGCATCGTGTCGGTGGGCGCGGCGAACTGGCAGGGCGGGGTCACGGCGACCGAGCATTTACTGTCCCTCGGACACGAGCGCGTCGCCGTCGTCGCGGGTCACCGGCACACCCTGTCCAGCGGCGCCCGCGTCGCCGGCTACCGCTCGGCCCTCGCCGCGGCGGGGATTCGGCAGCGCACGGAGTACGTGCGCCACGCCGGGTTCGACGAGGCCACCGCCCGCTGCCGTACCCATGAACTCCTCGACCTGCCCGAGCCGCCCACGGCCGTCTTCGTCTGCTCGGACCGGATGGCGCTCGGCGCGTACGAGGCCCTGACCGAACGGGGCCTGCGCGTGCCGGACGACATGAGTGTGATCGGCTTCGACGACCTCCCCGAGGCCCGCTGGCTCGCCCCCGCGCTGACGACCGTCCGGCAGCCCCTGTCCGAGATGGCGGCGACGGCCCTGCACCTGCTGCTCCGCATCATGGACGGTCACCACCCGGAAAGCACCCGCACCGAACTCTCCACCCGCCTGGTGGAACGCGCGAGCACGGCACCACCGCGCGGCTGACCCACGCGCGGGCCCGTCCGATTCCTTCAAGACCGGGGAGCCGGGGCGCCTCTACGGTGAACCCATGAGTGCACGATTTGATGCCGTCGGGCTGGTCGTCTCCGACATGGGCGCGTCGGTCGCCTTCTATCGGCGGCTCGGGTTCGCGTTTCCCGAGGGGTCCGAGGAGCAGGGGCACGCCGAGGCGGAACTGCCGGGCGGGCTGCGGTTGCTGATGGACACCGAGGAGGTCGTCCGGTCGTTCCACGCCGGGTGGGAGCCGCCCTCGGGCGCAGGGCGGGCATCGCTCGCCCTGCGGTGCGACAGTCCCGCCGAAGTGGACTCCCTGTACGAGGAGCTGGTGGCGAGCGGCTGCCGGAGCGCACTCAAGCCCTGGGACGCGGTGTGGGGACAGCGGTACGCCACCGTCCTCGACCCTGACGGGAACGGGGTGGATCTGTTCGCACCACTGGTCTTCTGAGCCGGCCGTTCCGTTCAGACGTGCGGGCTTGCCGGGTGGCACGGGCCGGGCGGCCGGGCAAGCCCCTTCTCCGTTGCCTCCGGGCGTGAGCGCAGCCGCATCGTGGCCCGGTCCGCCCCGGTCGGTGCATCGAGATCCTTACTGGTGAACCCACCCTTGGCTCTCGGCACATGGTCAGCTGCTCGTGCTCGGACGGGTCAAGGTCCGTTCTCCGGAGTTCCGTTCATACCGGTCAGGCAGTATGGCGGCGCACCGCCCCACCGGTTGCGGGGCACCGCGAGCGTGCGGCTGCTACGCGGCAGACAACCGTGAGACCCGAGGAGAACGAACGATGTCACGCCAGAACAGGTCAGGCGGCGGCGCGTCCGCCCGCCCGGCCGGCACCGACGGCGGGCCATCGGTCCGCCGTGCGGTGGTGCTGCCCTTGGTGGGCGCCGACGCGGAGCGGGCCGTGCTGCCCGCTCCGCGCCGCAGCACGGCCGCCACCGCAGTCACCGCCGTCACGGCCGAAGACGCCGGAAGAGCCGACGAGACCGGCCGGGGCAAGGCGGAGACATCCTCCACTGCCACTGCCACTGCCACGGCCACGGCCACGGCCACGGCCGAGTCCGGGGCTGTCCCGGCCGCGAACGAGCCGGAGGAACAGAAGGCGGCCACGACCGAGCCGGAGGAGCGGAAGGCCGCCGCGAACGGGCCGGAGGAACGGGAGACGGCCGCAGACCCGGGAGAGGTGCGCCGGGAGCGGCCGGAGACAGGGGCGGACATCGCCACGCAGGTCCCCACCGCGTCACCGGGCGCCGCCGGAGGCATCCAGTCCGGACTGGCTGCCGTACTCGGCGGCGTCCGCCGGTCCGGCGGAGCCCGGCGGGGAAGCGGCGACGGTGAGGGCGACAGTGACGGTGCGCCGGGGAGGCCGAAGGCCCCCGTGCTGGCCGCCGCCGGAATCGCCGGGGTGATCCTGATGGCCGTACCGCTGCTGGTCATGGCCGGCAACGACTGGGACGAAGAGCCCGAGGACCACGCCACCGTGGCTGCCGGTTCCCAGGCGCTGCACGACGGGGAGGAGGTACAGCCACCGCCGCACGTCTATGCCGCGGAGCCCCCGAAGGACGAGGCTTCGGCCGGCTCGTCGAAGGGCGGCGACGGCGACGAGGGGAAACACGGGAAGGCGGCGGAGCACAGGACGGAAGCGGAGGACGGGAAGCAGGCGAAGGACGACGGCATGGCGCCCCCGGACGACTCCGACCCCGCCGACGGCGCAGGCCCGCAGGCCGCCTCGCCGAAGGAGAAGAGGGAGGGGAAGGCGGAGGACGCGGCGGCGGAGCCGGCCCGGCGGACCGAGACGAAGACGGACCGGACGGTCTCCGTCGCCACCGCCCGGATCGTCAACGGCGACACCGGCAAGTGCCTCACCGCGAGTTCCCGGGGAGCCGGGGCGCAGCTGGTCATCCAGCCCTGCGGAGCCTCGCAGGGCACCCAGGTCTGGTCCTTCCACGACGACGACCGCACCCTGCGCATCGGCGAGGACCTGTGCATGGGGCTGGACGGCGGGTCGGTGCAGGAGGGCACGGCGATACTGCTGCAGCGGTGCGACGGGTCGGACGGGCAGAAGTTCAAGATCAACGGCACCGAGGACCTGGTGTCGCTCAAGGCCGGAAACAAGTGCGCCGACGTGTGGTGGGGCAAGGAGGCCAACGGCACGCCGGTCAAGCTGTGGCCCTGTACCGGCACCGCCAACCAGACCTGGCGGCGCGGCTGACCCCGCCCCCGTTCCCGGCTCCGGCCCCGGAGGGCCTCCACGCCCCGGCCGTCCACGGCATGGGCGTATGACAGGTCCCGGGCGCTCCTGCGTCTCGCGCGCGGGCGCCCGGGGCCCGTCCTCGTACGTGACGCGTCAGAGCCTCCGCCGGTCCCGGAGCGGTTCACGCCGGGCCCGCTGCCCCTTCGTCGGATGACCACGCCCCACAGGGCGTGACCCTCCACGACCGGGATCCGCTTTCACACCACTCCCCCGTCGTGAGCCGCCAGGAGTCTGCTCAGCGGCAGGCCCGTCAAGTCCCGTACGTCGCGGCAGAGGTGGGCCTGGTCGGCGTAGCCGGTGCGGGTGGCCGTCTCCGCGTACGGGGTGCCCCGGCGGGCCAGGGCGAGGGCTCGGGTCAGGCGGAGGATGCGGGCCAGTGTTTTGGGGCCGTAGCCGAAGGCCGTCAGGGAGCGGCGGTGCAGCTGGCGTGCGCTCAGGCCGAGTTCGTCGGCGGTTTCGGCGACCGGACGGCCCGCGTCCAGGGCGGCCACGACCTGTCGAAGCACCGGGTCGGGCAGGGTGGCGGCCTCGGCCGCCCGCCTCAGGGCCAGGTCCTCCAGGCCGCGCGCCGGGTCGGCCGCCGCGTTCACCAGGGTGGTCGCTCGGCGTGCCTCCGCTGTCGGCCACAGGTCCGCCAGGTCGGGTCGCTGATCCCGCACTTCGTGCGCGGGCACTCCCAACAGGGCGGGGAGGGTGCCGGGGTGGAAGCGGACGCCCGCCCAGGGGCCCGACGTGCCGGTCTCGATCAGGTGGGCGTGGGTGTCGGGGCCCGCGACCAGCAGGCGGCCGTCGTGCCAGAGCAGGTCCATGCAGCCGTCGGGGAGCACCCGGCCCGCTCCCGCGCCGGCCGGGGTGTTGGTCCACACGACCGCGTCCGGCAGCCGTGACGCCCGTTCCCTGTACACGTCGCCCAGGCTACGCGGCCCGCGTCCGCCACTCCTGCGGGCTGACGCCGTACGCCCGTTTGAAGGCCGTCGACAGGGCGAAGGCACTGCCGTAGCCGACGTGGCGGGCGATCGCGCCGAGGGTGTCGTCGGTGTCGCGGAGGCGGTCCGCGGCGAGGGCGAGGCGCCAGCCGGTGAGGTACGTCATCGGGGGCTCGCCGACCCGTTCCGCGAAGCGGCGGGCCAGCGCGGCGCGCGAGACGCCGGCCTTCGCGGCGAGCCCGGCGACCGTCCAGGGGTGGGCGGGGTCGTCCTGGAGGAGGCGCAGCACCGGGCCGACGACGGGATCGCCCAGCGCCCCGTACCAGGCGGGCGGTGCCGCCTCGGGGCGGGCGAACCAGGTCCGCAGCGCGGCGATGACCAGCAGGTCGAGCAGGCGGTCGAGGACGACCTCCTGGCCGGGTTCGTCCCGCACGATCTCCGCCGCGAGGATCGGGGTGAGCGGGCAGTCCCAGTCGTCGGCCGTGAGGAAGACCAGGGGCGGGAGCGCGTCGAGCAGGCGGCCGCCGATCTCGCCCTGCACCCGGTAGGTGCCGATGAGCATGACCGCGGCGCCGTCGGGCCGGTCGCCCCAGGTGCGGACGCCGAGGTCCATGACACCGTTCAGGGGTCGTCCGTCGGGGTAGTGGCACTCCCCTCCCGGCAGGATCAGCGCCTGCGGCGGGGTGCCGGGGTCGTCGGCGCAGGTGTACGGGTCGGGGCCGCGCGCGATGGCGAGGTCGCCGGGACGCAGCAGCCGCCGGTCGCCGCGGTCCGGCACCAGCCAGGCCTCCCCGCGGACGAGGAGCATGACGGTCAGCGGGGCGCGGTCCTCGATCCGGACCGACCAGGGCGGGTCGAAACAGGCTCGGATCATGAACGCACCACGGGCGCGGGGGCCTTCCAGCAGGCCGGTGAGAGCGTCCATGGGCTTCAGCGTAGACGTGGGCTTATGGGAACGAGCCGTTCGGCGATGGTGTGGGCGGGCTGGGGGCAGTTGACTCGTTCGCATGACACAGCGAACGGCAGACGCGAAGAGCACGACGAGCACGACGAAGACGGGGGGCACGGGGGACATGGAGGGCGCGGGGAACCCGACCGTCGTCGTCACCGGGGCACGGGGGCGTACCGGAAGCCGGGTGGCGCGGGCGGCCGAGGCGGCGGGGCTCGTGGTGCGGGCGGCGTCCCGGGCCACCGGATTCGACTGGGAGGACCGTACGACCTGGGCGGACACCCTGCGGGGCGCCGACGCGGCCTACCTGGTGCACCCCTCGGACGTGGGCGCACCGGGGACCGCCGAGGCGGTCGGCGCGCTCGCCGAGCAGGCGCTCGGGCTGGGCGTGCGGCGGCTGGTGCTGCTGTCCGCGCGGGGCGAGGACCAGGCGCTGCCCACGGAGGAGGCGCTGCGGGCGTCGGGCGCGGACTGGACCGTCGTACGGGCGGCTTGGTTCGCGCAGAACTTCAGCGAGGGGCCGCTGGTGGAGGAGCTGCGCCGGACCGGGGAACTGGTGTTCCCGGCCGGTGGGGTGCCGGAGCCGTTCGTGGACGCGCGGGACATCGCGGAGGTCGTGGTCGCCGCGCTGACCGGCGGGGAGCGGTACACCGGGCGGAGCCTCACCGTGACGGGGCCGAGGCTGCTGACGTTCGGGGAGGCGGTCGCGGAGATCGCGCGGGCGACGGGACGGGGACTGACGTACCGCGCGGTGTCCGCGCGGGACTACGGCGAGGCGCTCACCGGGTTCGGGGTGGCGCCCGAGGAGGCCGGGTTCCTCACCGAGGTGTTCGGCACCCTCCTCGACGGCCGCAACGCGCAGGTGGAGGACGAGGTGGTGCGACAGGTGCTGGGCGGCCGGGAGCCGCGGGACTTCTCGGACTTCGTACGGGAGGAGGCGGCCGCGGGGACCTGGCGGGCGGTGTGAGTCCGGCCCCGGCGAGGTGTTTTGGGCCGTCGGTCCGCCCCCGGCCCGCCCCGCTCTACTTGCCCTCGTCGGGCGGTGGCTCCTGGTCCCCCGCCCCCTCCCCGTTCCTCGGCTGGGGGTGGTGGCTGCTCTTCGCGTGGGTGCGCAGGCGGGCCGTGACCTCCTCCGGGGGCAGGAAGCGGGACCAGCGTTCGGGGAACTCGGAGGGCATGTCGGGGTCGGCCTCCTCACCGGCCGCCGCGGAGGTGCGGGCGACGTACTCGGCGACCTGCTCCTGCCGCAGCCGCTCGTTCGCCTCGCGGGCGGCGGCCGTCGCGGCGGCCGGCCAGACCCGGTCGATCGCGGCGTTGACCGCGGCCCCGACGAGCACGGCGAAGGCGGCCACGCCGATCCACAGGAGGACGGCGACGGGGGCGGCGAGGGAGCCGTAGATGGTGGGGCCCTCGATGGTGCTGGTCAGGTAGATCCGCAGCAGGAAGCTGCCGAACACCCACATGGCGAGGGCGACCAGCGCGCCGGGCACGTCCTCGATCCACGGGGAGCGCACGGGCACGGAGACGTGGTAGAGCGTGGTCAGGAAGGCCACGGACAGCAGGATCACCACGGGCCAGTAGAGGATCTGCACGAGCGTCGTCGACCAGGGGACGACGCTGACCACGGCGTCGGGGCCGGCCACCATGAGGGGCAGCGCGACCGAGCCGATCAGCAGGGCGACGATGAACAGCAGGAAGGCCAGCAGCCGGGTCTTGACGATGCCGCGCACACCGTCGAGGCCGTACATGACGGTGATGGTGTCGATGAAGACGTTCACCGCGCGGGAGCCCGACCAGACGGCGAGGAGGAAGCCGAGGGAGATGACGTCGGGCCGGCCGCCCTCCATCACGTCGTCCAGGATCGGCTCGGCGATCTGGCTCACGCCCCGGTCGGACAGCACCGCGCGGGAGGCCTCGATGATGTTGGTCCGCACGCTCTGGGTGGTCTCGGCACCGGTCCAGGTGTCGACGTAGCCGAGCAGGCCGATCAGGCTGAGCAGCAGCGGGGGCACCGACAGCAGGGTGAAGAAGGCCGCCTCCGCGGCGAGGCCCAGGATCCGGTACTCCATGCAGGAGTTGACGGTGTCCTTGAGCAGCAGCCATGCGGTCTTGCGTTTGGAGACATTGCGGTACAGGGCCCGGGCCCGGTGAAGTCGGCCGGAGGGCGCGTCGGGGGAATCGCTTGCTGGCTGCACGGACCAAAGGTATCCGTCGTGCCTGGTCGGCCTCACCCGAAGGGTCTCGGGGTGGACGCGGAGTGGACGCGGGACGCCCGCCGGGTGATGCCGAGGAGCGATGTGAAGAGGTGACGCGGAGGAGTGATGCAGAGGAGTGATGCGCAGGGCGGTGCCGGGTAGGTTCGTGTTCATGGCAGGCACCACGCACACCGTGACCAACCAGACCCCGCCGCTGGCGCAGTACGACGTGTTCACCGCCGACCGGGCGCTGACGGAGGCCGTGGAACGGCATCTGGACCCGTCGCTGCGGGACGAGGGCCTGTCCGAGCTGTCGGCGCTCGGACACACCTCCGGCTCCGCCCAGGTGCAGGAATGGGGGGCGCAGGCCAATGAGAACCCGCCCCGGCTGCGCACCCACGACCGGTACGGGCACCGGATCGACGAGGTCGACTTCCATCCCGCCTGGCACCGGCTGCTCGGCAAGGGCGTCTCGGCGGGTCTGACGGGCGCGTGGGCGCGGCCGGGCGGGCATGTGCGGCGGGCCGCGGGGTTCGTGGTGTGGTCGCAGGTGGAGGCCGGGAACGGCTGCCCGCTGTCGATGACGCACGCGGCCGTGCCCGCCCTGCGCGCGGACCCGGCGCTCGCCGCCGAGTGGGAGCCGCGGCTGACGTCGGCGGTGTACGACCGGGCGCTGCGACCCGCCCACGAGAAGTCCGGCGTGCTCTTCGGGATGGGCATGACGGAGAAGCAGGGCGGCAGCGACGTACGGGCCAACACCACGTCCGCGCGGCCGCTGGCCGAGGACGGGACGTACGAGCTGACCGGACACAAGTGGTTCTGCTCGGCCCCGATGTCGGACGCGTTCCTGGTGCTGGCGCAGGCGCCCGGCGGGCTCACCTGTTTCCTGGTGCCGCGCGTGCTCGAGGACGGCTCGCGCAACGTGTTCCTGATCCAGCGGCTCAAGGACAAGCTGGGCAACCGGTCCAACGCGTCCTCGGAGGTCGAGTTCGCGGGGACGTGGGCGCGGCGGGTCGGGGACGAGGGCGGCGGGGTGCGCACCATCATCGGGATGGTGGCGGCGACCCGGCTGGACTGCGTGCTGGGCTCGGCGGGGCTGATGCGGCAGGCCGTGGCGCAGGCGGTGCACCACTGCACGTACCGGGAGGCGTTCGGCGGCAAGCTGGTGGACAAGCCGCTGATGCGCAACGTCCTGGCCGATCTCGCCCTGGAGTCGGAGGCGGCCACCACGCTGGCGCTGCGGCTGGCCGCCGCCTGTGACGACGGGAGCGAGCGGGAGCGGGCGCTACTGCGGATCGCGGTGCCGGCCGCCAAGTACTGGGTGACCAAGCGGTGTGCGCCCCTCGCGGTGGAGGCGGCGGAGTGCCTGGGCGGCAACGGGTACGTGGAGGAGTCGGGGATGCCCCGGCTGGTGCGCGAGTCCCCGCTGAACTCGGTGTGGGAGGGTGCGGGCAACGTCCAGGCGCTGGACGTGCTGCGCGCGCTGAACCGGGACCCGCAGGTGCTGGACGCGTACCTCGGCGAGGTCGGGCGGGCACGCGGGGCCGATCACCGGCTGGACGGCGCGATCAAGGACCTGCTGGCCGAACTGGCCGACCTGGAGGGTGCCGAGGGGCGTGCGCGGCGGCTCGTGGAACGGCTCGCGCTGGTGCTCCAGGGTTCGCTGCTGGTGCGGTACGCGCCGCCGCAGGTCGCCGACGCGTTCTGCGCGGCACGGCTGGGCGGTGACGGGGGCGCGGCCTTCGGGACGCTGCCGCACACCCTCGACCTCGCGACGGTGGTGGAACGGGCCCGGCCGGAGGTGTGAGGCGGCGGGGGCCGGCCCCGGTGTGAGCCGACCCGGGGCGGGACGGCAGCGGGTGCGGGACGGCAGCGGGTGCGAGACGACAGCAGTTGTCCGTCGGCAGCTCTCCGGTGGCGGATCGGGCGGACGCCCGGGCCGGGACGCTCCTGCCCGGACAGCCCGGCTCGTACGGAACGGTTTCGACGCCCTCGCACGACGACCCGGTGGTGACGCGGGGGTGGTGCTGCGCCGACACGGCACCACCCCCGCCGCACAGGCCCCTGGGAGCCGTGGACGCCGCTCGGGACGGCGTCGCTCAAGTTTCGAACAGCGCGGGCCGGTCCGCCAGGGTTGCAGGGGGTTGCAACTTGCCGCTGTCTGTGTCCGTGGTGAACGGTCCCGCCGGGGACGCACGGCACTATGGACCGACGACAGCCAGAACGGATCTCGGGGGCGCGGCCGGTGGGCCGCGTGCTGTCCTCCGAGTCTCTCCCCGGGAGGACCAGTGCCGCTCTCACCGATGGACGTGAGGCATCTGGCCGGCGTGGACACGACGCGCGCGGTCAGGCTGCTGAGTGAGGTCCGCTCCGCGACGCTCTCCGGGCAGCGCGCGCCCATGGCGCCCCGGCCGGTGATCGAGGAGTCCTGGGAGCGGGTGCTGCGCAGCGGCGTCGACCCGGACCACGACGTCCGGGCCGGGCTGTTGTCCCGCGCGGAGGTACAGCGGCGGCGGGAGGGTTCGGCGCTGCGGCATGTGCTGCCGGTGTTACGGGAAGGGCTGCTGCCGTTCGCGGACGCCGGCCGTCACATCATGGTGGTGGCCGACGCGGACGGCAGGGTGCTGTGGCGGGAGGGCAGCCCGGCGGTCCTGCGCAAGGCGGACGACCTCGGTTTCGCGGTGGGTGCGGACTGGCGCGAGGACGTCGTGGGCACCAACGGTGTGGGCACCCCGGCGGTGACCCGGCGGCCGGTGCAGGTGTTCGCCGCCGAGCACTTCGTACGGTCGCACGCCGCCTGGACGTGTGCGGGGGCGCCCCTGACCGATCCGCGGGACGGGCGGCTGATCGGCGTGGTGGATGTGAGCGGGCCGCTGGAGACGGTGCATCCGTCCACGCTGGCCTGGGTCGGCTCGGTGGCCAAGCTCGCCGAGGCCCGGCTCCGGGAACACCACCTGGAGTCGCTGGAACGGCTGCGGTCGGTGGCGGCGCCGGTGCTGGCCCGGACCGGCGGACGGGCCCTGGTGGTGGACCGGCACGGGTGGACGGCCGCGGTGACCGGCATGCCGTACACGAGACGGCTGGCGCTGCCGGACGCGCTGTCGGCCGGGACGCGGTGGTTGCCGACGCTGGGCCGGTGCTCCCTGGAGCCGCTGGCCGGGGGCTGGCTGGTGCGGGCGGCGGACGGGCCGGTGTCCCGCGCGGCGAGCCGCGTCGTGCTGGATCTGCGGGAGCCGCGCGGCGCGTCGTTGGCGGTGTCCGGCGGCGCGGGTTCCTGGTCCCGGAGGCTGAGCCCCCGCCATGCCGAACTGCTGTATCTGCTGGCCGTGCACCGGGCCGGCCGCAGCGCCGCGGGCCTGGCCGAGGACGTGTTCGGGGACCCGGCCCGTACGGTGACGGTGCGCGCCGAGCTGTCCAGGGTGCGGCGCTATCTGGGGGGTTTGCTGGAGCACCGGCCGTACCGGTTCACGGAGGGCGCCGACATCGACGTCCTGCTCCCGGAGGACCCGCGTGACCTGCTGCCGCACTCGACGGCCCCGGCGCTGGGCGACGGCCGCCGGCACCCGACGGTGAGAGAGGGCCGGCACCGCGGCCCGGAGAGTCCGCCCGGCCCCCGGCCCGGAAGGGCCGGGCCCTGACGGTCCGGCACGGCACATCACCGTGCGCCGGGCCGCTCGTTCTGCGGATGTGCGGGGTCTCCACCCCCTGCGGGGCTGTCTGCCGTAGCATCGCCCCACGGGCCACCCTCACCTGCTCCACGGTCGACGGTCATCGGTCGGAAGGTCAACGGTCGGATCGCCGGACGCAGTTGGCTCGCCTCGGGAGGACGTTATGAAGCATCGCGGCAGACACCGTCGGCGCAGGCGGGGCAAGGCGCTGCGGGCGACGCTGGCCGGAACCGCGCTCGCGCTCACCGCGGCGGCCACCATGATCAGTACGTCGCAGGCCACCGACGCCGACGACCCCGGGGCGCTGAAGCCGCTCACCAGGGCCGCCGAGACCGCACCGCTGCGGCTGTCCGAGACCCGTGTGCCACCGGAGTGGCTCGACCGGCTCTCCTCCGAGATGGGGCGGCCCGTCGGCGTCGGGGCCGTGCTCGACGACACCGACGGTTCCCTGCGCGACGCGGAATCCTGTACGGACGAGGACCGGCGCGGGCTGCCTCTGGAGCCCGCCGCCACGCGCGCGTACTGCTGGGACGGCGCCGACGTCGAGGGCTGGCGTCCCGGCGCCGTCACCACCTCCGGGGACGCGGACGACGACGGGCACTGGGGCCCGGACCGGGTGGTGCTCTCCGCCTGGAGCCAGGGCGGCACCGAGGCGGACGGCACCGCGGCGCAGGACCCGGCCGTGACGGGTGCCGGCGCGGGGCAGGGACTCGCGCGGGTCGCGTTCATCGACGCCGGTGACCCCGACGACCTCCGCTACACCTGGGCGCAGCTCGCCGTCCCGGTCTCCGGGGGCCAGGACTACCGCGGGCTGGTCTCCCCCGTGACGGGCATGGTCTGGTACCAGGACAAGCTGCTGGTCACCGCAGGGCGGGGGGACGGCAGCGCGCTGTACGTGTACGACGTGGACCGCGTCCAGCGGGCCACCGTGGGCGGTTCGACGGTCGGGCGGGTGCCCGGCGGCTGGTCGGCGGCGGGGGCGCGGTACGTGCTGCCCGCCGTCGCCGCCTACCGGACGGCCGACGCGGCCGCCCCGCAGCCGGGCGGCATCTCCCTGGACCGCAGCACGGCGCCGGACAGCCTGGTCGCGCACGAGGCGGTCACCGAGGACCACGACGGGCCGACCCGGCTGTGGCGGTACGCGTTCGACGACGGCGGGGCCCGCGCGGGACTGCTGGCCACGGACCCCCTGCTGAAGGTGGACCCGGCCGCGGCGTACGAGACGGAGCTGACCCATGTGCGCAGTGTGCTGTCGTACGGGTCGGGCTGGTACCTGGGCCGGGTGACCGGGACGTCGGACGAGCGCGGGACGCTGTGGCGGCAGGACACGGAGGGGGCCCGGCCCACCCGGTGCGGGGCGGACCAGACGCACCGCTGCTGGAGCGGCGCGTCGGCGTCCCTGTCCTACTGGCAGGAGACCGGCGAGGTGTGGTCCCAGTCCGGCCGCATGCTCTTCGCCCTGCCCCTGACCTCCGTCGACGGCTCGCTGGACTGATCCCGACCGCCGGCCCCGGCGGCTGTACCCGGCCAGGGGCCCGCCGCCGCCCGCACCGCACGGACCGCCCGCACCGCACGGACCGGGCACTCGACAGGTGTCCGCGCCGGATGGTTCCCTTTCCGGCATGACGACCGTCGCCGTGACCACCTGGTCCCTGGAGCAGACCGCGCCCACCGATCTCCTGCCGGCCGCCGTGCCGGAGGGCGACGTACGGGTCGTGCGCGCCGAGGTGCCGTCCCCGGAGTTCAGCCGTTTCCTGTACGCGTCGGTCGGCGGTGACATCCGGTGGACCGACCGGCTGGGCTGGACGTACGCGCGGTGGCTGGAGCACCTGGAGCGGCCGGGCACGGAGACCTGGGTGGCGTACGAGCGGGGGACCCCCGCGGGGTACGTGGAGCTCCAGGCGCAGGACGACGGGGTTGTGGAGATCGTCCACTTCGGGCTGCTCCCCGCCTTCCGGGGCCGGCGCATCGGCGGGCACCTGCTGTCCCACGGCGTCGCGCGGGCCTGGGATCTGGCGGAGCGTTGGCCGGGGCGCAAGCCGACCGCGCGGGTCTGGCTGCACACGTGCAGCAAGGACGGCGAGCACGCGATGGACAACTACCGGCGGCGGGGATTCCGGCTGTTCGACACCAGGGTCGAGGACGAGCCCGAGGTCGCCGCCCCGGGCCCGTGGCCGGGAGCGCACCCGCTCTGACCCGCCGTTCCCTGGCCGCGTCCCGTGTCGTGGTGCGGGAGGTGAAGCGTTGCGCGTTCCGGTGCGAGGCCCTCGGCGACCTCCGCAGAGGCGGCGGCCCGCAAGGCGCCCTGCCGGGAGGGTCGGGCCCCCGGACCGACGGAGCCGCCGTCCCCGCCCCGCCGTCCCCGCCCGGTCGGCTCCGGCGCCCTGACCGGCCGCACCACCCGGCGGGACGCCATCCGCCACCTCCGCCGCCCCTTCCGCCGCGTCCCCGTCGCTCGCCCACGTACGCGTTCCCGGCACGTACCCCTCCTGAGCTGCACGGACAAGACCGCCCGCGCCGCCTGTGACCAAAACCACCTACGTCTCCCATGTCGAGACGAAGGCGTCCGCATCATGGACGAAGCTGGACTGTGTCCAGATCTCCGTGCCACGCTTCCGTCATGCCTGGAACGGAAATCGCCTTGGTGAGTCGGCGGCACGTCGACCTCGGCCGCATGTCCAGCGCCATCTGTCCGGTGCGCTGAGAGCACGTTCAGCAGCACCCGACAGTTCTCCTTCGGTCCGCTCCGGTCCGGTCCACCCCGACCGGTACCGCATGGTTCCGTCCGGTTCCTCCTCGCTCCACCGAACTCCCGCGCAATGACGCGCCGCGCACCCCCGCACCGTCATGCGCGGTTCAGAGCCGTATCCCCGTCTGTCCCGAAGGGCGTATCAACCATGGCCGCCAGCCCGCAGAACCCTGCCGCCGCGACCCCCCGCCGCAAGGTGAGCCGCCACCGCGGAGAGGGCCAGTGGGCCGCGGGACACTTCACCCCGCTCAACGGCAACGAGCAGTTCAAGAAGGACGACGACGGTCTCAACGTACGGACACGTGTTGAGACGATCTACTCGAAGCGGGGCTTCGACTCGATCGACCCCAACGACCTGCGCGGCAGGCTGCGCTGGTGGGGCCTGTACACGCAGCGCCGCCCCGGGATCGACGGCGGCCGTACCGGTGTGCTGGAGCCCGAGGAGCTCGAGGACCAGTACTTCATGCTGCGGGTCCGCATCACCGGCGGCCGGCTCACCACCGAGCAGCTGCGCGTGATCGGCGAGATCGCCGAGACGTACGCCCGCGGCACCGCCGACATCACCGACCGGCAGAACATCCAGTACCACTGGATCCGCATCGAGGACGTCCCCGCGATCTGGGAACGGCTCGAGGCGGTCGGCCTGTCCACCACGGAGGCCTGCGGCGACACCCCGCGCGGCATGCTCGGCTCCCCCGTCGCCGGGGTCGCCGAGGACGAGATCATCGACGGCTCGGCGGCGCTGGAGGAGATCGCCCGCCGGTACATCGGCGACCCGCGCTTCTCCAACCTGCCGCGCAAGTTCAAGACGGCCGTCTCCGGCTCCCCGCTGATGGACGTCGCCCACGAGATCAACGACGTCTCCTTCGTCGGCGTGGTCCACCCCGAGCACGGCCCCGGCTTCGACCTGTGGGTCGGCGGCGGTCTGTCGACCAACCCCAAGTTCGGTGTGCGGCTGGGCGCCTGGGTGCCCGAGACGGACGTGCCCGACGTGTGGGAGGGCGTCATCTCCATCTTCCGCGACCACGGATACCGGCGGCTGCGCACCCGGGCGCGGTTGAAGTTCCTGGTCGCCGACTGGGGGCCGGAGAAGTTCCGCCAGGTCCTGGAGGACGACTACCTGGGCCGCGGGCTGGCCGACGGCCCGGCGCCGGTGATGCCCGCGCAGCAGTGGCGCGACCACATCGGGGTGCACCGCCAGAAGGACGGCCGGTTCTACGTCGGTTTCGCGCCGCGGGTGGGCCGGATGGACGGCTCGCTGCTCACCAAGGTCGCCGCGCTGGCCGAGGACCACGGTTCGGGACGGGTGTCCACCACGGTCGAGCAGAAGATGATCGTCCTGGACGTGCCGCAGGACCGGGTGGACTCGCTCGTCGACGCCCTGGAGGCGCTGGACCTGCGGGTCAGGCCGTCGACCTTCCGGCGCGGCACGATGGCCTGCACGGGCATCGAGTTCTGCAAGCTCGCCATCGTGGAGACCAAGGAGCGCGGCAGCGACCTCATCGACGAACTGGAGCGCCGGCTGCCCGACTTCGGGGAGCCGCTCACCATCAACATCAACGGCTGCCCGAACGCCTGCGCCCGTATCCAGACCGCGGACATCGGCCTCAAGGGCCAGCTGGTCACCGACGCCGAGGGCCGGCAGGTCAGCGGCTACCAGGTGCACCTGGGCGGCGCGCTCGGCCTGGATCCGTCCTTCGGCCGCAAGGTGCGCGGCCTGAAGGTCACCTCGGACGAGCTGCCGGACTACATCGAGCGGGTCCTGAAGCGTTTCGAGGCGGAGCGCGAGGACGGCGAGCGGTTCGCCACGTGGGCGGCCCGCGCGGACGCGGAGGCCCTGTCGTGAGCGAGCGCGCCGCGCCGTTCTACTGCCCGTACTGCGGTGACGAGGACCTGCGCCCCGGCGAGGAAGGGCACGGGGTCTGGGAGTGCGGGGCGTGCAACCGGGCCTTCCGGCTGAAGTTCCTCGGGCTGCTCGCCCAGGGGCTCGACCGGCCGGACCCGGGCACGGGCACGGGCACAGGCACGGGCACGGGCACAGGAGGGGAACGGACATGACGGCGGTTCAGGAAGAGCGCACCACCGACGAGTTGAAGGCGCTGGCCGAGCAGGCGGGCCGCGACCTGGAGGACGCCTCCGCCCTGGAGATCCTCCGGTGGGCCGCCGGGGTCTTCGGCGGGCGCTTCTGCGTGACCTCCTCCATGGAGGACGCGGTGGTCGCCCATCTCGCCTCCCGCGCCCTGCCCGGCGTGGATGTGGTGTTCCTCGACACCGGGTACCACTTCGAGGAGACTGTCGGGACCCGGGACGCCGTGGAGGCCGTGATGAACGTCAACGTCATCACACTCACCCCGCGACAGACCGTCGCCGAGCAGGACGCCGAGTACGGGCCGAGGCTGCACGACCGCGACCCCGACCTGTGCTGCGCCCTGCGCAAGGTGCGGCCGCTGGAGGAGGGCCTGCGGGGGTACCTGGCCTGGGCGACCGGGCTGCGCCGCGAGGAGTCCCCGACCCGGGCGGACACCCCGGTCGTCGGCTGGGACGAGAAGCGGCGGAAGGTGAAGATCTCCCCCATCGCCCGCTGGACCCAGGACGACGTGGACGCCTACGTCGCCGAGCACGGCGTGCTCACCAACCCGCTGCTGACGGACGGATACGCGTCGGTGGGCTGCGCCCCCTGCACCCGCCGGGTGCTGGAGGGCGAGGACGCCCGGGCCGGCCGCTGGGCGGGCCGCGGCAAGACCGAGTGCGGACTGCACGGCTGACATGACCGAGCCCTCCACGCCTTCGCGGCCCCGCACCGGGCCCACCTCGCCCTCTACGAACCAGGAGACCGACGTGACGACCGGAGCCACCGTCTGGCTCACAGGTCTGCCGAGCGCAGGCAAGACCACCATCGCCCACGAGCTGGCCGCCCGGCTGCGCGAGCAGGGCCGCCGGGTCGAACTGCTCGACGGCGACGAGATCCGCGAGTTCCTCTCCGCGGGCCTCGGCTTCAGCCGCGAGGACCGGCACACCAACGTGCAGCGCATCGGATTCGTCGCCGAACTGCTCGCCCGCAACGGCGTCACCGCGCTCGTCCCGGTCATCGCGCCGTACGCGGACAGCCGGGCCGCGGTCCGGGGGCGGCACGAGACGAACGGCACGTCGTACGTCGAGGTGCACGTGGCGACTCCCCTCGAGGTGTGCTCCGTACGCGACGTGAAGGGCCTGTACGCGAAGCAGGCCGCGGGCGAACTCACCGGGCTGACCGGCGTGGACGACCCGTACGAGGCTCCCGTCTCTCCCGATCTGCGCATCGAGTCGCAGCACCAGACCGTCCAGGAATCCGCCGCGGCGGTGCACGCCCTGCTGAGCGAAAGGGGACTGGTATGACAACCGTGGCCACGGTCACGACCGGCGACGAGGGCACCGGCGGGGCGGCCGGCCCCTACGCCCTCTCCCACCTCGACGCCCTCGAGTCGGAGGCGGTGCACATCTTCCGCGAGGTCGCCGGCGAGTTCGAGAACCCGGTGCTCCTGTTCTCCGGCGGCAAGGACTCCATCCTGATGCTGCACCTGGCGCTGAAGGCCTTCGCGCCGGCGCCGGTCCCGTTCTCGCTGCTGCACGTCGACACCGGGCACAACTTCCCCGAGGTCCTCGACTACCGCGACCGCACGGTCGCCCGGCACGGGCTGCGGCTGCACGTCGCCTCCGTGCAGGACTACATCGACCGCGGTGTGCTGCGCGAGCGCCCCGACGGCACCCGCAACCCGCTGCAGACGGTGCCGCTCACCGAGAAGATCGCCGCCGAGAAGTTCGACGCCGTGTTCGGCGGCGGCCGGCGGGACGAGGAGAAGGCGCGCGCGAAGGAGCGGGTGTTCTCGCTGCGCGACGAGTTCTCCCAGTGGGACCCGCGCCGCCAGCGGCCCGAGCTGTGGAACCTCTACAACGGCCGGCACGCGCCCGGTGAGCACGTCCGGGTCTTCCCGCTGTCCAACTGGACCGAGCTGGACGTGTGGCAGTACATCGCCCGCGAGAACATCGAACTGCCGGAGATCTACTACGCCCACCACCGCGAGGTGTTCCAGCGGGGCGGCATGTGGCTGACCGCCGGCGAGTGGGGCGGCCCGAAGGACGGCGAGAGCGTCGAGAGGCGGCTCGTCCGCTACCGGACGGTGGGCGACATGTCCTGCACCGGCGCGGTCGACTCCGGGGCCGACACCATCGAGAAGGTGATCACCGAGATCGCCGCCTCCCGGCTGACCGAACGCGGGGCGACCCGCGCCGACGACAAGCTCTCCGAGGCCGCGATGGAAGACCGCAAGCGCGAGGGGTACTTCTAGACATGAGCACGATCACGAGCGAGGCGCTCGCGGAGACCACCCTGCTGCGGTTCGCCACCGCCGGTTCCGTCGACGACGGCAAGTCCACCCTGGTGGGCCGGCTGCTGCACGACTCCAAGTCGGTCCTCACCGACCAGCTGGAGGCCGTGGAGCGGGTGTCGGCGAGCCGCGGCCAGGAGACTCCCGACCTCGCCCTGCTCACCGACGGGCTGCGGGCCGAGCGGGAACAGGGCATCACCATCGACGTGGCGTACCGCTACTTCGCCACGCCGCGGCGCCGGTTCATCCTCGCCGACACGCCGGGCCATGTGCAGTACACCCGCAACATGGTCACCGGCGCCTCCACCGCGGAGCTGACCGTCATCCTCGTCGACGCCCGCAACGGCGTGGTCGAGCAGACCCGGCGGCACGCGGCCATCGCCGCCCTGCTGCGCGTGCCCCACGCCGTCCTCGCCGTCAACAAGATGGACCTGGTGGACTACGAGGAGGCCGTGTTCGCGCGGATCGCCGAGGAGTTCACGGCGTACGCGACCGAGCTGGGCGTCCCGGAGGTCACCGCGATCCCGATCTCGGCGCTCGTCGGCGACAACGTGGTGGAGCCGTCGGCGCACATGGACTGGTACGGCGGTCCGACGGTGCTGGAGCACCTGGAGACGGTGCCGGTCAGCCACGACCTGGCGCACTGCCACGCCCGGCTGCCCGTGCAGTACGTGATCCGGCCGCAGAGCGCCGAACACCCGGACTACCGCGGGTACGCCGGCCAGATCGCCGCGGGCACGTTCCGCGTCGGCGACGAGGTGACCGTGCTGCCGTCCGGCCGGACCACGACGGTCACCGGGATCGACCTGCTGGGCACGCCCGTGGAGGCGGCCTGGACGCCGCAGTCGGTGACGCTGCTGCTGGCGGACGACATCGACATCTCCCGCGGGGACCTGCTCGTCCCGAGCAAGGACGCGCCGGCCACCACGCAGGACGTCGAGGCCACCGTCTGCCATGTGGCCGACCAGCCGCTGACGGTCGGCCACCGGGTGCTGCTCAAGCACGGCACCCGGACGGTCAAGGCGGTCGTGAAGGACATCCCGGCCCGGCTGACGCTGGACGACCTGTCGCTGCACCCGCACCCCGGCAGGCTCGTCGCCAACGACATAGGCCGGGTGAAGATCCGTACCGCCGAGCCGCTGCCGGCCGACTCGTACGCGGACTCGCGGCGCACCGGTTCGTTCATCCTGATCGACCCGAGCGACGGCACCACGCTCACCGCGGGCATGGCCGGCGAGTCCTTCGCCGCCCCGGCCCCGGTCAAGGACGCGGCCGAGGACGACGGATGGGACTTCTGACGATGCGGCACCTCCGCGTCCCGGCCCGCGAACCGGCCGGTCTGCCCGCCACCGACGCCTTCGCCACCTTCGCCAAGGAGGGCGGCCGGATCGGCGGCGGGCAGCTCGGCAGCGGGCAGGGCGGGGTCGCGCGATGCGGGTGACGCCCCCGGCCCACCGGGAGCGCGCGCACCGCTCGCGTGCCGCCCTGGTCCACCGCCGCCACCGCCGCCACCGCCGAAAACCCGCCGATCCCCCGGACACGGCCGGCTGAGTACGACCAGCCGAGTACGTGAGAGCCGGGCCACCGAGAGGAACACCTCCCGTGTCTGCCTTCCCCGCCACCCCGCGCCGCGCGTTCGCCGCGACGACCGCGCTGGTCGTCCTGCTGGTCCTGGCCGGCTGCGGCTACGGCTCCCGGGCCAAGGAGGATCCCGGCGTCGAGATCGCCGCCGGGGCCCGGAAGACCGACGGTCTCGACGCCGTGAGGCTCGGCCACTTCGGCAATCTGACCCACGGGACCGCGCTGGTGGGCAAGCAGAAGGGTTTCTTCCAGAAGGAGCTCGGCGCGACCGAGGCACGGTACGCGGTGTTCAACGCGGGGCCGTCCGCGATCGAGGCGCTCAACTCCGGTTCCATCGACATCGCCTGGATGGGGCCGTCCCCGGCCGTGAACGGCTGGGCGAAGTCGCGGGGCAGGAACCTGCGGATCATCGGCGGTTCGGCGTCCGGCGGGGTGAAGCTGGTGGTGAACCCGGACCGGGTGAAGTCCCTGGAGGACGTCGAGGGCAAGCGGATCGCGACCCCGCAGCTCGGCAACACGCAGGACGTGGCGTTCCTCGACTGGGCGGCCGAGCAGGGCTGGACGGTCGACGCGCAGAGCGGCAAGGGCGACGTCACGGTCGTCCGCAGCGACAACAAGGTCACCCCGGACGCCTTCGCGGCCGGGTCGGTCGACGGCGCGTGGGTACCGGAGCCCACCGCGTCGAAGCTGGTCGCCGAGGGCGGGAAGGTCCTGCTGGACGAGGCCTCCCGGTGGCCGGACGAGAAGTTCGTCATCACGAACCTGGTCGTGCGCCAGGAGTTCCTGGAGAAGCACCCGAAGGCCGTCGAGGCGGTGCTCCAGGCGTCGGTCTCCACCAACCGGTGGATCAACGAACACCCGGACGAGGCCAAGGCCGCCGCCAACGAACAGCTGGCGGCCGACTCCGGCAAGGCGCTGCCCGCCGACGTCCTTGACCCGGCATGGGAGTCGATCCGGTTCACCGACGACCCGCTGGCCGCCACCCTCGGCACCCAGGCGGAGCACGCCGTGAACGCGGGCCTGCTCGAGCGGCCCGACCTGAAGGGCATCTACGACCTGGAACTCCTCAACAAGGTCCTCGCGGCCGAGGGCGCACCCGCCGTCGACGACGCCGGTCTCGGCACCAGCTGATCCCGGAACCCGAAGAAACGTCCCAGGAGGTGACGACCATGGCCACGACCCTCGCCAAGGCCGCCGACGGCACCGAGGCGGTCACCCACGCCGCCCGGATCGAGCATGTCTCGAAGTCGTTCGCGGGCCCGGCCGGGCAGCAGCTCGTGCTGGACGACATCACGCTCGATGTCGCGCCCGGTGAGTTCGTCACCCTGCTGGGGGCTTCGGGGTGCGGCAAGTCCACGCTGCTCAACCTGGTCGCGGGCCTCGACGCGCCCAGTGCCGGCGCGATCAGCACGGACGGCCGCCCGGCGCTGATGTTCCAGGAGCACGCGCTGTTCCCGTGGCTGACCGCGGGCAAGAACATCGAACTCGCCCTGAAGCTGAGGGGCGTGCCGAAGGCGGAGCGGCGCGGCCGGGCCGAGGAGCTGCTGGAGCTGGTCCGGCTGAAGGGCGCCCACGGCAAGCGGGTGCACGAGCTGTCCGGCGGCATGCGCCAGCGGGTCGCGCTGGCCCGTGCGCTCGCCCAGGAGAGCAGGCTGCTGCTGATGGACGAGCCGTTCGCGGCACTGGACGCCATCACCCGGGACGTGCTGCACGACGAGCTGACCCGGGTCTGGCGCACTGCGAACACCAGTGGCTCCGCCGCGGGCCGGCTGTCCGTCCTGTTCGTCACGCACAACGTGCGCGAGGCCGTCCGGCTCGCGCAGCGGGTGGTCCTGCTGTCGTCCCGGCCGGGCCGGATCGCCCACGAGTGGACGGTGGACATCGAACACCCCCGCCGCATCGAGGACACCGCGGTCGCGGAACTGTCCGTCGAGATCACCGAGCAACTCCGTGGGGAGATCCGCCGCCATGGCCAGCACTGAAACCACCGCGAAGGCCGCGAAGGACGAGACGGACACGCACGACCTCGCCGGTCTGGAAGCGGGCCTCGACGCGCTGGAGACGAGGCAGCAGACCCGCAGGCCGTGGCGTCAGACCTTCGTCCAGAAGATCCTGCCGCCCGTCGTCGCCGTCGCCCTGGTGCTGGCCGTGTGGCAGGCGCTGGTCTCCTTCAGGATCGTCGACGACCCGACCAAGCTGCCCCCTCCGGGCGCCGTGTGGGGCGTCGTCCGGGACGCGTGGCTCCAGGGCGAGCTGCTCGGCTACATCTGGACCAGCGTCTCGCGCGGTCTGCTCGGCTTCTTCTTCGCTCTGCTGATCGGTACGCCGCTGGGACTGCTGGTGGCGCGGGTGAGGTTCGTGCGCGCGGCGATCGGCCCGATCCTGTCCGGACTGCAGTCCCTGCCGTCGGTGGCGTGGGTGCCGCCGGCGGTGATCTGGCTGGGCCTGAACAACCAGATGATGTACGCGGTGATCCTGCTCGGCGCGGTCCCCTCGATCGCCAACGGTCTGGTCTCCGGCGTCAGCCAGGTGCCGCCGCTGTTCCTGCGGGCCGGCCGCACGCTGGGCGCGACGGGACTGAAGGGCACCTGGCACGTCGTGCTGCCGGCCGCGCTGCCCGGCTATGTGGCGGGTCTGAAGCAGGGCTGGGCGTTCTCCTGGCGTTCGCTGATGGCCGCGGAGATCATCGCGTCGTTCCCCGATCTCGGCATCGGCCTCGGGCAGCTGCTGGAGAACGGCCGCAACGCGAGCGACATGGCCATGGTGTTCGAGGCGATCCTGCTGATCCTGACCGTCGGTATCGCCATCGACCTGCTGATCTTCAGTCCGCTGGAGCGGTGGGTCCTGCGCAGCCGCGGCCTGCTGGGGAAGGACTGATCCGATCATGCGCCGTCCGGTTCTTCTCGTCATCGCCCACGGCAGCCGCGATCCGCGGCACGCGGCGACCGTGCACGCCCTGGTACGGCGGGTCCGCTCGCTGCGGCCGGAGCTGCGGGTGGAGACCGGATTCCTCGATTTCAACGTCCCCTCCGTACCGGGGGTGCTGGACTCCCTGGCGGCGGAGGGCGTGCGCGACGTGGTGGCCCTCCCGCTGCTGCTGACCCGCGCCTTCCACGCCAAGGCGGACATCCCGGCGGTCCTCGCGGACGCGGACGCGCGGCTGCGCGTCCGCCAGGCGGACGTCCTGGGGCCGTCCCCCCTGCTCCAGGCCGCGCTGGAACGCCGGCTGTACGAGGCGGGCCTGACGCCCGCCGACAAGTCCTCGACCGGGGTCGTCCTGGCCTCGGCGGGGTCCACCGACCCGGAGGCGATCGCAGTGATCGCAGAAATCGCGCGGGAGTGGCGGCACACCGGTTGGTGCGCCGTGCGGCCTGCGTTCGCCTCCGCATCCCTGCCCCGCACCGAGGACGCGGTACGCGAACTGCGGGCCCTCGGCTGCGAACGCGTCGCCGTGGCCCCGTACGTGCTGGCTCCGGGCTTCCTTCCGGACCGCATCGCACGGGGCGCGGCCCTGGCGGACGTCCTGGCGGACGTCCTCGGCCCGGCGCCGGAGGTGGCGCGGGTGCTGGTGCAGCGGTACGACGCGGCACGGACACCGGCGCCGGCGGAGGCGATCGGGGCAGTGGGGGCCTGAGGCCTCTGCGGCGACGGCGACGGCGTCCGGGTCGGTGGGGCGCTCAGCCGCCGGTCACCGCGTCCGGGTCGTACAGCGTCCCCTGGTGGAAGTAGAGCAGCCATTGCCGGCCGGTGCGGCGCCACAGGGAACTGCGGTGGGCGCACCGGCCGTTGTGGTCCGTGTCGAAGGTGAGATGAACGGTGTCGGGGGCCAGCTGCACGGCCCTCATCCGGGAGACGGTGCCGGCGGGGCCCCCCGCGTCGCGTTCGCCGGCGAGCAGCGCGATGATCGCGTCGCGGTCCCAAACCCGTCCGGACGCGCCGATCTCCACGAACTCCGGATGAAGCAGTTCCCCGACGCGTTCGGGCGAGCGGCGCACCTCGGGGTCGAGGAGTTTCAGTTCGGCCTCGACGGCTGCGTCGGCGGCGGTGTACGGATCAGTCACGGGTGAGCTCCATGAGCTTGACGACGGTGTTCCAGTTGCGGGTGGTGGCGATGACGCCCCGGGTGGTCCGGGGCGCGGCCAGGCGCTCGGCGAGCCTGGAGCGGCCCAGGCCGTCCGGAGCGTACAGGTACAGGGCACGGTCGCCGAGGCGGAACTCCTCGGGCAGGTGGGCCGCCCGGTCGATGTGCGCGAAACGGTCGGCGTCGACGGCGGCGGAGAAGTAGGTGACGTGCAACTGCTTGGGCGCCGGCTCGGCGGCCGGGAAAGGACAGGCGTCGACGACCGCCCGCAGATAGGCGTGGTCGCGCACGATCACGTCGACGGCGAAGCCGAAGTGCCGCTCGACGGCGTCGGCGAGTCCGGCGGCCAGCACGTCCTCGGCCGGGTCCCCGGCCGGATCCGCGCTCTTGTCCCCCGGCCCCTCGCTCCTGGTGGTGAACACGGCCTGGCCGCTTTGGAGATGGGTGCGGACCGCGTCGTGGCCGAGGCCCTCCACCAGGGTGCGCAGGTCGGCCATGGGGACCTTTCTGTTGCCGCCCACGTTGATGCCGCGCAGCAGTGCCGCGTATGTCGTCGCCATCCGCACACCCTGGGACGGCCGTCGTGCCCCGTGGGGGCGGGCGCGACGTGCGGGCCGCGCCGGCCGGCTTCCGTGAGCAGGCGGTGAGCCCGGGCGCCTCGCGCGGCCCGGTCGGGACGAGGGTGCACGAGGAACGGAACGTCGCCTTCGTGTACGTGCCGCTGGTGGGCGGCTCCGGCCAGGACAGGGCGGCGGAGAGCCCGCACACGCCGCGCGACGGGGGACGGCCCGCCGTGCCGGGCACGCGGGCACGCGGGCGCGCCGGTGGCGAAGGGGGGTGTGGACCAGGATCCGGGCCGGGGAACGGGCACGGACCACGGCGCGGACGAGGGCGAGCGGGTGCGGGGCCGGCCCCGTGGCCGTGCCCCTTCCCGCTCCAGGCCCTAGCCGCGCTGCGGCAGCTCCGCCTCGATGAGGTCGGCCGCCCTGCGGGTGCCGCCCTCCTCGGCCATCCCGGCCCGGATCTCCTCCAGCCGGCGGGCGACTTCCGGGTCGCCGACGAGATCGAGGGCCGCCGCGCCGAGGGCCTCGGCGGTGGCCTCCTCCATCGGGAGATGCCGGGCGACACCGAGGCCCTGGAGCATGTCCGCGTTGCCGAACTGGTCCACGGCCTGCGGTACGGCGATCATCGGCGTGGCCGTGGCCAGCCCTTCCTGGCTGCCGCCGGCGCCCGCGTGGGTGACGAACAGGTCTGCCTGCCTCAGGACCGCGAGCTGCGGCACCCAGGACCGCACCTCGACGCCGGCCGGTACGTCGCCCAGCCCGGCGGGGTCGACGTGCTTGCCGACCTGGAGCACCAGGTGCCACCCGGGCAGGTCGCCGAACGCCCTGACGCACTCCCGGTAGAAGGCGGGCTGCTTGGTGAACGACGATCCGAGCGACACCAGGACGACCTTCTGCGCACCGGCCGGCCGCTGCCACTCCCCCTCCGCGTCGCGGGCGCCCTGGCAGGCGCCGACGAACGTGTGCCTGCTCTCGTCGACCCGGTCGGCGTTCGGCTGCAGTGCCCTGGGGATCAGGACGAGGGAGCGCGCCGGCCGGCTCACGAACGGGTCGGGGTGCGTGGTGATCCCGTTCTCCTCCAGCCAGGCGTGGAAGCGGGCGTAGTAGGCCTGGCCGCGCTCGGTCCTGAGCGGCTCCTCCCACATCGGCTCGCCGATCTCCTTCTCGTACCCCTCCCAGGCGACGAGGTTCGGTGAGAGGGAAACCACGGGCACGCCCCAGCGGTGGCCGAGCACGCGTGCCGGGTACGAGGTGATGTCGTGCAGCACCAGGTCGGGGGTGTCCCCCTCGTACGCCTTCGTCAGCTGCGGGAGGGCCTGGACGGCGTCGTCGAGGAACGGTTCGACGTTGTCCAGCAGGGTGGTGCCCCAGTCCTCCGGGTCGTCGTCCGGCCCGGGGAGGACGGAGCTCCAGGGCTTCACCTCGGCGCCGGTCCCGGCGACCTTGTCCGCGAAGACCGGGGGGATCGCGTACGTCACCCGGTGGCCGCGGGCCACGAGCTCGCGGATCACCTCGAGGCTCGGGTTCACGTGGCCGTGGGCGGCGATGGAGAACATGGCGATGTGAGCGGGACTGGTCATGCCCCGAACCCTAGGCGAGACGATACGTATCGTGCAATCGATTAGGGGTGCGCGACGGCTCCCGCGGCGGCCGTCCCACCCGCGGCCCACCGCCGACGGACACCGCGCACGTCGCCGACCTGTGCGAATGGGACACTGACCGAGGGCGCACACGAGCGCGGGACCAGGCACAGGCACGGAGGCGGGCGGATGGACGAGGCACGGGCGCGGGACGTCCTGGCGGCGGCGGACGTGCTGCCGGGACGCGCGGCCGGGGAGGCGCGGCTGCTCGCCCTGGGCGAGAACGCGGTGTTCGCCTCCGGCGACCTGGTCGTCAAGGTGGGCCGCGACAGCGGCCTGCTGGAGCGCGCCCGCCGGGAGATGGCGATCGCGCTGTGGCTCGCCGAGGAGGAGGTGCCGGCGGTGCGGGCGGCGCGACCGCAGGCCCTGCTGGTCGAGGGTCACCCGGTGACGGTCTGGCACCGGCTGCCCGCGCCGGTGCGACCCGCCGAACCCCGGGATCTGGCCGCACTGCTGCGGGTGGTCCACGCCCTCCCCTCTCCCGCCTTCGGGCTGCCGCCCCGCGAGCTGCTGGGCGGCGTGGAACGCTGGCTGCGGCTCGCGGGCGGGGCGATCGCCCCCGAGGACGCGGCGTATCTGCGCGAGCGGCGCGACGGTTTCGCGGCGGCCGCCGCGGCCCTGACACCCCGTCTGCCGCCGGGACCGATCCACGGGGACGCGCTGCCGCGGAACGTGCACGTCGGGCCGGACGGCCCGGTCCTGGTCGACCTGGAGACCTTCTCCGCGGATCTGCGCGAGCACGACCTGGTGGTCATGGCCCTCTCCCACGACCGCTACGGGCTGCCGTCGCAGGCGTACGCGTCCTTCACCGGGACCTACGGCTGGGACGTGCGCGAGTGGGAGGGCTGCGCGGTGCTGCGCGGCGCGCGGGAGACGGCCAGCTGCGCCTGGGTCGCGCAGCACGCCCCGAGCAACCCGAAGGCCCTGGCCGAGTTCGAACGCCGGGTGGCGTCCCTGCGCGACGGCGACCCGACGGTCCGCTGGCACCCCTTCTGACTCGGCCCTTTTCCGACTCGGCCCTTGGCCCCGGCGCCGATCCGGGCCCCGGTCAGACCCGCGAGCCCGCGGGCTCGCGCAGGGGCCAGGTGCCGTCGATCGTCGCGGTGGCGTCGCCCTTGCGGCGCAGAAAGCTCTGGAAGTCCGCCGCCCATGCGGCGTACCACTCGATCTGGCGGCGGTGCAGCTCCGCCGGGCCGAGCGCCGCGACCCCCGGGTGGCGGTCGGCTATCGCGCGGGCCAGCCGGGCGGCGGCGAGGGCGTCGGCCGCCGCGTCGTGCGCGGAGTCGAGAGCGACGCCGTACTCCGCGCAGACCGCCTCCAGGTTGCGCTTGCCGCGGCGGTAGCGGTCGACGCTGCGGTCGATCGTGTACGGATCGACGACCGGGGCGGGTCCCCTGCCACCCAGCCGATCCCTCAGCGACGGCAGCCCGTAGCGCCGCAGTTCGGCGGAGAGCAGGGACAAGTCGAACGTGGCGTTGTAGGCGACGACCGGGACGCCCGCGCTCCAGTGACCGGTGAGGACGTCGGCGACCTGGTCGGCGACCTGGTCGGCGGGGCTCCCCTCGGCCACTGCCCGCTCGCCGCTGATGCCGTGGACCGCCACCGCGTCCGCCGGGATGGGCACACCGGGGTCGGCCAGCCACTCCCTGCGCCCCTGCGGCACTCCGTCCCTGACCTCGATCACGGCTCCCGTGACGATGCGCGCCTCCTGCGGGTCGGTGCCCGTCGTCTCGAGGTCGAAGCCGATCAGCAGCTCCCGGTGCCAGCCCATGGGCGGCCCCCCTTCTGTGTGGTGCGTTCCCCCAGTGCTTCTTACCTTCGCACGCACCACTGACAACCCGAGGGTCGCATTCCGCTCACCGTCACGAACGGTTCACGACACCGGGCGGGAATCCACCCACATCTGCTCGAACTCCTCACGGTACGTGGGGAACAATCCACCTTCTTCGGTCTCGCCCGGTCTGACCACCTTGCTGCCGTTGCGCAGCACCAGCACCGGTGCCTCCATCCCCCGGGCCCGGCGCAGATGGCTCTGCACCACACCGACGCCGTCGGCGCCGTCCCCGTCGACGAGGTACGCCGTGCAGCGGGGCGTCTCGTCGTAGACGTGGATCTCGAACGCGCCCGGATCGCGCAGCCGGGAGCGCACCCGGCGCATGTGCAGGATGTTCATCTCGACCGCGCGGCCCAGCTCCCCTCGCTTGAGGCCGAGTTCGCGCTCGCGGCGCTTGACCGCGCTGGAGGCCGGGTTGAGGAACAGCAGCCGCACCCGGCAGCCGGACTCGGCGAGCCGCACCAGGCGGCGCCCGGAGAAGTTCTGCACCAGCAGATTGAGGCCGATGCCGATGGCGTCCAGGCGGCGGGCGCCGCCGAAGATGTCCTCGGCCGGGAACTGGCGCAGCAGCCGCACGCGGTCGGGGTGGACGGCGACCACGTCCGCGTACCGGTCGCCGACCAGGTCCTCCACCGCGTCGACGGGCAGCCGGCGTGCGGACGGCACGTCCCCGTCCGCGCCGAGCATCTCCAGCAGCCGCGCGGAGGCCCGCTCGGCCTGGTTCAGCACCGCCTCGGACAGTGCCCGGTTGCGGGAGACGACGTTGCGGGTCACCTCGAGCTCGTCCAGGGCGAGTTCGACGTCCCGGCGGTCGTCGAAGTACGGCTCGAAACAGGGCCAGTGCTGGACCATCAGCTCCCGCAGCTGCGGGAGGGTGAGGAAGGAGACGACGTTGTCGTCGGCCGGGTCGAGCAGATAGCCCTTGCGACGGCTGACCTCGCGCACCGCGACCGCCCGCTGCACCCACTCCTGCCCGGCGGGTCCGGCGGCGGCGACCACCCAGTCGTCGCCGTGGACGGGCTCGTAGACGGGCCGCAGCACCGCGGCCACCACCGAGCGCAGCCGCTGCTCCACGAGGTTCAGCCATATGTAGGCACGGCCGGCCCGCTGGGCACGGGTCCGCACCTCGCGCCAGGCGTCGACTCCCCACTCCAGGTCCGGCCCGATCGAGCCCGCGTCCATCGGCCGTGCCAGGGACACCGCACCGGGCGGGACCTCCGTGGAGTTCCCCTCGTGACCCTCGTCACCAGGGGGCAGCTCCAACCCTCCCGAGCCCACCCGCGCACCGCCTTCCGCTCCCCCGAGCACTCCCAGCCCCAACGATCAAGGAGAGTACTCCGCTTGCGGTGCGCGGTGCAGCCCGATGGCACGGTCGTTTCTCAACTTCCGCTTTCCGCAACCCTGTTCTACTGCGCCCGTGCACGGTGAGTGCACGAAGTCACAACGCGCATACAGAGGTTGCGGCCGGGGCAGACGCGTGGAGATCCACGAGGCCACGGAGGGATCACGCCGCGCCGGCCCGCCGGGAACCCGGCAGCCCGTACGACGGTCGGTATGACGACAGCACGGCAACGGACGACACGGCAACACTCCGGGCCAAGGCTCCCCATCGGCGCCGTACACCTGAAAGAGTCGTGTCCATGCAGGTCTGGCCTGGCGAGGCGTATCCCCTCGGTGCCACGTACGACGGCGCCGGCACGAATTTCGCGGTCTTCACGGAGGCCGCGGACCGAGTAGAGCTGTGTCTGTTGCACGACGACGGCTCCGAGACGGCGGTCGAACTGCGCGAGAGCGACGCGTTCGTACGGCACGCGTACCTGCCCGGCGTCATGCCGGGACAGCGGTACGGCTTCCGTGTCCACGGGCCGTACGCCCCCGACCGGGGGCTGCGCTGCAACTCGGCGAAACTGCTGCTCGACCCGTACGCGCGTGCGATCAGCGGGGCGGTCCAGTGGGGCGAGGAGGTGTACGGCTACCACTTCGACGCGCCCGACGAGCGCAACGACCTGGACTCCGCGCCGCACACGATGACGTCGGTGGTGGTCAACCCGTACTTCGACTGGGGCGACGACCGGCCGCCCCGGACGGAGTACCACCACACGGTGATCTACGAGGCGCACGTCAAGGGACTCACCATGCGCCATCCGGGGTTGCCGGAGGAGCTGCGCGGCACCTACGCGGGCCTCGCACACCCGGCAGTGATCGAACACCTGACCGAACTCGGCGTGACGGCACTGGAGCTGATGCCGGTCCACCAGTTCGTGAACGACCACCGCCTGGTGGACATGGGCCTGAACAACTACTGGGGCTACAACACCATCGGTTTCTTCGCCCCGCACAACGCGTACGCGTCCTGGGGCGACCGCGGTCAGCAGGTGCTCGAGTTCAAGTCGGCGGTGAAGGCGCTGCACGAGGCCGGGATCGAGGTCATCCTCGACGTCGTCTACAACCACACGGCCGAGGGCAACCACCTGGGCCCGACGCTGTCCCTCAAGGGCATCGACAACCCCTCCTACTACCGGCTGACCGACGACCCCCGCTACTACATGGACACGACGGGTACCGGGAACTCCCTGCTCATGCGGTCCCCGCACGTCCTCCAGATGATCATGGACTCACTGCGGTACTGGGTCACCGAGATGCACGTCGACGGGTTCCGTTTCGACCTCGCGGCGACCCTGGCGCGGCAGTTCCACGAGGTGGACCGGCTGTCGTCGTTCTTCGACCTGGTGCAGCAGGACCCGGTGGTCTCCCAGGTGAAACTGATCGCCGAGCCGTGGGACGTGGGCGAGGGCGGCTACCAGGTGGGCAACTTCCCGCCGTTGTGGACCGAGTGGAACGGCAAGTACCGGGACACCGTGCGGGACCTGTGGCGGGGTGAACCGCGCGCGCTCGCGGAGTTCGCCTCCCGGCTGACCGGCTCGTCCGACCTGTACCAGGACGACGGGCGGCGCCCGCTGGCCTCGATCAACTTCGTGACCTGCCACGACGGCTTCACGCTGCACGACCTGGTCTCGTACAACGACAAGCACAACGCCGCCAACGGCGAGGACAACCGGGACGGCGAGAGCCACAACCGCTCCTGGAACAGCGGTGCCGAGGGCGAGACCGACGATCCGGACGTGCTGCGGCTGCGGGCCCGCCAGATGCGGAACTTCATCGCGACGCTGATGCTGTCCCAGGGCGTGCCGATGATCAGTCACGGCGACGAGGTCGCCCGCACCCAGCACGGCAACAACAACGCCTACTGCCAGGACAACGAGGTGGCCTGGCTCTCCTGGCCCGCGGAGCGGGGGCCCGGCAGCGGCCGCGAGCGCGAGGAGGGGGACGGCGAGGGCGCGGGCGACGCCCGCCTGCGGATGCTGGAGTTCACCCGCGCGATGGTGTGGCTGCGCAAGAACCATCCGGTGTTCCGCAGGCGCCGCTTCTTCCACGGACGGCCGGTCGAGGGCACCCACGACGACCTGTCCGACATCGCCTGGTTCACTCCCGAGGGGGCGGAGATGGCCCAGCGGGACTGGGACCAGGCGCGGGCCTCGGCGCTGACGGTGTTCCTCAACGGCAACGCGATCTCGGAGCCGGGCCAGCGCGGGGAACGCATCACGGACGACTCGTTCCTGCTCCTGTTCAACGCGTCTCCCGGCCCGCTGGAGTTCGTGGTGCCCGTCGGCCACGGCCGGCAGTGGCAGGTGGTCGTCGACACCGCCCGCGAGGACGGAGTCCCGCCGGGTGCCGGCCCGAAGGTGCGGGCCGGCACCCGGCTGACCCTGACCGACCGGAGCCTGACGGTGCTCCAGCGGCCGGCGTGACGGACGACGGCGCGGACGGGGCGGGGGCGCGGCCCGTGGCACGCCGGCCGAGGGACTCGTGACAGGAAGGGCGGCAGGGCGGGTACGTACGTCTGCATGACCTCTGAGCGATCCGAGCGATCCCAGCGCCCCGGGCCCCCGGTGCCCACCGCCACGTACCGGCTGCAGCTGCAGCCCGACTTCCCGTTCGCCGCCGCGACGGCCGCCGTGCCGTATCTGGCCTCGCTCGGAGTCTCCCATCTGCACCTGTCGCCGGTCCTGGAGGCGGTTGCGGGCTCCCGGCACGGCTACGACGTGACGGACCCCGCGCACGTGCGCGGGGAGCTGGGCGGCGAGCCGGCGCTGCGGGACCTGTCGCGCACCGCGCGCGAGCACGGTCTCGGCCTGGTCGTGGACATCGTCCCGAACCACATGGCGATGTCCCCGCGCCACAACCGGGTCCTGTGGGAGGTGCTGCGCGAGGGGCCCTCGTCGCGCCGTGCGCGGTGGTTCGACATCGACTGGGAGGCGCAGGGCGGCCGGATTCTGCTGCCGGTGCTGGGCGGGCCGCTCGGCGCGGAGCTCGGCCGGCTGAAGGTGGACGGCGACGTGCTGCGCTACCACGACCACGCGTTCCCGCTGCGCGAGGGCACCGCCCGTCTGCCGCTGCCACAGCTCCTGGACGCCCAGTGGTACCGCCTGGCGTGGTGGCGGCTGGCCCGCACCGAGCTGAACTACCGCCGCTTCTTCAGCATCTCCGAGCTGATCGGGGTGCGTGTGGAGGACCCCGAGGTGTTCGAGGCCACCCACGCCAAGATCCTCCAGTTGTTGCGCGAGGGCGTCGTCGACGGGCTGCGGGTCGATCACCCGGACGGGCTCGCCGACCCGGACGAGTACCTGCGCCGACTGCACGCGGCGACCGGGGGCCGCTGGACCGTGGTGGAGAAGATCCTCTCCGACGGCGAGCCGCTGCCCGCCTCCTGGCCGGTCGCGGGCACCACCGGTTACGACGCCCTGCGGCACGTGGACGGGCTGTTCACGGACCCGGCCGGGGCCGGGGAACTGCTCGGCCGGTACCGCCGGTTCGCGGCGCCGCAGCCGGACCGGGGCGGCGAGTGGGAGGCGACGGTGCGGCGGGCCGGGTACAAGGTGCTCACGCACGAGCTGGCCACCGAGGTCGACCGGCTGACCCGGGTCGCCGACCGCGTGTGCGCGGCGTCGCCCGAGCCCGCGCTGCGCGACCGCGCGCCCTGGGCCCTGCGCACCGCGCTCGAGGAACTCCTGGTCCGGCTCGAGGTCTACCGGCCCTACGCCTCCGTGGACCCGGCCGGCGTGGTCACCGGGGAGGCCGCGGCCGACGCGCGGCGCGCCTTCGCCGTCCCCGAGGAGGCCGGGGCGGTGGACGTCGTACGGGATCTGGTGCTCGGGCGGTACGGCGACGGGCCGGGGCAGGTGGAGTTCCGTACGCGGTTCGCGCAGACCGCGTCGGCGTTGCGGGCCAAGTCGGTGGAGGACACGGCGTTCTACCGCTACGTGCCGCTGCTGTCGGCGACGGAGGTGGGCCACGACCCCGGCTCTCCGGCGCTGTCCCCGGAGCGGTTCCACGCGTACTGCGCGCGCGTGCAGCGCGACTGGCCGGCCACCGGCACCGTCGTCACCACGCACGACACCAAGCGCAGCGCCGACGTGCGGGCCGCGCTCCACGTGCTCACCGAGTGCCCCGGTCGCTGGGCGGACGTCCTGGCGGAGGTGACCCACGTCGGCGAGGACGTACCGGACCCGCAGCTGGCGTGGGCCGCCTGGCAGACGGTGTTCGGACTGGGCCCGGCGGACCCGGAGCGGGTGACGGGCGCGCTGCTCAAACATGTGCGCGAGGCGGGCCTGCACACGAACTGGACGGAGCAGGAGCCGGCGTACGAGGAGGCGGTGGCCCGGTTCGTGGCGGCGGGGCCGTGCGGGGCCACGGGCGGACGGGTCCTACGGTTCCGGGCCTCGCTGGAGTCGTACATCCACGCGAACGTGCTGGGCGCCGCCCTGGTCCATCTGACGATGCCGGGCGTGCCCGACGTCTACCAGGGCACCGAGTCCGAGTACCGGGCCCTGGTGGACCCGGACAACCGGCGTGCGGTGGACTTCCCGGCCGGGGCGGCCGACGGCGAGGACGCGGCCGGCGGCGGCAAGGCGGCGGTGACGCGGGCCGCGTTGCGGTTGCGGGCGCGGCGGCCCGGGGTGTTCGGCGACACGGCGTCGTACGAACCGCTGACCGCCGAGGGGCCGGGGGCCGGGCACTGCGTGGCGTTCGTGCGGTCCGGCGCGGTGCTGACCGCCGTGACCCGGCTGTCGCTGCGGCTGGCGGAGGCGGGCGGTTGGCGGGAGACCCGGCTGGCGCTGCCGCCGGGCCGCTGGACCGACGTGCTGCTGCCCGGCCGGGAGTTCACGGGGCACGTGCGGGTGGCGGAGCTGTTCGAGCGGTCGCCGGTGGCCCTGCTGGAGCGCACCGGGGAGCCGGGCGGGGCGTAGGGCCTGTCGTCCGACCCGCGTCGCGCCGTCCGCCCGGGGGTGGCGGGTTCGCGGCGTCGGACGGGTCCCGGTGGGGCGGGTGGGGACCTCTTGCCCGGGGGACCCGGGGGACCCGGGGGACCCGAGGACCCGAGGACCCGAGGAAGAGCGTACGTGGCGCCGCGCGGCACGAGCCGGGCACAAGCGGGTCCGGCGACAGGGCGCGGAGGAACCTGCCCGGGTCGCCCGGGTGGGAGACGGGGGATGCGCCGGTCGTGCACGCCGCGTGCGCCCCTTTGGGGCCTCCCCCGCCGCGCCCTTGACACCGGTCCGCGGCCGTGGGGTACTGCGGTGTGCGACGACGGGTGGTGGACGGGGGTGGGTCTCCTGCCGGAGCTGCGCTACCCGACGGTGGCCGAACTCGTGTCCGCCGCCCGCACGCTGACGGCCCGACGGCCCGGCTTGTGCGTCCTGCGGCAGGTGGGACTCTCCCGCGCGGAGCGACCGCTGCACCTGTTGTCCGTGGGGCACGCCCGGCGGGCCGTGCTGGTGGTCGCGGGCGCCCACGCCAACGAGCCGGCCGGCGGGGCCACGCTGCTCGCGCTGGCCCGGCGGGCGGTGGCGGAGCGGGAGCTGCGGGACGGCACGTCCTGGCACTTCCTGCTGTGCGCGGACCCCGACGGAGCGAGCCTCCATACGGCGACGAGGCCGGACAGCCTGTACGACTATCACCTGGGTTTCTTCCGTCCCGTCGGCCGGGAACAGCCGGAGTGGGCCCCCTCGGCCCTGCCGCCCGACCGGCTGCCGCCCGAGACCCTGGCCCTGACCGGGGTCATCGACGAGCTGCGCCCCTACCTCCAGGTGTCGCTGCACGGAACCGACCTGGGCGGCAGCTGGGTCCAGCTGACGAGGGACGTGCCGGGGCTCGCCGAACCGTTCGCGAAGTCCGCCGCGGAACTGCACATCCCGGTGGAGACGGGCGCCTCGGACGCGGCGGGCTGGCCGGCGTCCGGCCCCGGGGTACGGGTGATGCCCGCGGCGGGGTCCGGTCCGGCGTATCCGAGCCTGCCGGACGACGCGCGGCACAGCACCTGGTACCACGCGCACCGCTACGGCGGTCTGACGGCGGTCGTCGAGGTCCCGATGTGGGCCGGCGCCCTGGTGGACGATCCGGAGCCGCATCCGGCTCCGGCCGAGACGCTGCGGCATCTCGCGGGCCGGCTGCTGCGGGACGCGCGCGAGGTGCGGCAGGTGCTGGAGGAGGCCCGGCCCGGGGCCATGGAGGGGGCCGGCGTCGCCGGCGGCCCGCTGCTGCGGGCGGCCACCTGGGGGCTGGATCTGGTCCCGGGGCTGGCCGCTGACCTGGTCCGCACCCCGCCGCCCGACGGCACCAGGGCGTACGTGGCCAGCGTGGACGCGTTCACGCGCCGGGTGCCGCTGCGGGCGGCGGCGATGCTGCTGCGGGAGGTGCGGGAGACCGACGCGCACGCGGCGGCGCGGCTCGAGCGCCTGGTCGCCCTGTGGAGCGACGCGTTCGCCGTGCACTTCCGGGCCCGCTGGGTGCCCGTGGCGCACCAGGTGGAGCATCAGGTCCGCACGGTCGTGGCGGCGGCGCTGCACGCCCGCGCGGGCGCGGGAGCAGGACCGGGAGCGGGCTGACCCCGCCCGCTCCCGGCGCCCCCATGGGTCTTCTAGGACCCGTCCAGAGCGAACACGGAGCCGGTCCGGGCCTCCATCACGCACCGGTTCGGGAAGGTCTCCGTGTACTCGACCGGCTGCCCTCGCCACTGGCCGCGCGCGTGGGCGGTCACCGGGGCGTGGACCATCGGACAGTAGGTGTCCCGGGCCGGGATGCCGGTGATGCGCCCGTCCGCCGCGTCGAGTTCCGCGCAGGCTTCGGCCGCGCGCGGGTGGCCCTGGGGCGGGTCGCAGAGGAGCAGGCGGCCGGATGTCGTGCCGGTCCGGGTCTCGCCCTGGTCCACACCGAGGAGGAGCCAGTTGTCGGAGGCGGCTGCGCCTCGGGGGGCCGGGTCGGCCTGCGCGGGGGTGGGGACGAGGAAGGCGAGGAGGGCGGTCGCCGCCAGCAGCGCGCCCCGTACCGCTGTGGGTGAGGTGTACGTCATTCCAGATGCATCGGCACGGTGCCGCCGGGACCCCAGCCCGGCTCACCCGAACGGGAGAGTGTGCGGGGGCGCCGTAGGGCCGGTTCGAACGCGGCGACCGCGATCCGTGCCTGCTGCTCGGCCTGACGTGCGACCGGGATCCGGCGTGTCGCGCAGGTGTCGCGGTAGTCGGCGCACCACGCGTCGATGAGCCGGTCCGGCTCCGGCAGCGCCCCGGCCGGATCGTGGCCGGGGGGTGGCCGGCCGGTGCAGCAGCCCCGCGGTGCGCAGCGCCGGCCTGCGGCCCGCGAGGGTGAGCGCGGTCAGCCGGGCGGTGCTCACGGGCGGGAGCGGACGCACGCCGCCGCTGCCGTCGCCCGTGCCCGTGCCCGTGCCGGGGTCCCGGGCGTCGGCCGGTCCGGGGCAGACCAGTGCGGGGTGCGGCCACACCGTGGAAGCCGAAGGGAGGTCGATGTTCCTCTCCGGACGGCCGGTCAGTTCGCCGCGAGCCGGTACGTCATCCGTCCGAAGCCGATCTGGTCGCCCTCGCGGACGACGGCCGCACCGACCACCCGACGTCCGTTCACCGTCGTGCCGTTGGTGGAACCGAGGTCCCGCAGCACCCACAGGCCGCCCTGCCGGCGGAGTTCGGCATGCATGCGGGAGACCGTCTCGTGGTGGAGCCGCAGCCCGTTGACGGGATCACGCCCTATGCGCAAGGGGTGGGCGGTCATCGGATGGGGCAGCAGCAGCTTCGGCAGCCGCTCGGCCCGCCATGCCCCGCGCAGCCGTACCGTGAACCCGGAGACCGCCTCCACGGAGCCGAACACCAGGCGCGAGAAGCGGCCCTCGGTGGGCAGGTCGGCGGTGAGCGGGACGAGTTCGTCGGGGCACCGGGCCGCGAGCGCGAGCTCCATGCGCCGGATGAACGTGTCGTGGGACAGCCGCCCCACGGCGACGCCGTCCCGCAGCACCTTCAGCGCCCTGTCGCGCTCCACGTCGGAGAGCCGCGCGGGGTACGTGTTGAACTCGAATGACGGCGTCACACCGCTGATTGTCGGTCAGCACCGGCCGGACTGTCCAGGAGACGGCACAAGCGCCGCGCGGGCCTCCTCCGCTCCCGCGGCAGCGACACCCGGCGC
Source organism: Streptomyces sp. NEAU-W12 (assembly GCF_026242095.1). Lineage (NCBI taxonomy): Bacteria > Bacillati > Actinomycetota > Actinomycetes > Kitasatosporales > Streptomycetaceae > Streptomyces > Streptomyces sp. NEAU-W12. The sequence goes on from NZ_JAPJDM010000009.1 coordinate 180,164, forward strand.
AGAGGGAACATTCACCGGCGGATCGGTCCCCGATGTATGACCATGGTCTGGCTACATCACGGTGAGCAGACGAAGGGGAACCGTCCGTGCAGTTCGAGGTGTGGGCACCGCAGGCCGGCGACGTGACGCTCCAGTGCGACGGCGTCACGAGCGTGTTGACGCGCGATCCGCGACGGGAGGGATGGTGGCGGGGCGAGGCGGACGCGCGGGACGGCTCCCGGTACGGCTTCGCGCTGGACGGCGGGCCGGTCCTGCCCGATCCGCGCTCGCGCCGGCAGCCGGACGGGCCCGACGGGGAGAGCGCCGTCGTCGACCACGACGCGTTCGCCTGGCGCGCGGTCTGGCCCGGGCGCCCGCTGCCCGGTGCCGTCCTGTACGAGCTGCACGTGGGCACGTACACGCGCGAGGGCACGTTCGACGCCGCCGCGAAGCGGCTGGAGCATCTCGCCGGGCTGGGCGTCACCCATGTGGAGCTGATGCCGGTGTGTCCCTTCCCCGGCCGGCACGGCTGGGGGTACGAGGGGGTCTCGCTGTGGGCGGTGCACGAACCGTACGGGGGTCCCGAGGCGCTGAAACGGTTCGTGGACCGGGCGCACGCCCTGGGCCTGGGCGTCGTCCTCGACGTGGTGCACAACCACCTGGGGCCGTCCGGGAACCATCTTCCTCGATTCGGCCCGTACTTCACCGACACCCACCACACCCCGTGGGGTGCCGCCGTCAACCTGGACGCCCCCGGCTCGGACGAGGTGCGGACGTATCTCGTCGAGAGCGCGCTGGCGTGGCTGCGCGACTACCGGATCGACGGGCTGCGCCTGGACGCGGTGCACGCGCTGGCGGACACGCGCGCCCGCCACTTCCTGGAGGAGCTGTCGGCGGCCGTGGACGCCCTGTCGGCCGACACCGGCCGGCCGCTGTTCCTGATCGCCGAGTCGGACCGGAACGACCCCCGGGAGGTCACGCCCCGCGCGGACGGCGGCCACGGGCTGCACGCACAGTGGAACGACGACTTCCACCACGCCCTGCACGCCGCGCTGACCGGGGAGTCGCAGGGCTACTACGCCGACTTCGCGCGCGCCCCGCTCACGGCACTCGCCAAGACGCTCTCCGGCGGCTTCTTCCACGACGGCACGTACTCCTCCTTCCGCGGCCGGCGGCACGGGCGGCCCCTGGACCGTACGCGGACCGCCGGGCACCGGCTCCTGTGCTACAGCCAGACCCACGACCAGATCGGCAACCGGGCCCGGGGCGACCGGCTGGCCGCGCTGGTCTCCCCCGGCCTGCTGGCCTGCGCGGCAGCCCTCACGCTGACCGCGCCGTTCACGCCGATGCTGTTCATGGGCGAGGAGTGGGCGGCGGGCACGCCCTGGCAGTTCTTCACGGACCACACCGACGCCGAACTCGCCGAGGCGGTACGCGACGGCAGGCGGCGGGAGTTCACGGCGCACGGCTGGGCCGAGGCGGACGTGCCCGACCCGCAGGACCCCGCCACCCGTGACCGCTCCTGCCTGGACTGGTCGGAGCCACAGCGCGAACCCCATGCCCGCGTGCTGGCCTGGTACCGGCGGCTCGTCGCGCTGCGTCACGCGCAGCCGGACCTCACCGACCCCGACCTCGCCGACACCAGGGTGGTCTTCGACGAGGAGCGGCGCTGGCTCGCCTTCCGGCGCGGGGACGTGCTGGTGGCCGTGAACCTGGCCGGTGGGCCGGCCGCGGTCTCCCTGGGCGTCCCGCATGCGCGCGTACTCGCCGCCTGGGAGCCCGTCGGTGTACCGGGCGCGGACGGGGTCCTGCACCTGCCCGGCGAGTCAGCGGTGATCCTGCTGCAGGAGTGACCCGACGGAGGTGACCCGACGGCGCGCCTACGGCATGTCCTCGGCGCTGCGGAGGTCCGTCACGCGCTCCAGCAGGATCGCCTCCCAGGCCCGGCGCAGCCGGACGCGCAGCAGCGGCAGCGGCATGGGCCCCGCCGGCGGGCCGGCTCCTCCGCCGCCGCCGAGGGCGTCGGCGAGGTGGAGGACGGCGTCGCAGCGTGCCAGCCACAGGCCGCGCAGACAGGGGCGGGCGCCGTAGCCGGCGAGGGTGGCGGCGCGTACGGCGGCCGGGGAGCCCACGGCGAGCGCCAGGCCCGCGATGTCCTCGGCGGGATCGCCGACCACCGCCCCGGCCCAGCCGAGGACCCCGCGCACCCGGCCGTCGGTGCTGACCACGAGATGCGCGCCGGTGAGGCCATGGTGGACGAGGACCGGCGAACCGGACTGGGCGGCGAGCCGGTCGGCGGCGGACGGCGTGAGCTGCCGCAGGCGGGCGGGCGCGAACTCGTCGGCGGCGGCCAGCCGTTCGGCGGCCTGCCCGGCGGCCCGGCGCAGTGCCTCCAGGGAGCGCGGGGAGACACGCGGCACACCGAGCGTCTCCGCCCGCGGCAGCGGTACCCCGCGCAGTCCGGTGAACAGCCCGGCCAGATCGGTCTCGCCGACGGCGGACACCCGGTGCTCCTCCGCCGACCCGCCGGACAGCCTGGTGTCCAGGGTGTAGGCCAGGCCCGGTGCCCATTCGCCGTGCGCCGTGCTCGACGGCACCGCGACCGGCATGTGGGGGCGGACGAGTTCCCGCAGCCGCAGCTCACGGCGCCGGCGCGTGCTCGTCTCCCGGTCGAGTGCGAGGCGCAGCACGTGCCGGGTGCCGACCCACCAGGTGGCGGGAGCAGCGCTCTCGTCGACGGGCAGCACGTCCGGTCCGTCGGCGGTCTCGCCGTCCCCCTCGTCCCGGAGGAGGGTACGGACCAGTCGGCGGACGGTGTCCGCGGTGGGTGTCGGTGCCTGGGTCATGGTCGCGCCGCTGTCGTTCGGTGGGCGGGGAGAGGACGTCGGGGCCGTTCAGTCCACTACGACTATGACGGTCTCCCCCGCGGCACGCTCCGCACGGGTACGGAACACGTCGTCGGCGACGGTGCGGGACGAGGACGTACTGCCGGTCATCAAGGCCTCCGGGGCAGGTGCGGACGCGGGGCTACGAGCAGCATCCTGCCCGGCGGGCGGGGGCGGCGCGAGCCGGTTCGCCGCGTCGGTCCGGCATGTCGCCCCGCCCGGTCCGCCGGGGAGCGGCCCCGCGCGCACCAGCCGCCCGCCTCGCACCGATGCGGGCGGACGGCCGGGCAGCGCCCGCGAGCCCTGCCCGGCGCTGCAGCCCTGCGAGCCCGTCCGCGCCGACGACCGTGGCGCCCATCGCCCCGACGCCCACCCCGGAGAGCACCGGGACAGCGCCGACGGCCATCGCGGACAGCGTGGTCCCAGCCTGCTTCCCCGCCGCCGCGCGGCATGCGGACGCGGCCGGAACCGCACCGGGCCCCGGCAGCCCTGTCTCCCGCCGCGGGCCGGTCCTCGGCTCCGGAGCCGTCCCCGTTTCCCGTTCCGTTCCGGTCCGCGGCCTCGCCCGTGCCTCCGGCACCGGTCGTCTCTCGGCCGGGCACCGGTCTGGGTCGCCACGCAGTCTGTTCCACGGATCGCCTCCGGCTGGAGTGCCACCCGGATCCGCGGAGACCGACGAGTCACGGAGGAGTGAGACCGCCTCCCCCTCAGACCCGGGTGGCCATGGGCGCCGCGGGCGTGCGGTCCGGGAGGAAGCCGTGGGCCCGGCCGGAGAGCCACGCGTCCTTGTAGCGGTTCACGCTGCGGTGCCAGTGCAGGATGCCGGCCATCCAGTTCCGCAGGTCCAGCACGTAGTCCCGCATGATCGCGCGCGCCTCCTGGGACAGCTCGAAGTCCTCGTACAGCAGAGGCAGTTCATGTGCCACGACGTGCTCGAACTGGTCCAGGCGGCGGCTCATCAGGTCGTGGACGACGCCCAGCGCCGTCGGGTAGTCGCAGCCGAAGAAGTTCTGCACGACGAGGATCGCGTTGTGGATCTCGCCCTCGAACTCGATCTCCTTCTGGTACGAGAAGACGTCGTTGAGGAGGCAGGCGTAGTCGACGGCCGCGTTCTCCAGCGAGCGGACCGGGCCGCTGCGGTAGACCTCGGGCGGGACGGCCGGGCCGTGGCCCATCCGGCACAGGCCGAGGGTGAGGTCGGAGCCGAAGGTCTGCCGGCGCATCTCCAGGTAGTCGACCGGGTCGGGCACGCGGTGCACGATCTGGTTGCCCAGCTCCCACAGCCAGCTCTCGGTCATGACGTTCACGGCGTTCTTCAGAGGCCCCCGCTCCTCGGGGGTCATGCCCGCCGTGGTGCGGGCCCACAGGTCGGTCAGGCCCCGCTCCATGGCGTTGGCCGCCGGGGGCACGGGTTCCCCGGCGACGGGCATGCAGTCGGACAGGCGGGCGGTGGTCAGCCGGGCGGTGGCCAGGTCGCGGCGGTGCCCGTAGACGAGCGGGTAGTAGTCGTCGCCGTAGGTGCCCCAGGCGAGCCACTGCGCGCTGAGGTCGAGGGCCTCGGGGGTGGCGTCCGGGTCGATTCCGGCAGAGCACAGCGCGAGGTCGTAGGCGTCGAGCTTGTCCTCGTCCCAGACGCCTTCGCTCAGGATGCCGGTCCGCCGGCACCAGTCGACGAGGGTGCCGCGGGAGGCGTCGAGATGGGGGCTGAGATCCAGTGGGAACGGCATGCGGATCTCGGGAATCAGGGACGGGCCGACCCTCTGGTACGGCACGTGGGTGTGCGCCCGCAGCCTCGCCGCGCCCGCGGCGGCGAGCAGTCCGCGCACGTCGGCGGCCGAGGTGCCCGCCCCGGTGGGCACCGCCCACGGGGCGGTCTCCCGCGCGCCCCCGTTCATGTACCGGCTGGAGCGCATGTGCCACTCGTGGCCACCGGACTGCCAGTCCTGCAGGCCCTTCGCGTACGCCGCGACGGCCGCGACCTCGTGCGGGGCGAGGCCCTTCTCCAGGGCGAGGGCGGGCACTTCGGTGAACGCGGTGTGCTCGAACTGGTGCAGCCGCGAGGTGAGGATGTCGTTGACGGTGTCGGCGGCCTGCTGGGTGGTGCAGCCGAAGAAGGTCTCCAGGACGAGGACGCCGTTGCTGTTCTCGCCCTCGTCCTCGACCTCGCGCTGGTAGGAGAACAGGTCGTTGCGCAGGTGCACGGCGTCGGAGAACGTCTCCATCAGCACCCGGAGCGGCCTGGTTCCGGCGACGGCGGCGGGCACTTCGGCGGTCGCGTACTCGACGAGCCCCGCCGACCACGGGGCGCCGCCGACCTTGCGGCGCATCTCGATGTACTCGACGGGGTTGGCGATCCGTCCCTCGTTGATGTTGGACAGTTCCCACAGCGACTCGTTGAGAAGGTGTTCCGTGGCGACGGCGAACCGGGCGCGCCAGTCCTCGGACATCGCGGGCACGGTGCGCGCCCACAGGTCGGCGAGGCCCGCCTCGACCGGGTTGCGCGGCTCGGGCACGGGGGCCGACGGGTCCAGCGGCATGAACAGCGGCAGCCGGTCCAGGTGGGCCTTTCCGCCCTCGCGGTCCTGGCCGCGCTTGAACAGTTCCAGGAAGTGGTCGTCGAAGAAGAAGACCCACACGTACCAGTCGGTGATCAGGGAGAGGGCGGGCCCGCCGCAGTCGGGATGGGTGTAGGCGCAGAGCAGGCCGTAGTCGTGCGCGTCGAGATCGGCCTGCTCCCAGACTCCGGACCCCTCCAGCATGCCCATCTCGCGCGCCCACGCCGACGAGTGGGCCCGGGCCTGGTCGAGATGCGGGTTCAGCCGCGCGGGGTGCGGCAGGTAGAAGTGCGGAAGTTCGAACGGCTGGGTCATGGCCCGGCACTACCCGTGGCTCCGTGGCGGCATCCACCGGCCCGGACATGATCACACCATCGCGTGAACCCTCGCCGAAATGCCGACATGCCGAAATTCCGGTGTCGGGTGCCGGGTGCCGGATGCGCGCCTGCGGCACGGGGTGCGGACCGCTACGCCCGTACCTGGATCAGCGCGTGGGTGCCGCCGGTGCGCCAGCGCTGCCCCTCGGCCGCGACCAGCGCCTCCTCCGTCGCGGGAGCCAGTCCGGTGACGACATCGGACTTCAGGGTGCGCAGGGCGGCGACCGGTCCGGGGAAGTGGCCGGTGACGTCGGTGAAGGGGGTGGTGGGCGGCCAGGTCCGGTCGCCCACCAGGCGGCGGTAGTTGAGGTCGCCCTTGACGAGGGTGAGCGCGGCCGGGGCGAAGTCGGCGCGGAGGTCGTCGGGCATCTCCTCGTACGGCAGCGGGGAGCAGGAGAACGGGTGGGCGCGCAGGGTGAGCCGGCCGTCGGAGAGGGCTCCCCACAGCAGGCGGCCGTAACCGGCCGCCGCCCCCCGGGCGTCGACCAGCCGGCGCAACGCGTCGACGACGTCGGCGGTCGTGGCGTCGGAGACGTAGTACGGGTACGGCTTGACGTGCAGCACCGCCCGGCCGATGGTTCCGCGGGCCAGCAGGTGTGCGACGAGCAGGAGATCGGGGACGAGTTCGCGTCCGGCGTTGTCCGCGACCAGGACGAGGGTGCCCGGACGGGAGGCCTCCAGCAGCGACCACAGCCTCTCGGCGTCGTCGGCGACCAGCGCGGGGACGGCCGCCGCGAGGTCGGCCCCCTCGGCGGAGAGCCGGAAGCCGAGGTCGGCGCGGTTGCCCCACAGCGAGCCGTGCAGCAGGGCCTGCCCCTGTTCGTCCGCGGGCCGGCCGGCCAGGTCCTCGAGCGCGGCGAGTTCCTCGTCCGTCGCGGGCGAGTCGAGTTCGGCGCGTTTGGAAGGGCGGAAGGGGTCGATGCCCTGCCAGGGGCCAGGTCCGAAGTAGCCTACCGCTTGCAGTAGTTGGCGGTAGAACCAGCTCTCGGACCACAGCCAGGGCACGTCGTACCAGGTCTGCCCGGCGTACGCGTCCATCCCCCAGGCCGTCCAGCGCTCCCGGTCGTGGGCGTCGGCGGGGAGGGGCTCGACGGCGCCCTCGGTGCAGTTGGCCAGCAGGGCGTCGAGTGCGTGCTGTTGCCCGGGTTCGTACGGGAAGGCCTCGCGCACCTGTCGGATGATCGCGGGGTGCCGCTCGGCGAGCACGCCGTGCGGGAACGAGCCGGGCCGGTTGCCGAGGATCACGGGGGCGGTGGGGGTGTCGGGCATGCGGCTCACCGTAACGCGCGGCGCCGGGCGGCGGGGCCGGTCGCCGCAGCGGTGCGGGCCGGGCCGCCGGGGCCGGCCCGCGTGGGTCCCGCGGCCTCGCGTCAGACGGGGGCGATCTCCCGCTCCAGCCGTGCGGCCAGGCTGAGGTAGCGGGCCCTGCGGGTGACCGGTACCAGGCCCCGGATGAGGAGCTGCCACATCTCCGCGGTGCGGCGGGGCTGGCGGGCGACGGGTTCCCGGGTGCGGCCCACGACGCGGGTGCCGATGAAGAAGCAGACGAGGGAGTGGGCCACCACGTCGATGTCGACCTCGGGATGGACGTCGGACTCCTTGACCGCGCCGACGAGTCGGGCGGTGACGATGTCCATCCACTCGGCGAACGGGTGGCAAAGCGGCGGACGGGGCCGGGCGCCCCCGGTGGCGAGGCGGAGCCCGGCCCGCAGGACGGGGTCCTCGGCCGACTGGCGGGCTATGCCGAAGGTGAGGCGCATCAGCGCCTCCAGGGAGGTGTGGCCCCGGATCTCGGTGTCCCTGGCCAGCCTGCGGCAGGTGGCGGACTGGAGCTCCAGGATCGCGTGCGCCAGGTCCTCCTTCGCCGCGAAGTGGAAGTACAGGGCTCCCTTGGTGACGTGGGCGTGCTCGACGATGTCGCTGAGACTGGTCGATTCATAGCCCTGTCGGTCGAACAGATCGGCGGCGGCCGTGATGATCGTCGCGCGGGTCTGCTCGGCGCGTACCTGCCTCGCCATCGACTGAACTCCTGAGCCGGAAAGGAACGGGTCGTGCCGTTTGTTTTAACCCCGCGTACACGATAACTCACCCTGAGACCGCACTCGCCACACCGGGTCCTTTCATGGCGCGGTACACATCCGGCAATTCGGTCACGGACGCCGAAAGAAAACAGCACGTCCGGTATCTGAGTGTGGCAGTCGCGCAGAGGAAAGGGAACGGTGGGCGGCCGCGAGGGGAACGCGCCTCCACCGGAGGGGGCATCGAGGGTGTCCGGCCGGGCGGGTGGGGGGCGGTGGGTGGCGAGCGGCAGGGGGCAGGCGGCAGGCGGCAGGCGGCAGATACGGAACCCCCGGAGCCCGGGGGTTCCGCGCCCCGGCCGCCCGCGACCGGGGCCCGGGCCCGCATTCCGCCCGCGTGCGCCGGTGAACACCGAGACCGCGAAGGACGTTGGCCGGCGCCGGTTCGTCCGTGCGCCGTGGAGCCGTTTCCGTACCGTCCGCGCGGTTCGGTGCGCAGGGGTGCCGTCCGTCCCCGCCGCCACGGAACCCACCGTTCATCACAATGCGGCAGCGGCATCTCACTTCCCGTGGCTGATCACTTGACTACCGGCAGGAAGACGCGATTGGCTCCGGTCCCAGCGGGAGTCGTCACCCGGTCGGCGTACACATCACGGTTCCGCCCCTGCTCTCGTCCCCCGCTCCCCCTTCCTCCCCCAGCTCGGCGTACAGCGAGGTCCGCTCCCTCATGAACACTCGTCCCCAGGTCCATCGTTTCCCGAGGCGGCCCGTCCGTCTCTCGGCCCTGGCGGCAGCCGTCGTCCTGGTGGTGACCGGCTGTTCCGTCTTCGGCTCGGCCGAAGACTCCTCGGACGCGGAGGGCCCGGGCGCGGCCGGCGACGGGATGAGCGTCGTGATGGTCACGCACGGCGGTGAGGGGGACGCCTTCTGGGACCGGGTGAAGAAGGGCGCCGAGGCCGCCGCCGCGAAGGACGGCATCAACCTCACGTACGTGAGCGACCCGGACCCGGACGGCCAGGCCGAACTCGTGCGCAACGCCGTCCGCGACAAGGTGGACGGCATCGCCCTGACGCTGGCCAAGCCGCAGGCGATGAAGGGGCCGGTGGACGAGGCGCGCAAGGCGGGGATCCCCGTGGTCGGGCTCAACTCCGGCATCGACGCCTGGAAGTCGGCGGGGCTGCTGGAGTACTTCGGTCAGGACGAGGGCGTCGCGGGGCAGGCCGTCGGCAACAAGCTCAACGAGCTGAAGGCCAAGAACGCCCTCTGCGTGGTCCACGAGCGGGGCAACGTCGCACTGGAGGCGCGGTGCGCCGGCGTGCGGAAGACGTTCGACGGAAAGGTCGAGAACCTCTACGTGGACGGCTCCGACCAGCGCGCCGTCTCCGGCATCGTCACCGCCACGCTGCGGCAGGACCCGACCATCGACGAGGTCGTCGCCAACGGCGCTCAGTACGCCCTCGCCATGGCCGACGCCGCCAAGGAGGCCGACACCGGGGCGCACGTCGCCACCTTCGACCTCAACGAGGAGCTGGTGCGGGCCGTCCGCAGCGGTGACATCCAGTTCGCCGTGGACCAGCAGCCCTACCTCCAGGGCTATCTCTCCGTGGACGCGCTGTGGTTGTACCGGACCAACGGCAACATCAGCGGCGGCGGGGTGTCGCCGGTTCTCACCGGGCCCGCCTTCGTCACGAAGACCAACGCCGCCTCGGTCGCCGAGTTCGCCGCCAACGGCACCCGGTGACCGGGACATCCCGTGAGGACGTACCCAAAGATTCGGTTACGAACGGGCTGCACGGTCACGTGTGCGGATAACATCCTGCACATCACCTGTGTCGTACCGGACGCACGTCCTGCTGACGCGTCCACAGCCCGTTCCTCCGCCGCTCTCCGCCCGCTTTTCCGATGATCCGACCGCTCTAGGACGACGATGTCTCCACGGACAGGTGCCCGGCGCCGTCTCGGCTCCATACGTCTCTCGCTGGTCCTCCTGGCACTGGTGCCCACCGTCACCCTCGCCGCCATGTGGGGTGTGACCACGATCCAGATGTTCTCGGAGGGGCTGCGGCTTCGTACCCAGACGGAACTGAGCCGGTCGACCGGCGCGATGGGCACCGACGCGACCCTCGCCCTGCAGCAGGAGCGGCGGCTGACCGCCGCCTGGCTGGCCTCGCCGAAGGACTCCCGGGCCGCCCTCGACGCACAGCGCGAGAAGACCGACAAGGCGGTGGCCCGGCTGGTCGGACAGGCCGACGCGATCGCCGAGGCACCGGACCGCGTGTCGGACCCGCTGTACTCGGTGCTCGGTTCGGTGGGCAGCCTGGAGTACTACCGGGACCAGGTGGACGCGCCGAGCGACATCACCGCCGAGCAGGCACTCGACCAGTACTCCTCGATCATCCAGGACCAGATCCACGCCTTCCAGGAGCTGTCGCAGGTCGACGACGGCGACCTGACCTCGCAGGCCGGGCCCCTGGTCTCGCTCGAGCAGGCCGCGGAGATGCTCTCCCGGGAGGACGCGCATCTCACCCTGGCCTGGCCGTCCGGGGAGCTCGACGACGAGTCCTGGGCGGGTTTCGCCGAGCTGGTCACCACCCAGCGCTGGCTGGTGGAGGACCAGATCGTGCCGTCCCTGCGCGGCAGCACCAAGACGCAGGCCGAGAAGATCCTGCAGAGCCCCGAGTGGCGGACCCTGCAGGACGTCGAGGACGCGGTACGCGACTCCCGTCCCACCGCCGAGGGCGGGAGGATCAGCCTGCCGGACGCCCAGAAGCAGTGGGACGCCGCGCTGGACAAGGTCACCCCGCAGTACGCCGCCCTGATCGAGGAGCAGACCGACGCACTGCTCGGCCGCAGTGCCGACGAGGCCCGCGGTCTGCTGCTGACCGCGGCCTCCCTCAGCGCCGGCGGTCTGGTCGCCCTGCTGCTGTGCGTCGGCATGTCGTGGCGGATCACCCGCTCGCTGTCCCGCAGGCTGCGCGGCCTGCGGGAGGCCACCCTCAGCCTGGCCGAGGAGCGGCTGCCCGAGGTCGTGGCCCGGCTGGAGCGGGGCGAGAAGGTCGACGCCGAGTCGGCGACCCCGCCCCTGGACTACGGCCACGACGAACTCGGCCAGGTCGCCCAGGCGTTCAACACGGCGCAGCGCACCGCGGTGCACACGGCGGTCGAGCTCGCCGACACCCGGCTCGGTTTCCAGAAGGTCATCCTGGGCATCGCCCGGCAGAGCCAGAACCTGGTCAACCTCCAGCTCAGCAAGCTCGACCTGCTGGAACGCACGCACACCGACCCCGAGGTCCTCAAGGGCCTGTACGAACTGGACTCCACGGCCAGCCAGCTGCGCCGCTACGAGGAGAACCTCGTCATCATCAGCGGCGAGCGGCCCGGCCGTTCGTGGAGCGAGCCGGTCGCGCTGATCGACATCCTGCGCAGTGCCGTCGGTGAGGTCGCCGAGTACCAGAGGGTGGACGTGCACACCGACGAGGAGGTCGCGCTGGCTCCGCCCGCGGTGGCCGACGTCATCCACCTGCTGGCCGAGCTGATCGACAACGCCACGGTCTACTCGCCGTCGCCGAGCCCCGTCGGGGTGCGCGCCGCTCTGGTGGCCAAGGGCCTCGCCGTCGAGATCGAGGACCGGGGCCTCGGCATGTCCGAGGAGGACTACGCCTCGATCAACACCCAGTTGGCCAGCCCTCCGCAGTTCGACGTGGTGGCGCTCGCCGACGACCTCCGGCTCGGCATGTTCGTGGTCTCCCAGCTGGCCCACCGGCACGGCATCACCGTCACCCTGCGCCCGTCGCCGTACGGCGGGACGACGGCGATCGTGCTGGTGCCGCACGCGATCGTGGTGCGGGAGGCCGCACGCACCCCCCGGGAGGCCGCGTTCGCCGTCGGCGGCGCGGCGAACGGACACCGCCCGGCGGGCGCCCCGGGCGGCACGGCCGCTCCGGCGGCCCTCGACGGCGGGGCCACGGGCCCGGCAGGCCCGGCGGACACGGAGCACGCCACGAGCGGGGCCGGCACCACCGGCAGGACGTCCGCCACGGACGGCCCGGACGCCCCGGAGACCGGGAGCACCCCGAGCACCCCGAACACACAGGCTCCCAGCGGGCCGCCGTCGCCGTCCCGCTCCGCGGCCCCCGCACGGACCGCCGCCCGCCCGGCCGGCACCGCTCCCGCACCCCGGTCGAACGGGCTCACCCCGCTCCCCCGCCGGGTGCCGCAGACCAGCCTGGCCGCCGAACTCCGTGAGGAGGCGTCGGCACAGGCCGTCGAGGACGACGCGGCGGACTTCACGGCGGAACACGCCGCCTCCTCCCTCGCCGGCTTCCAGCGCGGCACGTTCGAGGCACGCGACGACGACGCCGGTTCCGACGACGGTTGTGCGCGGCCGGCCGCCGATGACGCCATGACAGCATCCCCCGGGGTGCCCGCAGAGGTGCCCGCCGCCTCCCGAGACCTCCCGACACCGCCCGCCGACCGCTGAACGCCGAACGCCGAACGCCGAACGCCGAAGAAGGAACACCGTCATGACACGCCCCATACCCGCCACTCACACCCAGCTCGATCAGCTGCTGACCGGACTCGTGGAGCGGGTCGCCGACGTGAACCAGGCCGTGGTCCTGTCCGAGGACGGGCTGGTGGTCAGCAAGTCCACCGGGTTCCTGCGCGACGACGCGGAACGTCTGGCGGCCACCGCGTCCGGACTGATGAGCCTCAGCAAGGGCGTCAGCATGGACTTCCGCGGCGGCCCGGTGCGCCAGGCCCTCATCGAGATGGCCAACAGCTATCTGATCCTGACCTCGGCCGGGCCCGGCGCCCACCTCGTGGTGCTCACCGGCCCGGGCGCGGACGTCGGCGTGGTCGCGTACCAGATGAACATGCTGGTGAAGAAGATCGGCGAGCACCTCAGCGCGGCGCCCCGGGGCACGACAGGTTCCTCCGACTCCGGCGCGTGAGGTGGGCGGAGGCGATTTCCCGGGCCGGCTCGTCCGACCGTTCACGCTGACCGGCGGCCGGACGCAGCCCAGCCGCGCCGACTTCACGCTCATCACGACGGTGACGACGGTCGAGCCCCAGCCCGAGGCGGCCACCCGGCTGCAACCCGAGCACACCCGCATTCTGCGGCTGTGCGCGGAGCCCCTCGCGGTGGCGGAACTCGCGGCGCGCCTCGACCTCCCGATGAGCGTGGTCGTGATCATGCTCTGCGACCTGCTGGAGGCGGGCCGGATCACCGTCCGCCCCCCGCACCACGTCACCCGTACCTCCCCGGACCTGGATCTGCTGCAGAAAGTGAGGGACGGCCTTGGCCGGCTCTGACATCACCGCTACGGCGCCCACCGAGCGTCCGGCACCCGACACGGTCAAGATTCTGATCGCCGGGGGCTTCGGCGTGGGCAAGACCACCATGGTCGGCTCGGTCAGCGAGATCGCCCCGCTGCGCACCGAGGAACCGCTGACCATGGCGGGCCTGGGTGTCGACGACCTCGACGGCATCGAGGAGAAACGTGCCACCACCGTGGCGCTGGACTTCGGCCGGATCACCGTCTCCGACGACCTCGTGCTGTACCTGTTCGGCACACCGGGCCAGCAGCGGTTCTGGTTCATGTGGAACGACCTGTCCCTCGGCGCGCTGGGCGCGGTGGTCCTGGTCGATGTGCGCCGGCCCGAGTCCAGCTTCGCGGCGATCGACTTCTTCGAGCGCCGGGGCATCCCGTTCGTCATCGCCGTGAACGGCTTCCACGGGGAGCACCCCTATCCGGTCGAGGACATCCGGGAGTCGCTGGCCCTCCCGGAGGGCGTGCCGGTGCTGCTGTGCGACGCGCGGGACCGGACGTCGTCCAGGGACGTGCTGATCGCCCTGCTGGACCGGCTGATCGCCGCCGCCACGCCGGCGGGGTAGAGGCGCGGGTCAGGTGCGGTGGGGCACGCCGGGAACGCAGGCGGGGCGCGGCCCTTTGCGGACCGCGCCCCGCCCCCGGAAGAAGAACCGTCGCTCCGGGGGCCTCGGCCGGCGAAGCGTCCGGGACGGCCGCCCGTTCCCCGTCAGACCAGTCCGGCCGACTCCAGCCAGGCCTTCGCCACGTCCAGCGGGTCCTTCTTGTCCAACTGGACCTGGGCGTCGAGGTCGAGCAGGGTCTCGGTGTCCAGCTTGGCGGAGACCGCGTTGAGCGCGTCCACACCCTCCTGGGGGAGGGCGTCCTTGTGGACCAGCGGGGTCACGTTGGCGAATCCGAAGAGGTTCTCCGGGTCTTTCAGGACGACGAACTTCTCCTTCACGATCGTCGGGTCCGTGGTGAAGATGTCCGCCGCCTGCACCTCGTTCTGGGTGAGCGCCGCCTGGGTCAGCGGGCCGCCCGCGTCCAGCGCCTTGAACGACTTGAACTCCAGCCCGTAGACGGACTTCAGGCCCTCCAGGCCCTGGCGCCGGGTCTGGAACTCGGGCGAACCGCCGATCACCAGCTCCGGCGCGATGTCCTCGAGGTCGGCGAGCGTCGACGACTCGGTGAGGCCGTACTTCTCGGCGGTCCGGGCGTTGACGCCGACCGAGTCCTTGTCCTCGGCCGGCGACGGGTCCAGCAGCGTCAGCTTCTTGTCGAGCTTGGCCTTGACGGCGGTGTTGACGGCCTCCGCGGACTCCTGCTCGGCCTCGGGGTCGAGGTGGGCGAGCAGGGAACCGTTGTACTCGGGCAGAACGGTGATGGAGCCGTTCCTCATCAGACCGTAGGTCGTCTCCCGGCTGCCGATGTTGTGTTTGTAGGTGACCTTGAGGCCCTTGGCCCTGAGCGCCTCGCCGTAGATGTCGGCGAGCAGAGTGCTCTCGGCGAAGTTGTTGGAGCCGACGACGACGGTGCCTGCCTCCGCCTTCTCCTCCTCGAGGGGGTTGTCGGAGGTGTCGCCGGACGAACAGCCCGCGAGCAGGGCCGCCGCCGCGGTGAGCGCGACGGCCGCCGCACCGGTGTGCCTCGTTCTGGACCAGCTGCTCTTGGCGGTATGAGTCATCCACCGATCCAATCCAGCCGCTTCACTCTCCGTCAAGCGCGGCCGGATCACGGTTGGCACTCGTACGCGTCGGACCGTGCGACGAGGCGCCCCGGTGCCCGCTCCTACCGCCTGCGCACCCCGGGCGACACCACGAAGCGTCCCGCCGCCCAGAACAGCGTGAGCGTGACGAGCGCCAGGACCGCCACCAGGGTGGCACCGCCGACCACCTTCTCGTAGT
This sequence comes from Streptomyces sp. NEAU-W12, assembly GCF_026242095.1. NCBI lineage: Bacteria > Bacillati > Actinomycetota > Actinomycetes > Kitasatosporales > Streptomycetaceae > Streptomyces > Streptomyces sp. NEAU-W12. The sequence continues at coordinate 195,194 of NZ_JAPJDM010000009.1, forward strand.
CGCGCTGGTAGAGCCCGTCGATGATGTACCGGCCGAGGCCGCCGAGGCTGACGTACGCGGCGATGGTGGCCGTGGAGACGATCTGGATGGCCGCCGAGCGCAGTCCGCTGAGGATGAGCGGCAGCGCCACCGGCACCTCGACCTGGAAGAGGATCCGCGACTCGGGCATGCCCATGCCGCGGGCGGCGTCCACCGGTGAGGGGTCCACGGTGCGGACCGCCTCGTAGGTGGTCACCAGGATCGGCGGGACGGCCAGGACGACCAGGGGGATCATCACGGGCAGCAGGCCGAAGCCGATCAGCAGGACCACCAGCACCAGCAGGCCGAAACTGGGCAGGGCGCGGGCGGCGTTGGCGATGAAGGCGAGCGCGTTCCCGCCGCGGCCGGTGTGCCCGGTCAGCAGGCCGACGGGCAGGCCGATCGCGGCGGCGACGGCGAGCGCCAGCAGCGAGTACTGGACGTGCTCGAGGAAGCGCTGCGGAATGCCGTCGTAGCCCTGCCAGTTGGCGCTGTCGCCGAAGAACGCGTGGGCGAAGTCGATGATGTTCACGGGGCCTCGACCTCGGCTTCTTCGAACCGTCCCGGCCGCACGGCGGACCCGGCCCCGGAGGCGGACCGGGCGCCACGGGGCATCCAGGGCGTGAGCAGGACCCTGAGCAGGACCAGGAGGGCGTCGCACAGGATCGCCAGGACTGCCATGGTGAGCACGGCGTTCACCGCGAGCTCGGGCCGGTCGTACTTCTGCGCGGCCGCGAGCAGGTTGCCGAGGGCTCCCTGGTTGCCGATCAGGGCGCCGACGCTGACCAGGGAGATGCTGGACGCGGTGGCGACCCGCAGGCCGGCGATGATGGCGGGCGCGGCGATCGGCAGCTGCACCTGGGTGTAGCGCCGTACGGGGCCGAAGCCCATGGCGGTGGCGGCGGCCAGGGTCTCGTCCGGTACCGAGCGCACGCCGTCGACGATCGCCGGGATCAGCACCACCAGGCTGTACAGGGCCAGCGGGATCATCACGGTGAGTTCGGTCTGGCCGGTGTAGTCGATCAGGACGACGAAGAACGCCAGGGACGGGATGGCGTACAGCACGGTCGTCAGGCCGAGCACCGGCGGGTACAGCCAGCGGAAGCGGCCGCACAGCTGGGCGACGGGCAGCGCGAGCAGCAGCCCGGCGGCGACCGGGACCAGCGCCTCCCTCAGGTGCACCCCGATCAGGCCGGTCCAGGTGTGCTGGAGGTCGCTGGGGATGTCGAAGAAGCCGTTCATCCGGCGACCTTCTCGTCGCCGGCGCGGCCGTCCTGGTGCGCGGTGCGGATGGCGTCGCCGATGGTCTGCTGGGAGACGACGCCCCGTACCCGGCCGGCGTCGTCCACGGCGACGGCCCAGCCGGTCGGGGAGAGCACGGCGCAGTCGAGCGCGACCCGCAGCGAGTCCACGCCGGGCACGAACGGCCGCCCGTAGGGCAGGAGCTGGTCGGTGCGGATGTCCCCGGCGGTCAGCCGGCGCGGCTCGGACCAGCCGAGCGGGCGCCCCTCGTCGTCGGTCACCAGGAGGTGGGCGGCGTCGGCGGCGCCGATCCGCTCGGCGGTGGCGTCCGGCCGGATCACGGTGTCGGTGGCCAGTTCCAGCGCGGCGGTGGTGAGGAAGGAGAGCCGGCGGATGCCCCGGTCGGCGCCGAGGAAGTCCTCGACGAACGCGTCGGCGGGGTCGGACAGCAGTTCGGCGGGCGGCGCGTACTGGGCGAGCCGGCCGCCTTCCCGCAGGACGGCGACCATGGTGCCGAGTTTGACCGCCTCGTCGATGTCGTGGGTGACGAAGACGATGGTCTTGCCCAGCTCCTCCTGGATCCGCAGGAGTTCGTCCTGGAGGCCCTTGCGGACCACCGGGTCGACGGCCGAGAACGGCTCGTCCATCAGCAGCACCGGCGGGTCCGCGGCGAGCGCCCGCGCCACCCCGACGCGCTGCTGCTGGCCACCGGAGAGCTGGTACGGGTACCGCTTGGCCATGGCGGTGTCGAGGCCCACCCGCTCCATCAGCTCCGCCGCCCGCTCCCGGGCCCGCTGCTTGCCCCAGCCGAGCATGCGGGGCACGGTGGCGATGTTGTCGACGATCGTGCGGTGCTGGAACAGTCCGGCGTTCTGGATGACGTATCCCATGGACCGGCGCAGGCTGGTGACCGGCCGGCGCTGGATGTCCTCGCCGTCGAGCAGGATCGTTCCCTCGGTGGGTTCGACCATGCGGTTGATCATGCGCAGGGTGGTCGTCTTGCCGCACCCCGACGGTCCGACGAGGACGGTGACGGAGCGGTCGGGAATCTCCAGGGAGAGCCGGTCGACCGCCACCGTGCCGTCCGGATAGCGCTTCGTGACTGATTCGATCCGTATCAAGACGCCGGATGCCCTTCGGGTGGCTGGAAATTCTTGCCGAGACGGCCGCGCGGTCTGCCGCCGGTCGAGTGTAGACGGCACCTGTGACAGCGCCCGGGGAACGTGCTGTCCGTGTCCCCGGGCCCGTGCGCCCCGCGTCCGTGGCACACCCACCCGCCGGACGGGCTGCCCCCCGCAGCCACCTGCCCCGCGCCCACCACGGGAAACGCCCTTGAAGCCCGCTGTCCGGAACGCCTCCGGGACCGGGTGCCGCAGGAGGAGCGGGGGAGGACGTACGACTGCCCGTCGTGGACGGCGGTCCGCGCGAGCCACCCGGACCGCGCCCTGACGGTGACACTGCCGGGGGGCGCGGAGCCGCACGGAGTACGGCCACGAGGAGACGACGGCGGGCGGCGGCGGGCGGCGGCAGCCGAGGCCGCGGGTGGACCCGTGACGCGTCCGGCAGGTGCTGGACAACCCGTCGGCCGACGCCGCCGTGCGCACCCCGCCCGGCGCCCGGGCCGACGCGTCCGTGGCCGTGTCCGGGCCTGACACGGGTCGCCGACGACGGGCCGGCATCCCGGCCGAGGGCCGGGAGCGGGTGCTCGACCGGTTCCACCGGGTCGGCAAGGCCCGCGGCCGCGGCCGGGCGCCAGCGGGCCGGGCCTCGCGGTCGCCAGGTCCCCGGCCCGGGCGCACGGCGGCGAGGTCGGGCCGGGCACCGGCGGACGGGGGGCCGACGGTCCTCACCGTACGGCTCCCCCCCTCGACGGGCCGGGCCCCGCCGACGGTTGACGCCATGCCGGACTCCGGGTCTTACGGACCGGTGACGTGCGGGGCGTGGAGCGGCCTTCGGGCGGGGGCGCGGGCCTAGCGTGGCCGTATGCGTGTACTGGTCACCGGCGGTGCCGGGTTCATCGGGTCCCATGTCGTGGAGGCGCTGCGGGCGCGCGGGCACGAGCCCGTGGTGTACGACGTCCGCACCGATCCGGCGGCGGACGTGCGCGACGCCGGCGCCGTGCGCGACGCCCTGTCCGGTGTCGACGCCGTCTGCCACCAGGCGGCGAGGGTCGGCCTCGGCACCGGCTTCGCCGACGCCCCCGCGTACGTCTCCCACAACGACCTGGGCACGGCGGTGCTGCTGGCCGCGATGGAGGCGGCCGGGGTGGGGCGCCTCGTCCTGGCGGGGTCGATGGTGGTGTACGGCGAGGGCCGCTACTCCTGCACCCGGCACGGGGTGGTGCGTCCCGGCCCGCGCGCCGTCACCGACCTCGAGGCCGGGCGCTTCGAACCCGCCTGCCCCGCCTGCGGGTCGGCCCTCTCCCCCGGCCCGGTCGGCGAGGACGCTCCCGTCGACCCGCGCAACGTGTACGCGGCGACCAAGCTGACGCAGGAGCACCTGGCCGCCGCCTGGGCCCGGTCGACGGGCGGGAGGGCGGTGTCGCTGCGCTACCACAACGTCTACGGTCCCGGGATGCCCCGCGACACCCCGTACGCGGGCGTGGCCTCCTTCTTCCGCTCGGCGCTGGCCCGCGGCGAGGCGCCCCGCGTCTTCGAGGACGGCCGTCAGCGCCGGGACTTCGTGCACGTACGGGACGTGGCGGCGGCCAATGCCGCGGCGCTGGAGGCCGATACGGCGCGGGGCGCGCTCACCGCGTACAACACGGGCAGCGGCACGCCCCACACGGTCGGCGAGATGGCCCACGCCCTGGCCTCGGCGTACGGCGGCCCGGAACCGGTGGTCACGGGCGAGTACCGGCTGGGCGACGTCCGCCACATCACGGCCGACTCCACCCGTCTGCGGACCGGCCTGTCCTGGAAACCGGAGATCACCTTCGAGGACGGGATGCGCGAGTTCGCGGCGGCGGGGCTGCGGGGGGACTGAAGTCCTCCCCGGACGGGGGCGGGCAGGCCGGCGGGGGTCAGTTCTCCGGTGCGGGGAGGGTGACCTCGAAGCGGCAGCCGCCGGTGACGTTGCGGACGGCGGCGGTGCCCCGGTGGGCCTCCACGAGGCCGCGGACGATGGCGAGGCCCAGGCCCGCGCCGGCGGGCGGGGTGCGGGCGTGGGTGCCCCGCCAGCCGGTGTCGAAGACGCGGGGCAGGTCCTCGTCGGGGATGCCGCCGCAGCCGTCCGTCACGGAGAGGACCACGCCGTCGGCGAAGCGTTCGGCCGCGACGGCGACGGTGCCGTCGGCCGGGGTCCGGCGGATCGCGTTGACCAGCAGGTTGCCCAGGACGCGGCTCATCTCCCGGCCGTCCACCTCCACGGGCACCGGTTCGACCCGGGCGCCGACGAGCCGTACGCCGTGCTCGCGGGCGAGCGGGTCCGCGCCGGCGAGGGCGTCGCCGACCAGGTCGTACAGGGACATCCGGGAGAGGGACAGGGTGAGGGCGCCCGCGTGGATGCGGGAGAGTTCGAAGAGGTCGCCGACCATGCCGTTGAGGCGTTCCACCTCGGTGCGGATCTGGCGGAGGTAGCGGTCGGGTTCGGCGGCGACTCCGTCCTCCAGGGCCTCGGCCATCGCGCGGAGCCCGGCGAGCGGGGTGCGCAGGTCGTGGGAGATCCAGGCGACGAGTTCCCTGCGGGAGGACTCCAGGGCGCGCTCGCGGTTCCGGGACTCGGCGAGCTTGTCGCTGGTGGCCTGCAGTTCCCTGCTGACCGCGGCGAGTTCGGCGGTGACCGGACCGTCGGGGGCGGCGAAGTCCCCGCCGTCGCCGAAGGAACGGGCGGCGAGCGCCAGGTCCCGGCTGCGGGCGACGACCCAGCGGCCGAGCAGCAGCGCGGTCGCCATGGAGACCACGGCGGCCATCGCGACGACGGTCGTCACCACGGTCAGGTCGTGCGCCGAGAGGAACATCGCCTGTGCGACGGCCAGCGTGCCCGCGAGCATCGCGGTGACCGCGACGGCCACGACGACCGCGAGATGCGCGGTGAGCGTCCGCCGCCGGATCAGCAGCAGGACGCACGCGCCGAGCGCCCCGGCCGCGGCGGCGCCGAGGAAGGCGAACAGGGCGATGAGCAGCATGTCGCGCACGCTCAGTCCTCCCCGCTCGCGGGGTCGAAGCGGTAGCCGACGCCCCACACCGTCTGGATGAGGCGGGGCCGTGCCGGATCGTCCTCGACCTTGCCGCGCAGCCGCCGTACGTGCACGGTGACGGTGGACAGGTCTCCGAAGTCCCAGCCCCACACCTCGCGCATCAGCTCCTCCCGCGCGTAGGCCCGCCCGGGGTGGCGCAGCAGGAACGCGAGGAGGTCGAACTCGCGGATGGTCAGAGCCAGTCCGGTGCCGTGCTTGGTGGCGCGGCGGGCGGCGGGGTCGACCTGGAGCCCGGCGGCGCGCAGGACGCCGGGCGCGGGGGAGGCGGCGGGGCGGGTGCGGCGCAGTACGGACTCGACGCGCAGCACCAGCTCGCGGGGGCTGAAGGGCTTGGTCACGTAGTCGTCGGCGCCGACCTCGAGGCCGAGGATGCGGTCGTCCTCGTCGCCTCGCGCGGTGAGCATGATGACCGGCACTGGCCCTTGGCCGCGCATCCGGCGGCACACCTCCAGGCCGTCCATGCCGGGCAGCATCAGGTCGAGCACGACGAGGTCCGGCCAGTGGTCCGCCGCCCTGGCGAGCGCGTCGGGGCCGTCACCGGCCCGGTCGACGACGTATCCGGCACGGTCCAGGTAGCCCGTGACGATCTCGGCGACGGTGGGGTCGTCGTCGACGACGAGGACCCGGGCGCCGGCCTCCGCGGGTGACTGCTGCTGCTCCATGCGGTCAGCCTCGCACCCCGCGCGCGCGTCCGGGGCGGCCGGCCGCCGACGTCCGTGTTTCGTAAGGAACCGATGTCCGGTATGCCGGGTTCGCGTTCGTAGGGTGAAAGCTGTGACCACCTCCCCCTTCTCTTCCTCCTCCGCTCCGCCGTCGGCGGGTGTGGACGTCGTCCTCCCCTGCCTGGACGAGGCCGAGGCCCTGCCGTGGGTGCTGGAGCGCGTCCCGCCCGGCTGGCGCGCGCTCGTCGTGGACAACGGTTCGACGGACGGCTCGGACCGGATCGCCCGCGAGCTCGGCGCGACCGTCCTCCGCGAGCAGCGGCGGGGTTTCGGGGCCGCCTGCCACGCGGGGCTGACCGCGGCCACCGCCGACATCGTGTGCTTCTGCGACTGCGACGCCTCCCTGCATCCGGCCGACCTGGTGCCGTTCGTGCAGGAGATCCGGGCGGGGAAGGCCGACCTGGTGCTCGGAAGGCGCCGGCCGCAGGCCCGCGGCGCCTGGCCGGCCCATGCCAGGGCGGGCAATCTCGCACTCGCCCGGCTGCTGCGCCGCCGCACCGGACTGCGACTGCGCGACCTCGGTCCGCTGCGCGCGGCCCGGCGCACGGACCTGCTCGCCCTCGGGCTGGCCGACCGGCGCAGCGGCTATCCGCTCGAGATGGTGGTGCGGGCCGCCGACGCGGGCTGGAGGGTCACCGAGCACGACGTTCCGTACCTGCCCCGCTCCGGCACGTCCAAGGTGACCGGCACCTGGCGCGGCACGTTCCAGGCGGTACGGGACATGAACCGGGTCCTGCGCGGGGCACCGGAGCGTACGGGGGCGGCCTCATGAGCGCGGCTCCCCCGGCGCCCGGCCCCGTGACCCTGCTCGTCATCGCGAAGGAACCCCGTCCCGGCCGGGTCAAGACCCGGCTGACGCCGCCGTTCACGCCCGAGGAGGCGGCGGGGCTCGCCGAGGCCGCGCTGGCGGACACCCTGGACGTGGTGACGCGCACCCCCGCACGGCGGCGGGTCCTGGTGCTGGACGGCGCCCCGGGCCCGTGGCTGCCGGCCGGCCTCGAGGTCGTGCCGCAGTGCGCGGGCGGCCTCGACGAACGGCTGGCCGCCGCCTTCGCGCAGTGCGACGGACCCGCCCTCCTCATCGGCATGGACACGCCCCAGGTGACGCCGGAGCTGCTGACGGTGGACTTCGCCGACTGCGACGCGTACTTCGGTCCCGCCGAGGACGGCGGCTTCTGGGCACTGGGGCTGGCCGTGCCCGACCCCGGGCTGCTGCGCGGGGTCCCCATGTCGACCCCGGACACGGGTGCCGCGCAGCGGCGGCGGCTCGCGCGTCTGCGGGTGCGGGAGTTGCCGCGGCTGCGGGACGTGGACACGGCGTACGACGCCGAAGTGGTCGCCGGCGCGGCACCGGGCGGACGGTTCGCCGCCCGGCTGGCACGGCTGACGGCGACGCACCGGTGAGCCCGGTGCGGGCAACGGCTGCCGCACGCACGGCGCCTCGGCGGACGCCCGGCCGGCGGGTGTCCTCCCCGGAATCCTCCTGGTCCGCCGATCCCTACTCCGACGCCCTGCGCACCGGCCGGGGGCCGCTGTTCCTGCGCCGTGCGGACGGGTGGCTGCTGCCGCTGGACGTCGAGCGGTGGTGCGCGGCGGCCGACGCCGCCGACCTGGACGTGCTCGCGCGCTGCGAGGGCACGGTGCTGGACGTGGGCTGCGGCCCCGGACGCCTGGTCGCCGCGCTGGGCGCCCGGGGCAGGCGGGGCCTGGGCATCGACGTCAGCGAGGCCGCGGTGGCGCGGACCGTCCGCTGCGGCGGGCAGGCGCTGCGCCGCTCCGTCTTCGACCCGCTGCCCGGCACCGGCCGCTGGGGCACCGCCCTGCTCATGGACGGCAACATAGGCATCGGCGGCGATCCGCCCGCCCTGCTCGCCCGGATGGCTCAACTACTCCTTCCGGGAGGCTTGCTGCTCGTCGAGACGGCATCACACCCGGACGTCGACGAACGCGCCCTGGTGCAGGTCACCGACGCGCACGGCAGCCCCGGCCCGGCCTTCCCCTGGGCCCGCCTCGGCACTCCGGCCCTCCTGCGGCACGCGGACCACGGGGGCTGGCGCACCGACGCCCGGTGGTCGACGGGCGAGCGCTGTTTCGTCGCGCTGCGCACGGGCCGACCGGACCGGCCCGCACGCTGATCCCCGTAAGGAGAAGCCCGTACGGACGAGCCCGCACGGACGAGCCCGTACGGACAAGGGCGGGCGGCCGAGGTCCGCCACCTCGCCGTCCGCCCTTGTCCGGCCCGGCCCCGCCCGTCAGCCGTCGGCGGACGGCGGCGGGGTCCCGTCCACCACCGGCCCACGCCGCCGACGCCGTACCGGCCCGTGTCCCCGCCTCCGCGTCCGTACCGCGAACAGGACCGCCGATCCGCCGAACAGGACGGCCGTGAGAACCAGCCAGCGGGTCGCGTAGCCGTCGGCGGACAGCCCCGTGGCACCGGCGTAGCGCTCCGAGACCCTGCCGGTGATCAGCGGGAACCACACGAGCAGCAGCAGGCCCGACAGGGCGGCCGGAACCCGTACGTGGTTCACCCCCTCCCGGTGCCGGCCGGCGCTCCTCACCAGCAGGCGGTCGGCCGTCGCGTACAGCGGCAGCAGCACCAGGTCGTGGAGCACGGCCGCGCCCACGAACCACAGGGCGATCAGGAACCGGTCACCGTCGAGCAGCCGCGCCCCCGCGTACCCGCACAGGGCGAACGAGCAGAGCAGCAGGAGGAGTCGGGGAGGACTGCCGAGCACCGGCCGGAGCCGCGCCGTTGCTCGCGCGGACCTCGCGGACCTCGCGGATCGAGTGGAGCGGGTGGACGGTGTCATCGGGCAGTGCTCCTCACAGGTCGCCGAAGGTCAGCCGGGCGACCCACTTGGTGGTGAGCACGCCGGGCGCACCGGGGACGATGACGCGCGCCGGGTGGCCGTGGTCGGGGGACAGTTCCCCGCCGTTGACGGACAGGGCCAGCAGGGAGCGCGGGTCGGCGACCTGGTGGGCGTGCAGCGCGGCGCGGCGGAAGGCGCCACGGCGCTGCAGCGACTCCACGAACACGTCGACCGGGTCGTCGTGGCCGACGAGCGCGGCGAGGTCCCGCAGCCGTACGCCCCGCCACCACTGGTCCGAGGTGGACCAGCCCTCCACGCAGGCGATGGGCAGCGCCGCGCTGTGCTGCGGCAGGGCGAGCAGACCGGCGCGGTCCAGCCGGACGACGGTGCCGGTGGATCCGGCGACCTCCAGCCGCCAGGCGTCCTCGCTCGTCTCGGCCGGGCGGATGCCGGCGTACGCGGCCGTCTTGTTGATCTGGAAGGCGTTCGGTCCGGTGCCGGGCTCGGGACCGCCGTGCGGGGTGAGGACGGCGGTCCGGCGCAGCGGCCCGTCGAAGCTGCGTCCGGCGGAGGTGGCGAACAGCAGCAGCGAACCGCCGCCGACCAGCCCCAGCGCCCCGCGCCGCGAGACGGTCGGTGGATCCGGCTCGGGAGCCACCAGGCCGTCGGTGCCGTCGGTGCCGTCGCCGCAGTCCCCCTCGCCCTTCCGTTCCTCCCTCATCCGCCGCAGAGTGCGCAGTGCCACCGGTGTCTTCAGCACCGCGTGGACGACGAACGCGCCGAAGAACACCCAGGCACCGTAGAAGTGCAGCGCGTAGAAGGAGCCGGGGAAGAGGTAGTCGAGCTGGACGTTGAGGATGCCCGTGACGAACTCGAACAGCGCGCCGCCGACGAGGAGGAGCAGCGAGATCCGCTCCAGGGCGTGGGCGACCGAGCGGGCCGGCGGGAGGGTGAACAGTCTGGGCACCACCGACCACAGCTTGGCCAGCAGCACCGGGACGAGGGCGAGCCCGAACGTGACGTGGACGCCCTGGGTGAGCCGGTAGAGCCAGGGCGGGTCGGTCGGCCAGGAGAAGAGGTAGAAGCCGAGGACCCCCTTGCCGGGGGTCTTGTCGTTCACCGGTGACAGGTTCGGGTTGTACGCGGCGTACGACAGGAGTCCCGTCAGGAACAGGACCGTGAGGCCCACGAGGAGTACCAGCCCGAGCACCGAGGTGAAGCGGGCGCCGCGCACCGGGCTGCGCCAGAAGCCCGGCGAGAACGGGCCACGCGGGATGCCGCCGTGCCGCGGAGCCGCGGGGCGGCCGGCGGGAAGGGAGGACCGTGATGACCGTGCCATGCCCCGACCGTAGGTCCGGAGCACCCCCGGAAAGGGTCCGCGAACGATGACGAAACCCTGACGTCCGCGCTCGTCAGCCGCCCGGCGGAGGGCGTCCGGCCTAGCGTGACGGCGTGACCCGCGACCTTCCCTCCGTCCGCCCCGCCGGCCGGCCCTCCGCCCCTCCAGCCGGCCGGCACGGCCCCGCCCGTGATCTCGCCGCGGTCGCGGCGGCCGCGCTGCTCGTCCTGGCCGCCGTACTGGTCGGCGACGTTCTCCAGCGCCGCGACGGCACGCTGCGCGTCGGCCTGCCGCCGCTGCTGGCGCAGTGGGCGCCGCACGTCGGTCCGGGCACGCCGTCCGCGCTGCTCGTGGCGGTGGCCGTGGTGGCGTACGGCCCGTCCCTGGCGGCCCGCCTGTCCTGGCGGCCGCTGCTGCTCACGGTGTGGGGGGCGTCGCTGGCCTGGACGTGGTCGCTCGCCCTCGTCGACGGCTGGTTCCGGGGCGTCGCCGAGCAGTTGACGACACGGCACGAGTACCTGCGGGCCGTCGACCGCTTCCAGGACGTCCCCGCCGCCCTGCGCGGCTTCAGCGGGCACATCCTGCTCGACGCCCCGGACAACTGGCCCGCCCATGTCGCCGGGCACCCCCCGGGCGCGACCCTCACCTTCGTCCTGCTCGACCGGATCGGTCTGGGCGGCGGAGGCTGGGCCGGTGCCTTCTGCATCACCGTCGGCACCACGGCGGCGGTGGCGGTCCTGGTCGCCCTGCGCGCGCTCACCGAGGAGCCACTGGCCCGGCGTGCCGCACCGTTCCTGGTGCTCGCCCCGGCCGCGGTGTGGGTGGGCACGTCCGCCGACGGCTACTTCACCGCCGTCGCCGCCTGGGCCGTCGCCCTGCTCGCCCTCGCCGTGACGGGGCACCGGCCGGCCCGCACGGGTCTGGGATCGGGGCTGCTGTTCGGAGTGACCGTGTACCTGTCGTACGGGCTGACGCTGTTCGCGGTGATCGGCTCGGCGGTACTGCTGCTGGGTGGGTGGGAGTGGCGTCGGCTGCCCCGGCTGCTGCTCCCGCCGGTCGCCGGATTCCTGGTCGTACCGGTGGTGTTCACCGTGCTGGGCTTCGACTGGTGGGAGGCGTACCGGCTGCTGGTGACCCGCTACCACCAGGGGTCGGGCGGGGTGCGGCCCTACGCGTACTGGGTCTGGGCGAACCTCGCCTGCACGGTGCTGGTCGCCGGCCCCGCGACGGTGGCCGGACTGCGCCGGTGCGGGAGTGCCCTGGCGGTCCGGCGGCGGCCCGCCCCGCTCACCGGGGCCCTGGCCCCGCTGGTGCTGTCGGCACTGCTCGCGCTGTTGATCGCCGACCTGTCCGGGATGAGCAAGGCGGAGACGGAGCGCATCTGGCTGCCGTTCGTGTTCTGGCTGCTCCCCGCTGCTGCCCTGCTGCCCGCCCCGCGCGCCTGGCTCGCCGGTCAGGCGGTCCTCGCCCTGCTCCTCAACCATCTGCTCCGCACCGGATGGTAGGGCGGGGCGCCGGGAACCGCGCAGGGGCCGCCGGGGATTCCCGGCGGCCCCTGCGCGTCGGCGCGATGCGCCGTGCGGGGATCAGCTCTCGGCGGGCTGCAGCTTCAGCGAGATGCTGTTGATGCAGTACCGCTGGTCCGTGGGTGTCGCATACCCCTCACCCTTGAACACGTGCCCGAGGTGGGAGCCGCAGCGGGAGCAGCGCACCTCGGTGCGCACCATGCCGTGCGACCGGTCCTCGACCAGTTCGACCGCGTCGGAGTCCCGCGGGTCGTAGAACGAGGGCCAGCCGCAGTGCGACTCGAACTTGGTCCCCGAGGTGAACAGTTCGGCACCGCAGGCACGGCACGAGTAGACACCCTCGGTCTTGGTGTCGGTGTACTCGCCGGTGAAGGCCGGCTCCGTGGCCGCCTGGCGCAGAACGGCGTACTCGGACGGCGACAGCTCCGCGCGCCACTGCTCGTCCGGCTTCTCCACGTCGTACGACATGAGCCTCCAGCCCTTCCACTCCCACGTCGGCGTCTTGCTCCGACGCTGCTTACTTCGACAGACGGTCCAGGATCAACGGGCCGAGGTCGGTGACGTCGCCCGCTCCCATGGTGAGAACCAGATCACCGGGCTCCGCCATTCCCGCGAGGGCCTCCGGGATCTTCGCCCTGTCGTGCACCGGCGTCACGTCCGCGCCCGCCGCCCGCGCCGCGTCGATGATCAGCTCGCTCGTGACGCCGGGGATCGGGTCCTCGCGGGCCGGGTAGATGTCGAGGACGACCGAGGAGTCGGCCAGTGCCAGGGCCCGGCCCATCTCCTTGCCCAGCTCCCGGGTGCGGGAGAAGAGGTGCGGCTGGAAGACGACCAGGATGCGGGCGTCGCCCGCGGCGGCGCGCATCGCCTCCAGGTCGGCGGTCATCTCGGTCGGGTGGTGCGCGTAGGAGTCGATGACCTGGACGCCCGCCGCCTCGCCCTTGAGCTGCAGGCGCCGGTTCACCCCGGTGTACGCGGCCAGTGCCGGGGCCAGTTCGGCGGCCGGGATGCCGAGCGCGACGCCCGCGGCGAGCGCGGCCACCGCGTTGTGCGCGTAGTGGCGGCCCGGGACGGACACCGTGAAGGTGAGCGGGGTGCCCCCGAACTCGACGGTCACCTCGCTCTTGAGCCCCTGCGGCACGACCGACGTCACCCGCACGTCGGCGTCCGCCGCCTCGCCGTACGTCACGGTCCGGACCGAGCCGTCCAGCCGCCGGGTCAGCTCCCGCGCGCCCTCGTGGTCCGACGAGATCACCAGCGTGCCGCCGGGTACGATCCGGCCGACGAACGTCTCGAAGGACTCGTGGATCTCCTCCATGGACGCGTAGTTGGCGTGGTGGTCCAGCTCCACGTTGAGGATGATCGCGACCTCGGGCGCGTACGCGTGGAAGCTGCGGTCGGACTCGTCCGCCTCGGCGACGAAGATCTCGCCGTCGCCGTGCAGCGCGTTGGAACCGGGCACGTCCAGGTCGCCGCCGATGGCGTACGACGGCCGGCGGCCCAGCTCGGTCAGGGAGACGGCCAGCATCGAGGTGGTCGTGGTCTTGCCGTGGGTGCCGGCCACCGCGATCGGACGCAGGCCCTCCATGAGGGCGGCCAGCGCGTCGGAGCGGTGGACCACGGGTACGCCCAGTTCGGCCGCGCGGACCAGCTCCGGGTTGTCCTCGCGGATCGCCGACGAGACGACCACGCAGCTCGCGTCGCCGGCCAGGTGCCCGGCCGCGTGCCCGATGTGCACGGTGGCGCCCAGCGCGCGCAGCGCCTCGGCGGTGGCGGACTCCCTGGTGTCGCTGCCGGCCACCTCGGCGCCGCGCTGGGCGAGGATCTTCGCGATGCCCGACATCCCGGCGCCGCCGATGCCGATGAAGTGCGGTCGGTCCATGGCGGTAGGAAGGCCGGGTGCCATGCGTGTCTCTCCCCAGTGGTGATGAGTTGTCCTCGCGCCCTCGCGGGAAGGCGCCGCCCCACCCTATGCCTTGCTGTGCGAGAACAGTTTCAGGACCGGTACCCCCACCTTGTGCCGGGCCCGGGAGGCCCAGTCGCGGTGGAAGAACTCCTCCACGTAGTGCGGGTCGGTGAGCACGATCACCTCGTCCGCCTCCGCCTCCTGGACCATCGTTCTCAGCGCGTCCAGGGGGTGGTCCTCGATCAGCCGGCCCTCGGCCCGGTGACCGGCGGCGCGCAGGGCCTGCAGGGACACCCCCAGGGCCCGCTCCCCCATGGTCATGGCCTCCTCGCCCTCGGGGGTCTCCCCCTCGCGGACGGCGTCGTCGAGCTCGCCGAGGGCCACGTCGTCGATGGCCCGGAGCAGCCGGTCCGCCTGCTCTCCGCGCGGCTGGAGCAGCACCAGGAAGGTGACCACGTCGTCGCCGTGCAAGGTGGTGACGAACTCCACGTCGGCGGACGTCAGTGCCTTCTCGATCATCAGTACGCTGGTGAACACCAGGCGCCCCTTCTCGTCGGAGGGCCGTGGGCCCTCTCCCCGTGGGCCGAGCCGGGCCCTGCGGAAACCATCCTGCCCCGTGTTCGCACGGGCACTGCCGGAGTCAGTCTGCCCACCGCGACACCAAGCGGAACGGAACATTCCGCCGATTACCGGACCAGCGGTCATCCTCGAACGCGCTTTTGGGCACTCCCGGGCCCTCCCGGACACCGCCGGAGCGTCCGGGTCCGCCCGGTGCCCTCAGGACCGCGCGTACCGCGTGAACAGGAAACCGTCCTCCTCCAACACCGCCTTCAGCGTGAAACGCCGCGGAAGTGTCACAGAGGGGCCACCGGCGATGCGCTGAGCGTCACCCGCGGTGAGCATCGGGGCGACGGTCAGACAGAGCTCGTCCAGCGCACCGGCCGCCACCAGCTGCCCCAGCAGCCGCGGACCGCCCTCGGTCAGCAGCCGGGTGTGCCCCAGCCGCGCGAGTTCCCGGACCGCCCGTGCCGGGTCCACGCCGGCGCCCTCCCCCGCGGTCACGACCCGGGCCCCGGCCGCCTCGGCGGCGGCGACCCGGGCCGGGGGCGCGGCGGCGCCGGCGAGGATCAGGGTGGGCGCCAGCGGGGAGGTGAACAGCGGCAGGGAGAAGTCCAGGTCCAGACTCGCCGAGACGACCGCGATCGCCGCCGCCGGCCCCTGCCCGGCGGCTTCCCGCGCCGCCGCGAACCCGGCACGCGCGCGTGCCGGGCGGTAGCCCTCCTGCCGAACCGTTTCCGCACCGACGAGCACGACGTCCGCGAGGGCCCGCAGCGTGCCGAAGACCCGCATGTCGGCCGGGCTGGAGATGGGTTGCGAGCGGCCCTCGTGCTGGGCGGCGCCGTCGAGCGTCGACACCATGTTGGCCCGCAGCCACGGCTGCCGGCCCCCACCGCGCTCCGGCTCCGGGTAGGCGTACGCGGCCGCCAGTTCGGCCAGGCTCCACTCCCGGCCGCCGCCGTCCTGCGCGGCTCCCGCGCCGTCGCCGGACGCACCGGCACGCGCCGGGGGAACTGCTGTTTCGTCGATCACGGGGAACAGGCGTCGCATGAACTGCAGTGTTCCACGCCCCGTAGTATGAGTAAGCGTGTCCTCCTCCCCCGCATCCCGGCCCGCCGTCACAGCCGAAGCGGCCCCGCTGTCCCTGTGCGCCCGTGAGCCGCACGTCCCCGCGGACCGGCTGGTCGCCGAGATGGTGCCGCCGCCGCGGTTCGACGCGGTCCGCTTCGACACGTACATACCGGACCCGGGCCGGCCCAGCCAGACCGAGGCCGTACGCGTCCTCGAGGGCTTCGCGGCGGGTCTCGGCACAGCCCCCGCCGGCGGTTCCGGCAGGCGCGGGCTGTTCGGCTTCAGGAAGACGGCGAAGCCCGCCCCGGCCGGCCCCCGCGGCGTCTACCTCGACGGCGGGTACGGCGTCGGCAAGACCCACCTGCTGGCCTCCCTCTGGCACGCCACCCCGGCCGAGCCCGCGCTGAAGGCGTTCGGCACCTTCGTGGAGCTGACCAACCTGGTCGGCGCCCTCGGCTTCCAGCAGACGGTGAAGACCCTCTCCGGCCACCGGCTCCTGTGCATCGACGAGTTCGAGCTGGACGACCCCGGCGACACCGTCCTCGTCTCCACCCTGCTCGGCAGGCTGGTCGAGGCGGGCGTCGCGCTCGCCGCCACCTCCAACACGCTGCCGGGCAGGCTCGGCGAGGGCCGGTTCGCCTCGGCCGACTTCCTGCGTGAGATCCAGGGCCTGTCGGCCCACTTCCGCGCCCTGCGCATCGACGGCGAGGACTACCGCCACCGCGGCCTGCCGAAGGCGCCGCCGCCGTACACCGACGAGCTGGTGACCAGGACGGCGTACGCCACCGAGGGCGCCTCGCTGGACGGCTTCGCGGACCTGCTGGACCACCTCGCGAAGGTGCACCCCAGCCGGTACGGCGCCCTGACCGACTCGCTCAGCGCCGTGTGCCTCACCGGCGTGGGGCCGGTGCCGGACCAGTCGACGGCGCTGCGCCTGGTCGTCCTCGCCGACCGGCTCTACGACCGCGAGGTGCCCGTACTCGCCTCGGGACTGCCGTTCGACGAGCTGTTCAGCGAGGAGATGCTGAAGGGCGGCTACCGCAAGAAGTACTTCCGGGCCATCTCCCGCCTCACCGCCCTGGCCCGGGACGCCGGCCGGCTCACGGGACCTGCGTAGCCGCCGCCCCGCCCACCGGATGCGTGGCCCCACCCATGGCCTCGACCCGGGCAACGGGCATATCGTGACAGAAGTGACCACAAGCGTCCGAAGCAGGCCTCTGACGGGAGGTCGTCATGGTCGAGGAGCTGCTCACCGCGGCCGCCGCCACCGGTGCCGCGGGCGTCGCCTATCTCGCCGCGGCGGCGCGGGTCGTCAAGCAGTACGAGCGGGGCGTGGTCTTCCGCCTCGGCCGGCTGCACGGCGAGGCACGCCGGCCGGGGTTCACGCTGATCGTCCCCTTCGTGGACCGGCTGCACAAGGTGAACCTGCAGATCGTCACGATGCCGGTGCCCGCGCAGGAGGGCATCACCCGGGACAACGTGACCGTGCGGGTCGACGCGGTCGTCTACTTCAAGGTCGTGAACGCGCCCGCGGCGCTCGTGAACGTGGAGGACTACCGGTTCGCGGTGTCCCAGATGGCGCAGACGTCGCTGCGCTCGATCATCGGCAAGAGCGACCTCGACGACCTGCTGTCCAACCGCGAGAAGCTGAACCAGGGCCTGGAACTGATGATCGACAGCCCCGCGGTCGGCTGGGGTGTGCAGATCGACCGGGTCGAGATCAAGGACGTCTCACTGCCCGACACCATGAAGCGGTCCATGGCCCGCCAGGCGGAGGCCGACCGCGAGCGGCGGGCCCGGGTCATCAACGCCGACGCCGAACTCCAGGCGTCCAGGAAGCTCGCCGAGGCGGCCCAGCAGATGGCGGACACGCCCTCCGCACTGCAGCTGCGGCTGCTCCAGACCATCGTGGCGGTCGCGGCCGAGAAGAACTCCACGCTGGTGCTGCCCTTCCCGGTGGAACTGCTGCGCTTCCTGGAACGGGCCGCTCGGAATCCGGTGCCCCAGGAACGCGCCCTCGAGGAGCCCGGGCCGCCGGCCGGCCGGCGGGGGCACGGCGACGGGGAGGGAGCGGCGGCGGAGGAGGAGGAGAGGGGCAGGGGCGAGGACGCGGGCAGGGGCCCGGCCCCGGACTTCGGGCGCCTGGCCCCGGACACCGGCCGCCAGGCCGCCCCCTCCTCCGCCCCCACCAGCGCTCGCCCCGGTCCCGGTCCCGGCCCCGCCGCCGGCCCCGGACAGGTGACGCGCGAGCGTCCCCGGACCGGCGCGTGACACGTGCTCCGCACGTGGTTCCCGTGACCCACGGCAGGTGATAGACACGGCGGGACCACAGTTCCTGTCCGCCAGCAGGAAGGTTCCCCCATGTCAGAAACAGGCACGCCGGAAGCAGGGTCCGACACCGGATTCCCGTCCTCGACACGACGTCGGCTGCTCGCCCGTTCCGGCGCTCTGGGCATCGGCATCGCGTTCTCCGGCGCCCTCTCGGAGCTGTTCACCCCCGCGGCCGCCGCACAGCACCTGGGCCATCACGCCTACGGCCCCCTCGTCCCCGATCCCGACGGGCTGCTCGACCTGCCGAAAGGTTTCCGCTACCGGGTGCTGTCCCGCGAGGGCGACCCCCTGCGCTCCGGCGAGGGTCCGGTCCCCTCCCACCATGACGGCATGGCCGCCTTCGCGGGCGGGCACGGCCGGATCCACCTGGTCCGCAACCACGAGAACCGCGCCGACGGCAGGATCCCGGTCCCGGTGGTCGAGGGCCTGACCTACGACCCCCAGGGCAAGGGCGGCTGCACGTCGCTGACCCTGGACCCCCGCGGCCGGGTGCTCTCGGAGCGGGTCGCGCTCGCCGGTACGGCCGTCAACTGCGCGGGCGGGCCGACGCCCTGGGGCACCTGGCTGACCTGCGAGGAGACCGAGGACAAGGCGGGCACCAACGGCTACGCCAAGGACCACGGCCACGTCTTCGAGGTCGACGGCGCCGACCCGGGCCGCACGGGCGCCGTACCCCTGACCGCGATGGGCCGCTTCCAGCACGAGGCGGTCGCGGTCGACCCGGAGCGGGGTGTCGTCTACGAGACGGAGGACGCCTTCGAACGGCCTTTCGGCCTCTTCTACCGGTTCCTGCCCGACAGGCCGCTGGGCGGCACCGGCTCGCTGCGCGCGGGCGGCAGACTCCAGGCGATGCGGGTGCCGGGCGTGCCGGACCTGTCCTCGGCCCAGGAGACGGGCGCCCGGTTCGACGGCGTCGAGTGGGTGGACGTACCGGATCCGCTGGCCACCGAAACACCCATCCGCTTCCAGGACTTCGGCACCGGCGGCGTCACGCACGCGCAGAAGCTGGAGGGCTGCCACTGGGGCGGGCGGTCGGTGTACTTCGTGTCGTCCTTCGCCCGCAGCACGGAGGGATCGGCCGGCGACCACCACGGGCAGATCTGGCGCTACGACCCGGACCGGCGCCGCCTGACGCTGGTGATCGTCTTCGGGCCGGACACCGACGTGCGGCTGCCCGGCGAGTCACCGGACAACATCTGCCTCGCCCCCGGCGGCGGTCTGATGGTCTGCGAGGACGGCGGCGGCGCGCAGCACGTCTACGGCGTCACCCGGCACGGCGAGGTGTACGCGCTGGCCCGCAACCGCCAGAACAGGGGCACTGCGCAGGACCCGGACTGGGGCGAGTTCGCCGGGGTCGCCTTCTCTCCGGACGGCCGGACGATGTACGTCAACTGCTACGACCCCGGGACGACGTTCGCGGTCACGGGCCCCTGGCGGCGGTGACGGCGCGGGGCCGGCCGGGGCGGTCCGCCCCGGCCGGCCCTCACGGCCCGTACGCGGCCCGCACGGAACTCAGGCAGCCGTCAGCAGACCGTCCATCTGCCCGATCGACTCGCGCAGCCCGTCGACCATGCCCATCTCGGCCAGCTGCTCCATCTGCTCGCGGGTGTCGAAGACCGAGCGCAGTTCCATCCTGGTTTTGCCCTCGCGCTCGCTGAGCGTCATCCGTACCGCCGTGGTCGGCATCTCGGCGTTCGGCCTGCCGTCCCGGTCGGAGAAGCCGTCGGTGAACTCCAGGGACGTGGGCGGTGTCACCGTCGCGATCCGCCACCAGCCGCCGTACTTCTCGCCCTCCGGGCCGGTCATGACGTACGTGACCTCCCCGCCCGGGGTGAGGTCGTGCTCCTCCACGGTCGCCGGGTAGGCCGGCGGCCCCCACCAGCGCTCCAGCTGCCGCGGGTCGGCCCACAGCTGCCACACCTTCTCGACCGGTGCGGTGAAGTCCGCGATCACGGTGAGGGTCAGCCGGTCGACATCCTTGTCCACGCTCGTGACGGTCATCGGTCCTGTCCTTCCGTCGTTTCCCTGCCGTCGCCCGGCCTCGCCGCGGTTCCGGCGCCGCTCGGGGCCTCGGTCCCGGATCCGGTCCGGGCTTCGTCCACCAGCAGACCGGACATCCGGTCCACGCGCGCCCGCCAGGCCGTCTCCAGTTCGCCGAGGGCCTGCCGTGCCCTGTCCACCGCGTCGGGGTCGGTCCGCACCAGCCGCTCCCGGCCGCTGCGCTGCTTGGTGACCAGACCGGCCCGCTCCAGCACCGTGACGTGTTTCTGCACCGCGGCGAAGCTCATCGGGTACGCCTCGGCCAGACGTGACACGGACAGCCCAGCCCGCACGCAACGACGGAGTATGTCGCGACGCGTCGCGTCGGCCAGGGCGTGGAACAGCCGGTCCACGCTGTCGTCGGTCAAGCCATCTACAACCATTTGGTTGTACGTTAGTCCGGCGCGCCCCGCACCGCAAGCGGGGGCGGAAGACACCCCGGACTCGGCCACCCGAGTGGCACCCCACCCCGTCCGCCGGCAAAAGAAGACGAATCACCCGATACACCCCATACGTTCATACGGTGATCACACCGGTACGTCGAGCGGCAGCCTTCTGCGCCCTCACCACCGCGCTCGCCGCGCTCGCCGCCTGCGGCGCCCCCCACCCCGCGCAGCTGCCACGCGGCGCCCCCTCCGCCACCACCGCGCCCTCCCGCACGCACCCGCCCACCCTGGCCCCGGGACCGGCGGGCCTGACCCCGGTCTTCGAGAACGCCCCCCGGACCGCGGGGAAGACCGTCGCCCTCACCTTCGACGCCGACATGACCGCCGACCAAGGCCCGCGTGCGGCGGCGGGCGAGCGCTTCGACCATCCGCGGCTGATCGCCACCCTGCGCGCGCTGAGGGTGCCGTCCACCGTGTTCATGACGGGACGCTGGGCCGAGGAGTACCCGGACCAGGCCCGTTCCATCGGCCGGGACCCGCTCTTCGAGGTCGCCAACCACTCGTACAGCCACTACGCGTTCACGGACGACTGCTACGGCCTGCCGACCGTCGGCCGGGACCGGATGCGGGCGGACGTGGAGCGGGCGTACACGGCGTTCCGCGAGGTGGGGGTGGAGGACCCGATGCCGTACTTCCGCTTCCCCGGCGGCTGCTACGACCGCGAGGCGCTGAAGACGCTCACCCAGGCGGGTGTCACCGCCGTCCAGTGGGACGTGGTCGGCGGCGACGCCTTCGCCACGGACGCCGACGCGGTGGCCCGGCAGGTCCTGGACGGAGTGCGTCCGGGCTCCGTGGTCGTCCTGCACTGCACCCGCAGCGCGGCCCCGGCGACCGAGCGGGCGGTACGCACGATCGTCCCGGAGCTGCGCCGCCGGGGCTACCGCCTCGTCAAGGTCTCCGACCTGCTCGCGGCGGCGGGCGAACGGGGCTGACCCGGCCGGGAGCACAGCGTCCTACGCTGGAGGCATGACCACCGACGGCAACGACTACTGCCTGATCGACGCGACCCGGCCCCCCGAGGCCGGCGGGCCTCCGTACGCGGAGTGCGTGCTGTGCCGGGAGCCGACGGAGTACCCGGCGTCGTACAAGGGGATCACCCTGTGCCCGGTGTGCGAGTGGGAGGAGGCCCAGCGCACCGCCTGCTCCGGCTGACGGCACCACGGCGCGGCTTGGCAGACTGTCGGGGTGAACAGCGACCAGACCGATGACCGGGCGTCCGCCGCCGCGAGTCCCTTCCGGTCCGGGCCCAGCGCCCGCGACGAAGCCCCCCAGTTCGTGCTGCCCCTGGTGGCGCACATCGAGCGGTCGGCGCCCCCGGCCCGCACGGACGCGCTGGAGACGGCGGCCCGCGCGGTGCTGACGATGCTGGCGGACCAGCGGTCGGTGGGCGGGGGCGAGTGGGCGCAGGCGATGCGCGACTGGCAGGACGCCCGCATCCGCAAGGTGGTCCGCAGGGCCCGCGGTGCGGAGTGGCGCCGCGCGGAGGCCCTGCCCGGCATCACGGTCACCGGCAAGTCGGCGGAGGTCCGCGTCTTCCCGCCCGTCCCCCTGGACGGCTGGCCCAAGGACCTGGCCCGCCTCCAGGTCTCCGGTACCGACCTGGACGACCCGGAGCCCCCGCCCCCGGCGGATCCCACGGCCCCCGTCCTCTGGCTGAACCCCGACCTCGGCATGTCGGCCGGCAAGGCCATGGCCCAGACGGGCCACGCGGCCCAACTGGCCTGGTGGGAGCTGACCGACAAGGACCGCACCGCCTGGCGCGACGCCGGCTTCCCCCTCTCCGTCCGCCCCGCCGCCCCGTCCCACTGGACCACCCTGACCGCCTGCGGTCTCCCCCTGGTCCGTGACGCGGGCTTCACGGAAGTCGCCCCGGGCTCCAGCACGGTGGTGGCGGACCACCCGTCCCTGCGCCGGCCTCCCCTGCCCGGTGGCGGTGGCGGTGGCGGTGGCGGTGGCGGTGGCGGCTGCGATGCCGGCCCCCCTCCGTCGGGGAGACGGGCACTGTCGTGATTCGGCCATGGCCGACCCCACCTCACCCGTGTACCAGGCGCGCTACGGCTGGGACCTCCGCACCACGGGAGTCGTAGCCGTCTCCGCCGTCTTCACCGCAATCCTGCTGTTCTCGGACATGCCGCTGTATGTGCGCGGTCTGGGTCTGCCGCTCTTCGGCGCGGGCGCACTGTTCATGGCGTACGCGGCGTTCAGCGGCAGGGTCGCGTTCCGGGTGGACGAGACAGGTGTGCTGCCCGGCGGGAGCCCTGCCCGGTACGGGGCCACCACCGCCCGTGCGCCGTGGGGCGACGTCACCGGTGCGGTGCTCTGGCGGCAGGCCACGGGCCGCTCCTCCGTGCCCTGTGTCGGGGTCACCCGGCGGGAGGGCGCTTCGGCCCTGCCCGGTGGCGGCCCGAGGGCCCGTGCCCTCCTGGAACATCTCGTGCCGGTTCCGACCGAGGTCGCGGCGGCCTCCCGGGCGGTGACCGGGTGGCGCCTCGACCAGGACCGGCTGATGGCCGCCGTCGCCCGCTTCGCGCCCGGCCTCCCCGTGTACGACCACCGTCAGCACGCGTACGCCCCGCAGGCCCGCTCGCCCCACACACGTTCGGGCACCGACCCTGCGCCTCCCTCCCGAAAGCTCAAATGTTGCTCTGCAAGTGGGCGCGACGCGGTTCGGGCGCGGGCTTCGGGGCCATATCCCCGTCGCGTCCGGACGGACGTCCGGTGGGGGCCGGCCGGGTGGCCGGTGGAGGAGGGGACAGCGGCATGGAGCGACTGGGGACGGGAATCGGGTGGCGGCCGGAGATCGCCGGGGACGTCGAGCGGATGCCGGGGATCGACTGGGTGGAGGTGGTGGCCGAGAACGTGTGTCCCGGGCACCTCCCCGAGTCGCTGCTGCGGCTGCGCGAGCGCGGGGTGACCGTCGTGCCGCACGGGGTCGCGCTCGGGCTCGGCGGGGCCGAGCGGCCGGACGCGGGGCGGCTGGAGGCGCTGGCCGAGCGGGCCACGGCGCTCCGGTCTCCGCTGGTCACCGAGCACATCGCGTTCGTGCGGGCGGGCGGTCCGCTCAGCGTCTCCCCTCGGCTCGAGGCCGGTCACCTGCTGCCGGTGCCGCGCACCCGGGACGCACTCGACGTGCTGTGCGAGAACGTCCGGATCGCCCAGGACGCCCTGCCCGTACCGCTCGCCGTGGAGAACATCGCGGCGCTGTTCTCCTGGCCCGGTGAGGAGATGTCCGAGGGCCAGTTCCTGTACGACCTGGCCGACCGCACCGGCGTACGGCTGCTCGTCGACGTGGCCAACCTGCACACCAACCACGTCAACCGCGGCGAGGACCCGGCGAAGGCGCTCGCCGAACTGCCCCTGGAGGCCATCGCGTACGTCCATGTCGCGGGCGGCGTCGAGCGGGACGGCGTCTGGCACGACAGCCACGCCCATCCCGTGCCCCGGCCGGTACTGGACATCCTCACCGACCTCGCCTCCCGGGTCTCCCCTCCCGGCGTACTCCTGGAACGGGACGAGAACTTCCCCGGACCGGGCGAACTGGAAAGGGAGTTGGCGGCCATTCGGGGGGCGGTGGGGCAGGGGGTGGCCGCCCGGAGCGGCAACGCCCGGGCGAAGAGGTCCGGCTCCGGCTCCGTAAGGGGAGCCGGCTCCTGCGAACCCGCGCGGCAGCGGGTCGCGCTCGCCCAGGCGGCGGTGCTGTCCTCGCTGGTCGCCGGGACACCCGTGCCCGAGGGGTTCGACCGGGTGCGGATGGCCGTGCAGTCGCGGGCGCTCGCCGCGAAGCGGGCGGACGTCGTCGCCAAGGTCGCGCCCGAGCTGCCGGTGATGCTCGGCGGACGGTACCGGGCGGCCTTCCTCACCCATGCCCGGAAGCAGCCGATGACCGGGGGGTACCGGCAGGACGCCCTGGACTTCGTCGAGCAGTTGCTGCTCACCTCCGGGCAGCGGGAGCGGCAGCACGAGCAGCTGCCCCTGCGGGAGTTGCGGAAGTGGTGGCTGGAGCGGTCCGGCCCCGGGCCGCGATCGCGCCGGCCCGCGGTGCGGCTGGCGCGCGCCACGCGGCGGGTGCTGCTGAGGCGTTGAGGCCGGGACACGCGAACCCGGCCGCCCACGACGTGGGGGCGGCCGGTGACGGGGGGGCGCGATCTGACGCTGTACAGGACCGCGTTCCTGTCCGGCGCCCCCTGTCGGGTCACCGATGCCACCCTGGCTCTCCCTGGCGCGTCAGAGCCGGCTGCCGGTGGCCCGCGGCTGGGCGACCGTGCTCGGCCCGCTCGGGCGAGCGGCGTGATCAGCCTGCCCCTGCTCGGCACTCGCCTCGTCGGTCCGTCGGCCGTCGGCCCGCGTCGCCGTGACCTCGGCCCGCCTGGCAGGCCGTCGCGGATGATGTCGTAGCCCGGGAGGAGGTCTCGCTCGATCCCCTCCCCGCGCCTCAACGATCTCCGGCAACGAGGCCGTCCGGCTTGACAGGGTTCTTGCGGCGCCGGATATGGCGTGAGAACTCCATCGCACCGGTCACCGCGAAGGCGAGCCCGACGCCGACACCGATGGCAAGAAGCGTGTTCTCCTGGAAGAAGACGCCACCGAGGTATCCCGACAGCGCGGTGTAGGCACTCCAGGTGGAGGTGGAAATCGCGACGTACAGCATGAACTTGCGCAGCGGGTAGCCCACCACCCCCGCCGCCCCCGTGGCGAGATAGCGTCCGACCGGGATGAACCGCGTGGAGACGAGCACAAAACCGCCGCGCGCTTCGAGTTCGCGCCTGAACCAGTCGTACGCCGTCCGGCGTTTGGTACCGACTGGCAGGCGCCTGAGTACGCGTTCTCCCATCAGCCGCCCGATGGAGTAGGGGACGAGGTCGCCGAGAAAGGCGCCGAGCGTCGTGGCGGCGATGACGAGCACGATGTTCGTCTGCCCGGTTGCGCCGGCGACACCCGCGAGGATCACGACGGGCTCACTCGGGATCATCGGGAGGAAAGAGTCGAGTAAGGACACCGCGATGAGCACGGCGTAGAGCGCGGACGACGCCATCAACGACTCCGCGATGTCTATCCAGTCCGGCATTTACTTCCCGCCCCTGTCGTACGAACACGGAACTTCACGGGTGACTCCCCATTTCTTGGAGGTGTGCGTCGTGGGGCGGGTGGCCGCCCCCCAGGCCGATGTCAGGTGGCGGGCGCCGTGGCGAGCATCCAGTGGCTGAACGCGGCGTAACGTTGCGCGAATTCGGCTGCGTCGCCGGCATGTTCGACGGCGGCGGAATGCCGGCGTACCGTGTCGAAGCGGGCGCTGCGGGCGTGTTCGTAGGTGGCGAGGGCCTTTTCCAGGTCGGTCTCGGCCGCCAGGATGCTGCGCAGGACGCCGACGTCTTCGATGCCGAGAGTGCCACCGGCAGCGATGTGGGGGGACAGCCCGTGTGCGGCGTCTCCGGTCAGAGCGACGCGCGCGCTGGTCCAACGGGGCAGTTCCGGGACAAGCGTGATCTGGTTCTCCAGGATGGACTCGTCCGGCGTGTCGGCGATCATGGACAGGAGCTCGTCGTTCCATCCCGCCTCGACCAGGTTCTGTGCGCGCTCCAGAGCCCGTTCGCGCTTGCTTCCGGTGAGCGGTCCGGCATCGAACTGGTTGACCATCCACATGGTTCGGTCGCCGGCGATCCTCGCGTACCCACCGCGGGTTCGGTGGTGCCCGACGGTGAGCACGGTAGTCTCCGGTTTCTGGTTGCCGGTCGGCACGATCGCGCGCCAGGCGTAGTGGCCGGGGTGCGCCACGGCGTCACTCCCCGGTACAAGTTGCCTGCGTATGGGCGAGTGGACGCCGTCCGAACCGATCAGCAGATCCGCGCGAAGCGCCTCGCCGTCGGCGAGGTGCACGACGACGTCCGATTCCGTTTCGGTGTATCCCGTCACGTGTGCGCCCAGGCGGATGCGGTCGCGGCCGACGGTGTCGGCCAAGAGGCTGTTCAACTGAGGGCGCGGCACGAGCAGGAACCGGTGATCGCTGTCGGTGTGTCCGGGGGCGCGGACCGGAGCGCCGGCCGGGTCGAAGAACCACGTGTTCTGTTCGATGCCCATGTCCTGGACTGCTGCGCCGATACCGAGGTGGTCGAACTCTCGCAACGCGTTGGCCCACAGGCCGATGCCGGCGCCGACAGCTCGAATCCTCGGCGCCTGTTCCAGCACGACGACATCGTGGCCGATGAGTTCGAGGGAGGCTGCGGCGGTGAGTCCCACCAGGCCGCCACCGACGATCACCGTGGATTTCGTGGACAACTTCTTCGCTCCTTGTTCATGACGGACAGGGTCGAGAGAGCTGTCCGTGCCGGTGAGCGGGACGTCGGCGCGTCCGAAGGGTTGCAGCGAGAGCTCAGCTGCCAGGTCGCCGGTGAGCACCGATACGACAGGCGGGGCTTCCTTCGTCGAGCGGGGTACGGCCCGGAGGTGTGCCTCGACACTACGAGCACCCGCCGCCTGCATCAAATGCAATTTAGTCAATGGAAGATTTACCCCCGTGCATTCGACTGCTCTCGGCCGCGCACGCCGCCGAGCGGCGTGCCGCCCGTCCCGCTATTCCGCGGTCGGCCGCCTCGCTCCGGCCGCGTCGGCGTCTGCCGGAGGCCGGCGCCCGCCGAAGGCGGCGAAAGCGTCACGCACCTGAGCCCGGAGCCAGGCGTGGGCCTTGTCGTTGTCGTAGCGCTGGTGCCAGGCCAGGGTCACCGGCACGGGCGCGAGGTCGAACGGTGGCGCACTGGTGCGGAGTCCGCAGGCGTCGAGCGTCGGCCGGCAGACCTGCTCGGACACCACGACGAACAGCTGGCTCTGACTGACGATGTGCAGTGCCGCAGTGCTGGTCGGGGCGGACGCCACAACTCTGCGGCGCAGACCGAGGTTCTTCAGGGCGACGTCGATCGGGTCCTCGGTTCGGCCGCGACGGGAGACGATGACGTGGTCGGCTGCAGCGAAGCGCTCAGCGGTCAACAGGCTTCCCGCGCAGGGGTGGTCGGGGCGGAACGCGACTACGAGCCGGTCGTCGCCGAGCGTTTCGTGGTTGATCTCCGGCAGGGCCGGCATGGTCGAGCTGATCTCCAGGTCGACCCTGCCGTGCCGCAAGTCGTTCGTGTCGATGTCGGCCTCCGCGAGCAGCCGCACGGACAGACCGGGGCCGGCCTGCTGGATCGCGGCGAGGAGATGAGGGGCGATCGCCGTGGTGAGTGCGTCGTTCCCCCGGATGATGAAAGCCCTCCGCAGGGTGCCGAGATCCAGTGTGCGCTTCGGTTCGAGGACCGCGCGAGACTGCGCGACGAGATAGTGCACGTCGTCCCGGATTTCCAGCGCGTAAGGAGTCGGTGTCATCGTCCTGCCGGAGCGGACCAGGATCTGGTCCCCGGTCAGTCGACGGATCCGGCCGAGGCTGCGGCTCGTGGCCGGAGCGGACAGACCCAGCCGTTCCGCGGCCCCCGCCACGCTGCCTTCCTCGAGGAGGGCGTCCAGCACTGCCATGAGATTCAGATCCAATTGCATGGGGCGCACTTTAGGGCTGCCAAACATGCACTGGCCAGGGCATGTCGGCGGCTGTACGGTCGCGTTCCGGCGGACTGTTCGGGGAGGAGCGGCATGGAGAGCTGGCAGATGTCGTCCATCGACGTCGCACGCGGGGTCCGGGCGCGAGCCTTCTCCGCCCAGGAGGCGACGAGGTCCGTCCTGCAGCGCGTCACTGAGGTCGATCCCGGCGTGAACGCCTCGGCCGAGGCCTTCCTCACCGCAGGTGAGGTCATCGGGGCGCGCAGTCGCATGACGGCACCCGTCGACCCGGCCGACGGGTGGTCAGCCGAGGAGGCCGGACCGCGGAAGGAACACCATGGCCAATTACACCGTCCCTGCGGGCGGGCGACCGTGACAGCCGCCATCGGCACGGTACCGCTGGGTTCGTCGCCGCTGTCCGTCAGCGCGTTCGTCTTCGGCGCCGGCGGCATCGGTGGCGTCGGCTCCTCGCCTGCTACGCGCGGGTTCGGACTTTCTCCCGAGGACGGGAGCGACCGGCTCGGTGAGGCAGCCGCGCTCGGCGTCACGACCATCGACACGGCCGACTCGTACGGCGACGGCGCCAGCGAGGCCACCGTCGGCCGCTGGGTGCGCGATGCCGCCGACGAACGCACCGTGATCATGACGAAGGCCGGGATCACGTACGACGGGGGCACCCCGCCGACGAACCTGTCGGCCGAGTACCTGCGACAACAGTGTGCCCAGAGTGTCGAAAGACTCGGCCGCGTGGACGTGTTCCTCGCCCACGCACCGGACCCGCGCACACCCTGGCCCGAGACCGTACAGGCCCTTTCCGACCTCCAGGGCGAAGGCGTCATCTCGGCCTGGGGCGTGTGCAACGTCGGCCTGGAGGCGCTCAGCACGATCCTCCGTGCTGCCGACGAACGGGGGCGAACGCGTCCAGCCGTCGTCCAGAACCGCTTCAACCTGCTCGACCGCCACGGCGAAACCACTGTGCTGCCGCTGCTGATGAGCGAGGGCATCGCGTTCACGCCGTTCTCCCCGCTGGCCGGGGGGATTCTCTCCGAGCGATACCTGGACGGTGCCGTGCCGCAGCCCGGCAGCCGCTTGGCCGCGACGGAGCAGGTGTACTACCGGGGCTTTCGCAGCAAGGCGAACCTCGAACGGATCGAGGAGTTGCGCGAGCTGGGCCGCGACCGTGAGGCCAGTGTGTCCGGGCTGGCTTTGGCCTGGCTGCGGCAGCACCCCGCGGTCACCGCCCCCATCGTCTCACCTCGCTCACCGGACCAGTGGGAGGCGGTGACCGAGGCGGCGGCGCTCCGGCTCGGTCAGGACGACTGGGACACGGTGTCGCGCCTGTTCGCCCCGGACGGATTCCAGTGAGTCCCTCGCCGTCCCGTCGTGGGGCCCGGTCTCCCGGCCCGGCCGATGCAGCCGACGACCGCGCGGTGGGCGACCCGGGCCCGCGGGCGGCCTCCACGCACCGCGAGCACCTCCTGGAGCACGGTCCGGGGCGCCGTCCGGACGGCGCCCCGGACCGTCGTCACCGCACGAGGGACGGCCCCGGTTCCGGGGGGGCGCACGGGAGCACTGACGGCGACACCCACCGGCGGTGCTTGCCCTGCCCCGCCCGCCGGACGAAGCATCCCTGGTGTCGAACGCCGTGCGAGCGGCGCGCACCGAAGGGAACGCGATGAGAACTGCCGTCGTCCACGCGGCCGCCGGGTCCTTGCTGCTCACCACCCTGGCCGTCGCGCCGGCCGGTGGCGCCACCGCCGCCCCGGGCGCGGCCGAGCTGCGCGGCACCGCGGTGGCCGCCGCGCGCGCCGCGGCCGAGGGCATCGCGTTCGGCCCGTGTCCCGACGCACGGGACCTGCCGGGCACCGTCAAGTGCGGCACGGTCACCGTCCCGCTCGACTACGCCCGCCCGGACGGCAAGCAGATCCGACTCACCGTCAGCCGCGTCCGCGCCACGCGGAAGGACGGCGGGCGCGCCGTGCCCCGGCAGGGCGCGCTGGTGCACAACCCGGGCGGGCCGGGCTCCGACGGGACGTACTTCCCGCTCATCGGCCTGCTCCCGGAATGGAAGCGCATCGCGGCGGCGTACGACCTGGTGGGCTACGCCCCGCGCGGGGTGGGCCGTTCCGCACCGCTGTCCTGCCAGGACCCGAAGACGTTCGCCCAGGGCCCCACGCAGGCGCCGACACACCCCTCCCCGGCGTACAAGCGGGAGCGCGTCGCGCGGGCGAAGGCGTACGCGCGCGGCTGCGCGGAGCGGGCCGGCGACTCGCTGCGGCACTACCACTCCCTGAACAACGCCCGTGACCTGGACGTGCTGCGCGCCGCGCTCGGGGAGCCGCGGCTGACCTTCATGGGGGCGTCGTACGGGACGTACTTCGGGGCGCTGTACGCCACGATGTTCCCGGCGCACGTGAGGCGGATGGTGTTCGACTCGGCGGTGAACCCGGACCCGGCGCAGATCTGGTACCGCAACAACCTCGACCAGTCCGCGGCGTTCGAGGACCGCTGGGCGGACTTCCGGACGTGGGTCGCCCGGCACGACGACGTGTACGGGCTGGGCGACACACCGCGCGAGGTGCAGCGCAGCTACGAGACGGCGAGGGCGCGGCTGGCGAAGGAACCGGCGGGCGGGACGGTGGGGCCGGGCCAGTTGCAGGGGGCGTTCCTGCAGGCCGGGTACTACGACGACCACTGGCCGCATCGCGCGCACGCCCTGTCGGCCTATCTGAGGGGCGACCCCGGGCCGCTGGTCGAACAGGCGCAGGCGCATCCGGAGGCGGCCGTGGAGACGGAGAACGCGCGCGCGGTGTACGTCGCCGTGGAGTGCAACGACGCGCCCTGGCCGACGGACTGGGCGGTGTGGGACCGGGACAACACCCGGCTCGCCCGCCGGGCCCCGTTCGGGACCTGGGACAACGTGTGGACGAATCTGCCCTGCGCGTTCTGGCCGGCGCCCCGGCAGCAGCCGCTGGACGTGCGCGCCGGCACGGGCGCGCTGCCGCCGACGCTGGTCCTGGCGGCCGAGCGGGACGCGGCCACCCCGCACGAGGGGGCCCTGGAGCTGCACCGGCGGCTCGCGGGTTCGGCGCTGGTGACCGAGCGGGACGCCGGTACGCACGGCATCGCGGGCGGGACCAACGCCTGCGTGAACGGCCACCTGGAGGAGTACCTGCTCACCGGCCGGGTCCCGGGGCGGCGCGCGTCCTGCGCACCGCGCCCGGAACCGGCACCACGGGCGGAGCCGGAGCGGCGTGCGGAGCCCCGGCCCGCGGCCTGATCAGGCGAGGCCCGCGACGAGTTCCGCGATGTCCTTGCGGCGGCCCGTGTAGAACGGGACCTCCTCACGGACGTGCATCCGGGCCTCGGAGCCGCGCAGGTGCCGCATGAGGTCGACGATGCGGTACAGCTCGTCGGCCTCGAAGGCGAGGAGCCACTCGTAGTCGCCGAGGGAGAACGAGGGGACCGTGTTGGCGCGCACGTCGGGGAAGCCGCGGGCCATCTTGCCGTGGTCGGCGAGCATGCGGCGGCGGTCCTCGTCGGGCAGCAGGTACCAGTCGTAGGAGCGCACGAAGGGGTACACGCTCACGTAGGCGCGGGGCTCCTCGTCGGCGAGGAACGCCGGGATGTGCGAGCGGTTGAACTCGGCGGGCCGGTGCAGCGCCATGTTCGACCACACCGGCTCGAGGGCGCGGCCCAGCCTGGTGCGGCGGAAGAGGTTGTACGCCTCCTGGAGCTGGTCGCTGCTCTCGGCGTGCCACCAGATCATCAGGTCGGCGTCGGCGCGCAGACCGGACACGTCGTACGTGCCGCGGACCGTGACGTCCTTGGCGGCAAGCCGGTCGAACAGCTCCTGGACCTCGTCGGCGTACCCGGCGCGGTCCTCGGGCAGCACGTCCTTCAGCTTGAAGACGGACCACAGGGTGTAGCGGATGACCTCGTTCAGGTCCTTGGCCAGCTTGCCCTTGTTCGGGATCCGGTCGGGTGCGGGGGTGGTGGCGTCGTCGCTCATGTCCCTTATTCTCCTGCTCCTCCGTGGAGGGTCCTTCACCGGGTGGCGGTGACGTCCCGCGCGTCGTGCGGGGCCCCACCGTGGATCTGGTCGGCGGCGGCGTCGGCGGCCTCGTACGCGCTCGCGATGCACGCGGGGATGCCGACGCCGTC
Organism: Streptomyces sp. NEAU-W12; assembly: GCF_026242095.1. Classification (NCBI taxonomy): domain Bacteria; kingdom Bacillati; phylum Actinomycetota; class Actinomycetes; order Kitasatosporales; family Streptomycetaceae; genus Streptomyces; species Streptomyces sp. NEAU-W12. The sequence goes on from NZ_JAPJDM010000009.1 coordinate 227,086, forward strand.
GTAGGCCGCGCCGCACACGGTCAGCCCCGGGAGGGCGGCGAGGTGCTCGCGGACGCGGGCCACGCGCGCGTGGTGGCCGACGGGGTACTGGGGCAGGCCGTCCTGCCAGCGGGTGACCCGGGTGGCGACCGGGGTGGCGTCCAGGCCGGTGGCGGCCAGCAGGTCGTGCCGGGAGACCTCCACGAGGCCGGCGTCGTCGCGGTCCAGGATCTCCGTCTCGCCGTGCCGGCCGACGGAGGTGCGCAGGACCATGAGGTCCGGGTTCTCCTGGCCGATCCAGCCCCATTTGCGCGAGGCGAAGGTGGACGCCTTGATGGTGCGGCCGTCGACCGGCGGCACCAGGAATCCGCTGCCCGCGGGCAGGTCGGTCTCCGCGCGGCGGTAGGCGAGCGTGACCAGCGCCATGGAGGCGTACTCGACGCCGGCCAGCTCGGCGGCGGCGCCGGGCGCCTCGGCGCGCAGCAGCCGGGCGGCGGCCGGGGCGGGGACGGCGACGACGACGGCGTCGGCGCGCAGCTCCCGTTCCCCGGTGACGACCCGCCAGCCGCCGGCCGGCTCCCGGCGCAGTTCGGTGACCGGGGCTCCGGTACGGATCTCCCCGCCGCGTGCCCGTACCGACGCGGCGACGGCGAGCGGGAGGGTGCCCACGCCGCCCTCGATGCCCATGAACACCGGTCCGGTCTGCCGGTCGTCGGTGGCGGCGGCGGCCTTGGCCTGGATGTCGCGGACGCCCTCGGTCAGGGAGATGTGCGTCCGCGCGGCCCGGAACAGCTGGGGGACGGCGGAACGCATCGAGATCCGGTACGCGTCACCCGCGTACACACCGCCCAGCAGCGGCTCGACCAGCCGGTCGACGACCTCGCGGCCGAGGCGGGCGGCCACGTACTCGCCCACGGCGACGTCGTCGCCGACCTCGGTGCGGGGCAGCCCGGCGTCCTGGCCGATCCGGGCGAGGCCCTCGTCGGAGAGCACCCCGGCCAGGGCGTCGGCGGAGGAGGGGACGCCCATGACGTGCCCCTTGGGCATGGGGCGCAGGGCACCGCGGGTCCACAGCGACGCGGTCGCGGTGGCCGGCGGCTGGAGCCGGTCGGAAAGGCCCACCTCGCGGGCGAGGGTCACCGCCTCCGGGCGGCGGGCCAGCATCGACTCGGCGCCGAGGTCCACGCGCGCGCCCGCGATCTCGCCGGGCAGCAGCTTGCCGCCGACCCGCTCCGAGGCCTCCAGCACGGTCACCCGTGCCCCGCGCCCGAGCAGCCGGTGCGCGGCGGCCAGTCCGGCGATGCCGGCTCCCACGACGACGACCCGCTGCTCCGCACCCGTGTGTGATCCGCTCATGGCTCCACCCTCTCAGACGCCACGGGAGGTCCCACCAGGGCCGTCCGGCCCTCCGTCGTTCCGCCCCGAGTCCCTGCCGTGACCGCTTCGGGACCGTTTCGCGCCCTCGTTCCACCGCCCTGCGGCGTCGTAGGAACGTCATCGGTCACGAACCCCGGGGGGACCCGCATGCGCACACGACGATCCGTACGGCCGGCACACGCCGTGCCGGGCCTGCTGCTGGCAGCCGCCCTCGCCCTGGCCGGATGCGGCGGCGCGGGCTCGAGCAGCGACTCCAGTGCCTCCGACGACAAGGCCGCCGTCGCGCCGGCCGACGCCCAGGGGGGCGCCGAGGAGGGGGCGGAGGGAGGGGCGGCGCGGGACGGGGCCGCCGGCAGCTCGGCGGACGGTTCGCGGGCGACGGCGCCGCCCGCGGACAGGATCACCGCCACGAGCCACATCATCCGCACCGCCGCGCTGACCGTGCGGGTGAAGGACGCGCCGGCGGCGCTGGGCGACGCGCGCACCACCACCGAGAACGCGGGCGGCTACGTCGGCGACGAGAACACCCGGCAGGACGCGGAGGGCCACGAGCTCACGCGCGTGGTGCTGCGCGTCCCCGCCGAGAAGTACGACGAGGTCCTCGCGGACCTCGAGGGATCCGGCGAACTGGTCGAACGCAGCGCGAAGGCGCAGGACGTCACCGACCAGGTCGTCGACGTCGAGAGCCGGATCAGGACGCAGCGCGCCAGCGTGGCCCGGATCCGCGAGCTGATGGACCGGGCCACCCGGCTCAGCGACGTGGTCACCCTGGAGGGCGAACTCAGCACCCGTCAGGCCGACCTGGAGGCCCTGCTCGCCCGGCAGGCGTCCCTGAAGGACCGCGCGAGCCTGGCCACCATCACCCTGACCCTGTCCGAGAGGCGGGTGGAGCAGAGCGCACAGGACGACGGCCCCGGGTTCCTGGACGCGCTCGCCGGCGGCTGGGAGGCGTTCGTGACCATGCTGCGCTGGCTCGCGGTGGCGATCGGCGCGGCGCTGCCGTTCGCGGTGGTGGCGGCCCTGCTCGCGCTGCTGTGGCGGAAGGCCGTACGCCCCGGGCTGCCCCGCCGTACACGGCCGGCCCCCGCCTCCCCGCCCGTTCCGGCCTCCCCGCCCGTTCCCGCGTCCCGGCCCGTTCCCGCGTCCCGGCCCTCGTCCGCGGGCACGACGGCCCGGACCCCGGGGGAGGCCCCGGAGCCCGGTACGAAGTGACCGGCCCCCGTAGCGTGGCCGTATGACCACGACTACGAGCACGGGCACGAACACGGGTACGGGCGACGGCGCGGGCCCGGCCGCGGAGGGACCGGAACGCCTGGTGGTGATCGGCGGCGACGCCGCGGGAATGTCCGCGGCGTCGCAGGCGCGCCGGTTGAAGGGACCCGACGAGCTGGAGATCGTGGCCTTCGAGCGCGGGCGCTTCACGTCCTTCTCGGCCTGCGGCATCCCCTACTGGGTGGCCGGCGACGTCACCGAACGCGACGAGCTGATCGCCCGCACGCCCGAGGAGCACCGCGCGCGCCACATCGACCTGCGGATGGGCACCGAGGTCACGGAGATCGACCCCGGCCGCAACCGGGTGCGCGCGCGGGACCTCGGTTCCGGCACCGAGTCCTGGACGTCGTACGACAAGCTCGTGATCGCGACCGGCGCGCGGCCGATCCGCCCGGAGCTGCCCGGCATGGACGCCCCCGGTGTGCACGGGGTGCAGACCCTGGACGACGGCCAGGCCCTGATCGACGCGCTGGAGCGCACGACCGGCCGCCGCGCGGTGGTCGTCGGCGCGGGGTACATCGGCGTGGAGATGGCCGAGGCGCTGATCAACCGCGGCTACGAGGTGACCGTCGTCGACCGCGGCCGGGAGCCCATGGCGACCCTCGACCCCGACATGGGGCGCCTGGTGCACGAGGCGATGGAGGGCCTGGGCATCACCATGGTGAACGGCGCCGAGGTCACCGGGCTGCTCACCGGGGACGACGGCAGGGTGCGGGCCGTGACGACCGCGGACGCCGAGTACCCGGCGGACGTGGTGGTGCTCGGCATCGGGGTGCGGCCGGAGACGGGTCTGGCGCGGGCTGCGGGGATGCCGCTGGGCCGGCACGGCGGGCTGCTCACCGACCGGTCGATGCGGGTCCGCGGGTACAGGAACGTCTGGGCCGGCGGCGACTGCGTGGAGGTGCTCGACCTGGTCTCCGGGCAGGAGCGGCACATCGCGCTCGGCACGCACGCCAACAAGCACGGCCAGATCATCGGCTCGAACGTCGGCGGCGACTACGCCACCTTCCCGGGCGTGGTCGCCACCGCGGTCAGCAAGGTCTGCGACCTGGAGATCGCGCGCACCGGGCTGCGGGAGAAGGACGCCCACCGCGCGGGGCTGCGGTTCGAGACGGTCACCATCGAGTCGACCAGCCGTGCGGGCTACTACCCGAACGCCTCCCCCATGACGGTGAAGATGCTCGCCGAGCTGCGCACGGGCCGCCTGCTCGGGGTCCAGATCGTCGGCCGGGAGGGCGCGGGCAAGCGCGTCGACATCGCGGCGGTCGCCCTCACCGCCGGGATGACGGTGGAGCAGATGACCATGCTGGACCTGGGGTACGCCCCGCCGTTCTCCCCCGTCTGGGACCCGGTCCTGGTGGCGGCCCGCAAGGCCACCGCGAAGATCCGCGCCACGGCGGGACGGCCGTCGCCGCGCACGCCCTGACCGCCGTCCTCCCGTGCGCTCCCGCCCGGGGCCGGTGGCGGAAGTGGCGTCGCGCGGCAGGCGCCGCTTTCGCACCAGGTCCCTGAGGGGTCCTTTCCCTACGAGTGTCCGGTCGGGTCGCGCGGTCCGGTGCCGTGCGTCGCAAGGCGCCGGAGAGCCCTCGTAACGGAGCCACCAGGGCTTTTCGGCAACGCGGCGTGGCGCGGTGCCGGGCCGCGCGACCCGGGCGGGCACGGTGAGAAGGACCCCTAAGCGGTCCCGTTGATCCGTTCGATCGCCTGACGCGCCTGCTCCGCCGGAGGCCGCGCAGGGTCCGCCGCGGGCCGGGACGGCAGGGAGGACAGGGACGACACGGAGGCGCCGGCGCCGCCGGTACCGGTGGGACCGGCCGTACCGGTGGCCCCCGCGCTCACGGCGGCCGGCGGTTGCTCCCCCGCCGGCTTCGCGTGCGCGGCGGTGGCCCGCGCCGAGCGCAGACGGTGGCCCACCGCCTCGTCCAGCGTCACCGGCCGCTGCATCTGGGAGGCGAGCCGCCCCGCCTCCTGGCCGAGCCGGGCGATGTCCTCCCAGGAGAGGCGCACCACGAGCGTGAGTTCCGCCTCCCCGTCGGGCAGCGCCTGCATCGCAGCGTTCACTCGGTCGTTCATGGTCCGTTCCTCACGTCGGCCCCGCGGCCCCTTCCCCGCGCCGCAGGCAGTTGGGAAGGGATACGCAGCGCCGGACGGCGGTGTTCAGCGGGCGGCGGGTTCACCGGCGGCCGCGCGGGCGGACGGAGGACGTGGTCATCCCCGTTCATGACGTGAATCCGGCACGGCGCACCCCGTGGGTCACCTACGCGCTGATCGCCGCGGACTTCGTCGCCGGAACACCCCCGCGTCCGCGGGGGTGTTCCGAAGCGCGGCAGCGTGTGGGGAGGCCAGGCCAAGAGGGTGTCCACGTGGTGTGCGGTGGAGGCGGCATGATGCCGTGCCATGGGTGTTGGTTTGTCGCAGCGGTTGGTTCCTGACGAACTCTGGTCGCTCTTCGCGCCGTTACCGCCTTCGTCTGCTTCCCGTCCGCTGAGTGGAGGCACGGTCCCCCAGACGACGTTCAACCGACGCTCCCCCGCAGACCATCCGTGCGGCGAAGGCGTTCGCCGAGGACGTCGTCGGCGGAGTGTTCCCGCAGGAGGAGCGCTCCGTCCACCGAGCCAGCGCGGTACGACGGACGGCCCCGCCGGTCTGCCCCCCGCCGGCGGGGCCGTCCCGTGCCACCGCCCGGCGCGGTGCGGTGCGGTGCGCCATTCGGGTGCATGTGCCGCTCGTTCGCGGTGCGGCTCCGTCTGCGGTGTTACGTTCCTCGCCCGTGGGCTCAGGTGGTTCTCACCCGTGGCCGTCCCGGGAACGGACGGCGGCGCCGGAACCGGCGTTCCGCCGCCGTCGGACACCGAGACCACCGCGCCCCCCAGTCGGACACGAGGGTGGATCCCGTGCTCAAAGTCAGCGTCGTCGTCCCCGTCCACAACGCGGGCTCCTACATCGACAAGTGCGCGCGGAGCCTGCTCGGGCAGAGCATCGGCCGCGACGCCTACGAGGTCGTGTACGTCGACGACGGCTCGACCGACGACTCGGCCGAACGCCTGGACCGGCTCGCGGCCCTGCACCCCCACGTGCGGGTGCACCGCCAGGAGAACTCCGGCTGGCCGGGGAAGCCGAGGAACGTCGGGGTGCGGCTGAGCCGGGGCGAGTACGTCCAGTTCGTCGACCAGGACGACGAACTGGGCCACGAGGCGCTGGAACGGCTCTACGACCTGGGCAGGCGCAACGGATCGGACATCGTTCTCGGCAAACCGGCGGGCACCATGGCAGGGCCCAGCAATGTCTTCGCCCGCACGGTCGACCGCTGCACCGTGAGCGACCACCCGCTGTTCGAGAGTCTGACGCCCCACAAGATGTTCCGCCGCGCTTTCCTCCTGGACAACGACGTCAGGTTCCCGGAGGGCCGGTGCCGGCTCGAGGACCAGGTGTTCATGGCGCACGCGTACGCGGTGGCGCGGTGCGTCTCGGTCCTGGGCGACTACCCCTGCTACTACTGGATGCGCCGGGAGGACGGCGGGAACACCAGCAGCAGGCAGCTCGTCGTCGACGAGTACTTCGGCTGGCTGCGCACGGTCGTGCAGACCGTCAAGGGGCACACCCCGCCCGGTCCGGTGCAGGACGCGATGCTCCGCCGGACCTACCGGGTGGAGATCCTCCGCCACATGAGCGAGCCCTACGTGCTGAGCGGCCACGGTCAGGTCCAGGAGCGGTTCGAGGCGGTACGGCGGCTGGTGCTCGAGGAGTTCCCGCCGTCCGTCCGGGAAGGGTTTCCGGCGGTGACGCGGCTGCGGGCCCGTCTGCTGGAGGAGGGCCGCCTCGACGCCCTGTCGCTGCTGGCCCGCCGCGTCCGCCAGGTGAGGCCCCTCGCGGAACTCGGCCGGCCCCGCTGGCACGACGGCGCGCTCACCGCCCCGGTGCGGATGTACCTGGCCCACCAGGACGGCAGGGCGGTGACCCTCCTGGAGCGCGGGGGGCGCCTGGTGCTCGATCCGGCGCTGACCGAGGGGATCGCCGGAGCCGGGGAGTGGGCGGTCGGCGATCACCTGACCGCCGCCTACGGGGAGATCCGGCTCTCCCACCGCGGACAGCACGTCGGCTGGTTCCCCGCGTCGGATCTCGCCGTGCGGCTCGAGAACGGCAGGGGCGGCCGGCGGCGGCCCGTGGTGGCCGGGACGATGCGGATCGATCCGCTCACCGCGGCCGGCGGCGGTCCCCTGGACCGTGGTGTCCACGACGTGTCCGCGTACTTCCAGGTCCTCGGTGTCGGCCGCAGCGTCGCGCTGCGGGGGGACGTGAGGAGCCGGCCCCTGGGCGGGCAGGCCGTGTGGCTCGGGACGCCCTCGCGCGCGGTCATCCCGTACTGGACCGCCGGCCGCCAGCTGGCGCTCGACGTCGGCGAGTTCTACCACCGTCTGGACGCGGTTCCGCGACGGGCGGGGCTGCGGGAGCTGATCCGCGTCCCGGCACACGTGCGGGGACGGCCACGCACACGCTCGTAGCGTTCGTCGACGGGCACAGGGGCCGCTCGGAACCCACCATCCTTGCGGTGCTTCAGCTTCACCAACTGGTGCGTGCCGGAGCGCCCCTGCTCGGTCACCCGGTACACGTCATCCGCGACGACGCTGTTCACGTCGACCGCGCGCCCCGCCGTTCCTGAGCCCGCAGCCGGCCATCGGGACTGCCTCCCACGCCAACGGGTGGTCCGCCTCCCGGACCGCGTGGGGCACGTGCGGTACCTGCTGTCCCACCCGGTCTGCGGGCATGCGACCGCCCACGGGTTCGCTCTCACGAACACCGGCTCCGCCACTCCCGTGACCGGCTCCTCGGGAGCCGTCGCGGGCGTCCTCGGCGCCTGCCTGGTGCCCTGCCCGAGGGCACGCGTCGGGGTCCTCGTGCCCTTCCTGGTCTTCCTGCCGCTGCGGCTGCCCGCCTGGACCGTGCTCGGCCCGTGGTTCGCGCCGCAGGCGGCGTACTCGTCCGGTGCGGGCGTCACCGGCGCCGGGGCGGTGGCGTACGGGGCACATGCCGTGGGCTCCGTGGCCGGCGTGCCGGTCGCCCGGCCGCTGCGCCCCGGTACTCCCCCGCCCCGGAGCCGCGCGGCCTGCTGCTCGGCAGGCGGGCACGGCCCCGGGTCCCCGTGGTGAACGGCCCGCGCGGTGAACGGCCCGCGCGGTCAGCGGGCGGTGACGGTGTGGACGTGGTCGACGAGGCGGGTCAGCGCGTCCGGGTCGGTGGTCGGCATGACGCCGTGGCCGAGGTTGAAGACGTGGCCCTCGAGGCCCTCGGCCGCGGCCAGCACCTCGCGGGTCTTCGCCTCCACCGCCTCCGTGCCGGCGAACAGCACGGTCGGGTCGAGGTTGCCCTGGAGCGTCTTGCCGGGGCCGACGCGGCGGGCGGCCTCGTCCAGCGGGACGCGCCAGTCGACGCCGACGACGTCCGCGCCGGCCTCGCCCATCAGGCCGAGGAGCTCGCCGGTGCCGACACCGAAGTGGATGCGGGGGACGCCGTGGCCGGACACCGCGTCGAGGACCTTGGCCGAGGCGGGCAGCACCGAGCGCCGGTAGTCGGCCGGGGCGAGCGCGCCGGCCCAGGAGTCGAACAGCTGGACCGCGGAGGCTCCGGCCTCGATCTGCACGGTGAGGAAGGCGGCGGTGATGTCCGCGAGGCGGTCGAGGAGGTCGGCCCAGAGCTCCGGGTCGCCGTACATCATCGCCTTGGCGTTCTCGTAGGTGCGGGACGGGCCGCCCTCGACGAGGTAGCTGGCGAGGGTGAACGGGGCGCCCGCGAAGCCGATCAGCGGGGTGGCGCCGAGCTCGGCGGTCAGCAGGCCGATCGCCTCGGTGACGTAGGAGACGTCCTCGGGGGTGAGGTCGCGCAGCCGGGCCAGGTCGGCGCGGGTGCGGAAGGGCTCCTCGACGACGGGGCCGATGCCGGGCTTGATGTCGAGGTCGACGCCGATCGCCTTGAGCGGGACGACGATGTCACTGAAGTAGATCGCCGCATCGACGTGGTGGCGGCGCACCGGCTGGAGCGTGATCTCGGCGACGAGGTCGGGGCGCATGCAGGAGTCGAGCATCGCGACGCCCTCGCGCACCTTGCGGTACTCCGGCAGTGAGCGGCCCGCCTGCCGCATGAACCACACCGGAGTGTGCGGCACCGGCTCACGCCGGCACGCCTTGAGGAAGGCACTGTCGTACGTCTGGGTCGGCTGCTTGCCCCGCGGGCTGACATTGGCGCTCACCCGGCCAGTCTCCCACGGCCCGCCGGCACTCCCGCACCGCAGGCCGCCCGAGCGCCGCGCCCCGCACCGGGCCGTTTCCCGCACCTCACGCCAGGCCGTGTCCCGCGTCCTGCCTCACACCCGCGCCGGGCCGTGTCCCCACCCCCCGCGCCACGCCGGGCACCGCGTTCGCGCCACGCCGGTGCGACACGATCCGGACACCGTTGCCCGCCCCGGGTGTCCCTCCCCGCGCCGGGGCCCGCTTCCGCTTAACCTTCCCCGCATGGCTGCGGCTCAGGGACGACTGTCGGACGGCACGGGCGGAATGGACGAAGCGAAGGACACCGATGCGGATCTCGGGCTCGGGGGAACGGCGCCCCCGTTGCCCTTCCGGACCGCCGTCGACGCGTTGCGGGGCGCGCGGCTGCGCCCGCAGATCGAAGTGGAGACCACCCCGGCGCCCAAACGGCTCGCCCCGTACGCGTACGCGCTGGAGGCGGCGGTCGTGGACGGCGAGGAGGACGTGGCCGACGGCCGGCTGGTGCTGCTGCACGAGCCGGCCGGGCACGACGCCTGGCGGGGCACCTTCCGCCTGGTGACGCTGGTGCGCGCGGAGCTGGAGCCGGAGATGGCGGCGGATCCGCTGCTTCCGGAGGTGTGCTGGTCCTGGCTGACCGGTGCGCTCGCGGCGCGCGGGCTGACGTACGGCGAGCCGAGCGGCACGGTCACGCGGGCGAGTTCGCACTACTTCGGCGGGCTGTCCGAGCGCCCCGCCGCCTCGCAGATCGAGATCCGTGCCTCGTGGACACCGCGGGAGGGCCAGGGCGGGGTGCCGGACACGGCCACGCATCTGGTGGCGTGGTGCGATCTGCTGGCGCAGGTCGCCGGGCTGCCGCCGGCCGCTCCGGGGGACGCGTCGGTGGTGACGCTGCCTCAGCGGCGGGGCCCGCAGTCGCGCTGAGCCCGACGCGCCGCCGGATCCCCCGCGGACGCTGATCCCGCACCCTTCACCCGCGGCCCCCGCGACGTGCCGTGCCGAGCCCCGCGTGGGGCTCCCGGCGATTCTGGAGACCGGTCTTCGGACCGGTCTCCTCGTCGTTCCCGGGCGGGTGCCCGAGCCGGCCCCGGGCAGGTCACCGGGCCGGCTCGCCCCCCTCCGCTCCACCGCTCTCCTCAGTAATCCCTTTGACGACCTTTTTGGGGATCTCTTTGTCGATACGGCCACTTTCGGAAGGGTTACGACGCGGACCGAAACCGTTCGGTCTTCGAATGATCGACCGCGTGTCCGAATTGCACGGATTGTTACTCACTGGATCGTGATCATTCTCTAAAGGAGACCGGGTTTGCTGCCGAAGACGACTGTGACCTTGAAAGCACGGTTGAGCCCGGCCTCGCCCCCACGAGCCGGCCCCGTCCCGCCGCCACCCCAGGAGGCCTGGTGTCCGTTCTCCTCGAGCAGCCCGCAAGCCTGGTCGCCTACCGCCCGAACAAGCCGACCGCCATGGTGGTCGTGGCCGACCCCCGCGTCCGTTCCACCGTCACCCGCCATCTGTGGGCGCTCGGTGTGCGCGACGTGATCGAGGCCTCGTCCATCGCGGAGGCTCGTCCCCGCATCGGCAACCCCCGCGACATCTGCGTCGCCGACGTCCACCTGCCGGACGGTTCCGGCCTCACCCTCCTCTCGGAGACCCGGGCCGCGGGCTGGCCCAACGGCCTCGCCCTGTCCGCCGCCGACGACATCGGCGCCGTGCGCAACGCCCTCGCCGGCGGAGTGAAGGGCTACGTCGTCACCGGCACCCGCACCAATCTCGGACTCCCCTCCCGCCCCGGTGCCGCCCCCATCGGCGGAGCCCGCCTGCACCGCCGCCCCCCGGGTGCCCCGAGCCACCCGGGCGGCTACCGCGAACTGTCCGGCCGTGAGGTCGAGGTGCTGCGGCTGGTGGCGGAGGGGCAGTCGAACAAGGCCATCGGCGTCTCGATGGGCCTGTCCGCGCTGACCGTCAAGAGCCACCTCGCCCGCATCGCCCGCAAGCTCGGCACGGGCGACCGCGCCGGGATGGTCGCGGTGGCCCTGCGCACCGGCATCATCCACTGACCCTCCCGACCGGGCACGCACCGGACTGACTTGTTTACGACCCCCCGGGGTGGGGGGGGGGGGGGGGGGGGGGGGGGGGCGGGGCCCCCCCCCCGGGGGGGGGGGCGGGGGCGACCCCCCCACCCCC
>NZ_JAPJDM010000009.1:238168-284657 GCF_026242095.1 Streptomyces sp. NEAU-W12
GCCGCCGTTGTTGCCGCCCCCCCGGGGCCCGCCGACGGACCTTCCCGTCGCCGGACCCCTTCGCGGCACGGATACTCTTGACAGGTGACCGACGCCCACGACACCGCAGCAGACAGTGCCCTGCGAACCACCGGAGGCGCCCCTCCGGACGACGACGGATCTTCTTCTGCTACGGAGGCGCCGATCCCCTTGCTCGAACCGCGCGAGGGCATTCCGCCCGTGGTCACGGACGACGCCGCCCTCGCCGAAGTGACCGCCGCCTTCGCCGCGGGCACCGGCCCCGTCGCCGTCGACGCCGAGCGTGCCTCCGGCTACCGCTACGGCCAGCGCGCCTACCTCGTCCAGCTGCGCCGCCAGGGCGCCGGGTCCGCGCTGATCGACCCCGTCGCCTGCCCCGACCTGTCGGGCCTGGGCGAGGCGCTGTCCGGCGTCGAGTGGGTGCTGCACGCCGCCACGCAGGACCTGCCCTGCCTGCGCGAGATAGGGATGCTGCCCACCCGTCTCTTCGACACCGAGCTGGCCGGCCGCCTCGCCGGTTTCCCCCGTGTCGGACTCGGCGCCATGGTCGAGAACGTGCTCGGCTTCGTCCTGGAGAAGGGCCACTCCGCCGTCGACTGGTCCACCCGCCCGCTGCCCGAGCCCTGGCTGCGCTACGCCGCCCTCGACGTCGAGCTCCTGGTCGACCTGCGGGACGCGCTGGAGAAGGAGCTGGACCGGCAGGGCAAGCTGGAGTGGGCGTGGCAGGAGTTCGACGCGATCGCGTCCGCGCCGCCGCCGGAGCCCCGCAAGGACCCCTGGCGGCGCACCTCCGGCATGCACAAGGTGCGCAGACGCCGGCAGATGGCCGTCGTGCGGGAGCTGTGGCAGACCCGGGACCGGATCGCCCAGCGCCGGGACGTCTCGCCGGGGAAGGTGCTCTCGGACGCGGCCATCGTCGAAGCCGCGCTCGCCGTGCCGGCCACCGTGCACGCCCTGGCCGCGCTGAACGGGTTCGGGTCGCGCGTGGGGCGGCGACAGCTGGAGCAGTGGCAGGCGGCCGTGGACCGGGCGCGGGCGCTGAGCGAGGCGCAGCTGCCGCAGCCCGGCCAGCCGGTGACCGGTCCCCCGCCGCCGCGCGCCTGGGCGGACAAGGACCCGGTGGCCGCGGCCCGGCTGTCCGCGGCCCGCGCGGGGGTGAGCGCGCTCGCCGAGCGGCTGAACATGCCGCAGGAGAACCTGATCACGCCGGACACGGTGCGGAGGGTGTGCTGGGAGCCGCCGCAGCCCGCCGGCCCGGAGTCCGTCGCGGCCGCGCTGGCGGGGTACGGGGCGCGGCCGTGGCAGGTGGAGCAGGTGACGCCGGTACTCGTCGCCGCACTTGACTCCGGCGGTTCGACACAGGCCTGAGCGCCGTCGCCAATGCGGGTCCGGGGCGCGGAGCGGGTGCGGGACGGGTGCGGGGCGCGGAGCGGGTGCGGGGCGCGGAGCGGGTGCGGGACGGGTGGAGCAGGTGACGCCGGTACTCGTCGCCGCACTTGACTCCGGCGGTTCGACACAGGCCTGAGCGCCGTCGCCAATGCAGGTCCGGGGCGCGGAGCGGGTGCGCGGAGCGGGTACGGGTGGACTGCGGCCGGTCGTGCCCACGCGGCGGAGCCGCAGGCCGACACGGCCCCGTGCCCCTGGGAGTGCCCCTCGTGCGGCCGCCCGCGGCGGAGCCGCACGGCGATACGGCTCCGTCCCGGTGAAAGGCGCCGTCGGCCCGGCCTCCGGTCACGGACCACCCCTGGTTCGCCGCCCCCTCATGGGCCCTTGAAACGGAACAGGGGCGTCGAGATCACGCCAAGATCCCTGAGGGCTGTGAAGCGTGCGCCCGGCCACGGCCCTCGTCCGGCGTGCTGCGACGGGCTCCGCCGACGGTGTGACCTTCACCGCTCGGACCCGCGGGACTGGGCAGCCACATTACCCACAAGTAGCATAGGCTCTGAGCGCGCGCTCAGCGCAACGCAGCAGTGCCATCCCGCACCCTGGAGGAGAGCCATCGTGCCTCGTACCGTCAGGGACGTCGTCTTCGTCGACGGCGTCCGCACCCCGTTCGGCAAGGCGGGCCCGAAGGGCATCTACCACGAGACCCGTGCCGACGACCTCGTCGTGAAGGCGATCCGGGAGCTGCTGCGCCGCAACCCCGGACTCGACCCGAAGAAGATCGACGAGGTCGCGGTCGCCGCGACCACGCAGATCGGTGACCAGGGTCTGACCATCGGCCGCACCGCCGGCATCCTGGCGGGCCTGCCGACCTCGGTCCCGGGCTACTCCATCGACCGCATGTGCGCGGGCGCCCTGACCGCCGTGACCACGGTGGCCGGCTCCGTCGCCTTCGGCGCGTACGACGTCGCCATCGCGGGCGGTGTCGAGCACATGGGCCGCCACCCGATGGGCGAGGGCGTCGACCCGAACCCGCGGTTCGTCTCCGAGAAGCTGGTCGACGAGTCGGCCCTGTTCATGGGCATGACCGCGGAGAACCTGCACGACCGCTACCCGACGATCACCAAGCGGCGCGCCGACGAGTACGCGGTCCGCTCGCAGGAGAAGGCCGCCAAGGCGTACGCCAACGGCAAGATCCAGGCCGACCTGGTACCGGTGTCGGTGCGCCGCACCAACGCGGAGGCCGGCGAGACGGGCTGGGGCCTGGTCACCGCCGACGAGCCGATGCGTCCCGGCACCACCCTGGAGAACCTGGCCGGTCTCAAGACGCCGTTCCGCGTCCACGGCCGGGTCACCGCCGGCAACGCGGCCGGTCTGAACGACGGCGCCACCGCCTCGGTCATCGCCTCCGAGGACTTCGCCCGCGAGAACGGGCTGCCGGTCAAGATGCGCCTGGTCTCCTACTCCTTCGCGGGGGTGGAGCCCGAGGTCATGGGCTACGGCCCGATCCCGGCGACGGAGAAGGCCCTCGCCCAGGCGGGGCTGTCCATCTCCGACATCGGCCTGTTCGAGATCAACGAGGCCTTCGCCGTCCAGGTGCTGGCCTTCCTGGAGCACTACGGCATCGCCGACGACGACGCGCGCGTCAACCAGTACGGCGGCGCCATCGCCTTCGGCCACCCGCTGGCCTCCTCCGGCGTCCGCCTGATGACGCAGCTGGCCCGCCAGTTCGAGGAGCAGCCGCACGTCCGCTACGGCCTGACCACCATGTGCGTCGGCTTCGGCATGGGCGCGACGGTCATCTGGGAGAACCCGCACTTCGAGGGGGACAAGTGAGCACCACCGCCGAACTGTTGAAGGGCGCGGCCGCGCTCTTCCCGGACGAGGTCGTCACGACGGCCCACGTACGCCACTTCGAACTTCCCCTGGACGCAGGGCGCTTCGCGCTGATCACGCTGGACAACGGCCTGGACCACACCAAGCCGACCACCTTCGGCCCGCAGTCGCTGGCGAACCTGGACGCCGCCCTCGACCAGGTCGAGAAGGAGGCCGCGGACGGCGGGATCGTCGGTGTCGGCATCACCGGCAAGCCGTTCATCTTCGCCGTCGGCGCCGACCTCAAGGGCGTCGAGCAGCTGAAGGAGTGGGACCACGCCCACGCCGTCGGCAAGGGCGGCCACGACGTCTTCAAGCGGCTGTCGACGCTCGCCGTGCCCACCTTCGCGTACTACAACGGCGCGGCGATGGGCGGCGGCGTCGAGGTCGGCCTGCACTGCGCCTACCGCACGGTGTCCTCGGCCATCCCGGCGTTCTCCCTGCCCGAGGTCTTCCTCGGCCTGGTCCCCGGCTGGGGCGGCTGCGCCCTGCTGCCGAACCTGATCGGCGCCGAGAAGGCCGTCTCGGTGATCATCGAGAACAGCCTCAACCAGAACAAGCAGCTCAAGGGCGAGCAGGTCTACGAACTCGGCATCGCGGACGCGATCTTCGAGGGCGCGGACTTCCTGGAGCAGTCGCTGATCTGGACGGCGGCCGTCCTCAAGGGCGAGATCGTCGTCGACCGCCCGGTGATCGACCGCGGCGAGGCCTGGGACCAGGCCGTCGCCAAGGGCCGGTTCGTCGCCGACTCCAAGGTGCACGGCGCCGCCCCGGCCGCCTACCGCGCCCTGGACATCATCGCCGCCGCCAAGGACGGCGACCTCCAGCAGGGCTACGACGCCGAGGACAAGGCGCTCGCCGACCTGATCATGGGCGGTGAACTGCGTTCCGGTCTCTACGCGTTCAACCTGGTGCAGAAGCGCGCCAAGCGCCCGGCCGGCGCCCCGGACAAGGACCTGGCCCGTCCGGTCACCAAGGTCGGTGTCGTCGGCGCCGGTCTGATGGCCTCGCAGCTCGCGCTGCTGTTCCTGCGCCGCCTCGAGGTGCCGGTCGTGCTGACCGACATCGACCAGGAGCGCATCGACAGGGGTGTGGGCTACGTCCACGCCGAGATCGACAAGCTGCTCGGCAGGGGCCGCGTCGACCAGGACAAGGCCAACCGCCTCAAGGCGCTGGTCACCGGTGTGCTGGACAAGGCCGAGGGCTTCGCGGACGCCGACTTCGTCATCGAAGCGGTCTTCGAGGAGATGGGCGTCAAGCAGCAGGTGTTCGCCGAGGTCGAGGCGGTCGCCCCGGCGCACGCGATCCTCGCCACCAACACCTCCTCGCTGTCGGTGTCCGAGATGGCGTCCAAGCTGAAGAACCCCGAGCGGGTCGTCGGCTTCCACTTCTTCAACCCGGTCGCGGTGCTGCCGCTGCTCGAGATCGTCCGCGGCGAGCGGACCGACGACGCCTCGCTGGCGACGGCGTTCGCCGTGGCCCGGAAGCTGAAGAAGACGGCGGTGCTGGTGAAGGACGCCCCGGCGTTCGTCGTGAACCGCATCCTGACCCGCTTCATGGGCGAGGTCCAGAACGTCATCGACGAGGGCACCCCGGTCCAGACCGCGGAGAGGGCCGTCGAGCCGCTCGGTCTGCCGATGTCCCCGCTGGTCCTCCTGGAGCTGGTCGGCCCGGCGATCGGGCTGCACGTCTCCGAGACGCTCAACCGGTCCTTCCCGGACCGCTTCACCGTCTCGCCGAACCTGAAGGCGGTCGTCGAGGCCGGCAAGCGCGGCTTCTACGTCCACGACAGCGGCAGGCCGGAGCTGGACCCCGAGGTCGCCGCGCTGCTCGAGCAGGGCGACACCGTCCTCACCGAGGAGCAGGTGCGGGCCCGGGTGCTCGACGCGGTGGCGCAGGAGATCGGGCTGATGCTCGACGAGGGTGTCGTCGCCGAGGCCCAGGACATCGACCTGTGCCTGATCACCGGCGCCGGCTGGCCCTTCCACCTGGGCGGCATCACGCCGTACCTGGACCGTGAGGGCGTCTCCGAGCGCGTCAACGGCAAGCGGTTCCTGGCCCCGGGCGTGGCGAGCGTCCCCGCCTGACCGGCAGGCCCTGACGGGAGGGCGGGCCGCACGGATCGCTTCCGTGCGGCCCGCCCCTCTTCTCCGTTCCGTGGGAGCCTGGCCGCATGGAGAACAGCGCCGCCCCGCTCGTGATCGTCGACGCCGCGAACGTCGTCGGGTCGGTGCCCGACGGGTGGTGGCGGGACCGGCGCGGCGCCGCCGAACGCCTGCGCGACCGGCTGGCGTCGGACGGCCTGCCGGGCCGGTCCGGACCGGTGGAGATCATCCTGGTCGTCGAGGGCGCGGCCCGCGGGGTGGAGTCGGTGCCGGGCGTCCGGGTGGAGTCCGCCCCGGGCAGCGGCGACGACCACATGGTCGCCCTGGTGGCAGGTGCCGGCACCGGCGACCGCCCCGTCCTGGTCGTCACGGCCGACCGCGAGCTGCGCCGCAGGGTGACGGCCCTGGGAGCGAACGTCACCGGCCCGCGGTCCGTGCCCCGCTGAGACGCGCGGCCCCGCCCGCTGTGCCGGGGCCCCGGCGCGACGGGCGTCCGCCTCCGTCTGCTCCTGTTACTCCTGCCCGCCGGTGTCCAGGCCCAGTCGCTGGTGGACCAGGCGGGCGAAGTGGGTCAGGGTGCGTCCGGTGGCCAGGTCGGCCGGTGCGAGGCGGATGTCGAAGAGATCCCTCGCCTGGACCAGGAACTGCATGCCCAGCAGCGAGTCCAGTCCGAAATCGGTGACATGGCGCGTGGCGTCCAGGCCGGCCGGATCGGTCTGCAGGACACCCGCGAGGAGCTGGGTGAGCGTGTCGGTGATCCTGTGCACCGCTTCGTCCGCCGGAAGGTCCGCCAGCGTTCGCAGGAGTTCGTTGCGGGCGTCCGGCAGGGCCATGGAGGACGACGGGGCCAGACGGGTGAACCGGGGGGTGGCCAGGAGGGGCAGCAGGTGGCGTGCGGCTCCCCAGCGGTAGCGGCCCGCTCCGGCGACGTCGGTGCCGGCGGCCAGGAGGTGGGCGGCGGTGGTCAGGACCTCGGCAGGGGTGAGGAGTTCGAGGCCGCGTCCGGCCATGGCGGTTTCCATGCCGCTGCGGGCGACATAGCCGGTTTCACCGATTGGTCCCCAGGCCAGGGCCGTACCCGGTTTGCCGGCGCCGTGCCGGGCCCGGGCGAGGGCTTCCAGATAGGCGTTGGCCGCCGCGTAGGCAGCCTGGCCCGGGTTGCCGATGGTGGCGGAGACCGAGGAGTAGGTGAGGAACAGGTCCAGGTCGCGGTCGGCGGTCAGGCGGTCCAGCAGCGCCGCGCCCGCCGCCTTGGGCGCCAGCACGGCGGCGAACCGGTCGTCGGTGAGGTCGGAGAGTGACGCGTCGTCCATGTGCATGGCCGCGTGCACGATGCCGCACAGACGGTGTCCGGTGGCGTCCACCGCGTCGATGACCCGGCGCAGCGCGGCTTCCTCGGTTACGTCGACGGCGTGGGCGGTGACGTGCACGCCGCGGCCGGTGAGTTCCCGGAGCAGGGCGGGCGCCTCGGGGGCGTCGGGTCCGCGGCGGGAGAGCAGGGCCAGGTGCCGGGCTCCGTGGTCGGCCAGCCGGCGGGCGGTGGCGGCGCCCAGTCCACTCAGTCCTCCGGTGATCAGGTAGGTGCCTTCGCCGTCGAGGCGGAGGGTGCCGGGCGCGGGCTCCACGAGGACCGGTTCGTCCAGGGGGTCGAAGGTGACGACGACCTTTCCGGTGTGCCGGGAGTGCTGCAGGAGGTGGAAGGCCTCCTCGACCCGGGCGGCGGGGTAGACCGTGTGGGGCAGGGGCCGGTAGGTGTGGGAGGTGACCTGCGCGCCGAAGTCCGCGAGGAGGCGGGAGCGCAGGGCCGGGGAGTCGATGACGGCGTCGAGGTTGAAGCCGATGAAGGTGAGACTGCGGTCGAAGGGACGCAGCGCCACCGTGTTGTTGAGGAAGATGTCCCTCTTGCCGAGTTCGATGAAGCGGCCGTTGGGGCGCAGGAGGCCGAGGCCCAGGGCGATGGCCTCGCCGCTGAGGGAGTTCACCACGACGTCCACGCCCAGGCCGCCGGTCAGCTTCCGCACCTGCGGGACGAAGTCCAGGCTGCGGGAGTCGAGTACGTGCTCGGCGCCGAGCGTGCGCAGCAGGTCTCGCTTGGTCTCCGTGCCGGCGGTGGCGATGACGCGGGCGCCCTGCCGGCGGGCGCACTGCAGGACGGCCAGGCCCACCGCTCCGGCACCGCCGTGGACGAGCACGGTCTCCCCGGGGGCGAGGCGGGCCTGGTGGACCAGGGTGTGGTGGGCGGTCAGGAAGGCGACGGGGAAGGTCGCAGCCTCCGTGAAGCTCAGCTCGTCGGGGATACGGACGACGGCGGCGGCGGGGGTCGTCGTGTGGGAGGCGAGGGCTGCGGGCATGAGGCCGTAGACCCGGTCGCCGGGCTTCAGGCCGCCTGCCCCCGCTCCCACGGCGCGCACGATGCCGGCACCGTCGGTGCCCAGCCCGCGGCCGAGAGGGGTGTTCTCCACCGCTTCGGGCGGCAGCAGACCGTTGGCCCTCATGGGATCGCGGTAGTTCAGGGCCACGGCCCGCATTTCGACGGTCACCTCGCCCGGTCCGGGTTCGGGAAGGTCCGTCTGCCGCCAGACCAGCCGTCGGTGCAGGCCCGGGTCACGGGCCTCCAGAATGAACGGCGTGCCGGCGGGAACGCCCGGGGCTTCGCTCGCCGGATGCTGGACCTGCCGGGGGACGAACCGGCCCTGTGCGGTCAGGATGATCTCGTCCTCCTGAACGCTCCGGTCGTCGTCGCCGGGAGCGAGGAGTTCTCCGGCCAGGCGGCGGGCGTCGGCGCCGGCGTCGCCGGTGCGATGGCACGAGAGGCGCCGCACGCACAGGTCGGGACGCTCGTTGGCGAGCGTGCGGGAGGCCGCCCAGACGGCCGCGTCGTCCGGGTGCGCCGGCTGCTCCGGGGCCGGGAACAGACCGGTGGGGCGCGTGACGAGCCACACCCGGGATCTCGTGCCGCCCTTCAGGCCCTCGCAGGCGATGGCCAGGGAGCGCAGGAGGGCCGCGCGGCGGACGGTCCGCGTGACGGTCTCCCGCGGACCGGGTTCGGCGAGCAGCAGGACGACGTGCGGATCGGAGTCCGCGGGCAGGGTCCCGCGCCAGGCGGCGGCCTCCTCGGGCGCGGTGACGACGGTCGCCTCCCCGAGAAGAGCGGCCAGTGCCCGCGCGGTCGCCGTCTCGGTGTCGTCCTCGACGGCGATCACCCAGGCGGTGCCGGGATCCGCCCGTGGCCCCTCGGTGTCCGCTCCCTGGCCGTGGTCCGCCGCGGCGAGGAGGACGGAACGGTCCTCGGGCCCGGTCTGCACCACGTCGAAGAAACCGCACTGCTCCAGCAGCGGTGCCCACCGGTCGCGGGCGAGGACGCGGGAGCCGGGGCGCAGGTCGTGGTCGCCGCGCTCCCAGAAGTCGTTCAGCGTGCCGGACAACAGGGCCTGGAGCCGGGCGTGGTGCGGTTCGGTGGCCAGCAGGTGTCCGCCGGGGGCCAGCGTGGTGTGCAGGCGTCGCAGGGTCGCGGCCAGGTCGGTGGCGGTGTGCAGGGCGTCGCCCGCCAGGACGAGGTCGAACCCGGCCCGGGGCAGGCCCTGGTCGACCGGGTCGGCGTTCAGGTCCAGGGTGCGGTGCTCGACGAAGTCGTGGCGGGCGAAGCGGTGCTCGGCACGGGCGAGACCGTTGCCGGTGGTGGTCGTGCGGGTGTAGTGGGTCCGGTCGGCCGGCAGCATGGGCAGGGCCGCGGCCGTCAGGGCGCCGGTGGCCGCGCCGACTTCCAGGACGCGCAGCGGACGGTCGGCGGGCCAGCGGGCGACGACGGCGTCGAGCAGTGCCTGCACGGCACGGTGGGCGAAGCGGTGGGCCGGGCCGGTCTCGCGAAGCTGCTCGTACGCGCTGTCCCCGGTCGGCAGGAGATCGCCCGCGTCGACCTGCCCCCGCACCACGTCGGGCAGATGGCGCAGGTGCCGGTTGAGAAGCAGCGTCTCGGCGCTGTACGCGGGGTGCTCCTCCACCAGGCCGCGCAGCAGTTCCTCGGGCCGGGCGCCGGCGCCGGTCAGCTGCCAGGTTCCCCCGGCCGGCCGGGCGAGGCCGTGCTCGGCCAGCAGGGGCAGCATCAGCCGCGCCAGCCGCCGGTGCCGGGGCTGCATCCCCCCGGCCACCAGATCACCCGTCGAGAACGGGACCGCGGGGTCGGCGAGAAGGCCGCGCAACGTCTCGGCCCAGCAGTGGGCGCCGGTCCGTTCGGCGGCGGTGACGAACCGGCGGTGGCCGTTGTCGTCCAGGGCGGCGTGTGCGGCGGTGATGCGCGGCTCGGCCGCGCGCGCCACCTCGGTGGGCGGGGGAAGGGGAGAGGGCGGGGCCGGGGACCCCCGGTGGGGGGCGGCCCGCAGAACGGTGCGCTGGACGGCCAGGGGGGTGTCCCCGGTCATGTGTCCGCGGCGGGTGCGGCAGCCGTCGATCTCGGCGGTGACCGTGCCGTCCGCGTCGGCATAGGTGATGTCCCAGCACATCTCGTTGGCGCTGCGGCTGCGCCGCCGCAGGTGTACGACGCCGGCGGGCGCGGGGGTGCGCCACACGCGTACGGATCCGAACACGGTCGGCAGGAAGCCGGCGGATTCCGCCGTCGGCCCCGCGAGGGCCACGGTGGCCTGCAGCGGCGCGTCGAGCAGGACCGGGTGGGCGGTGTAGGAGTCGGCGGCGTGCGGCAGCCGGTAGGAGACCAGCACCTCCTGGTCGCCGGCGTCGATGCGGTCGATGAGCTGGAAGTCCGGCCCGCAGTTCAGACCGATGTCGTGACACGTCCGGTAGAAGTCCGGGCCGTCGGTGCTCCGGTGACAGCGTGCCCGGAGCGCGTCGACGTCGAGCGGGGCCGGTGCCGTGCCGAGCAGGGTGCGGACCTGGGCGCGTACGACGGGTCGGCACTCCCCGTGGTGTTCCTCGCGGACGCTGATGGTCAGGGCGCCGTCGTCGGGGGTGACCGCGGTCTGCAGGGCGACCGGCGTCGGGTCCGGCCACGGCAGGCGCAGCGGACGGCCGATCTCCAGGTGCCGTACTTCGACCGGACGGTCCATGGCCCGCCGGCCGGCGCTCAACGCCATCTCCACGTAGGCGGCCGCCGGCATGAGCACGTCGTCCCCGATCCTGTGGTCGCCCAGCCAGGGCACCAGTTGCGGCTCGACGGTGCCGTGCCACACGGGGTGCGGGGCCGGCATCCGCTCGCCCACCAGCGGATGGTCCAGCAGGCCGTTGCCACTGGTGCCGCTGACCAGGGCCTGCGGAGTGCCGTGCCAGTACCGCTCGTGCTGCCACGCGTAGGCGGGCAGGTCGACCACACGGCCCGGGCGGGGGAAGTACCGGCGCCAGTCGGTCCCGGTCCCGGTGGCGAGCGCGGCGGCGACGGCCGCCGCGGCCTCGCGGGGGCCGTCCCCGTCGCGGTGCAGGGTGGCGACGCAGGGGACGCCGGTGCGGCGCAGATAGGGGCGCAGCACCGGGTGCGGGCCGATTTCCATCAGGGTGCCGGCGTGCTCGGCGGCGAGGCGGGCGGCGGCCTCGGCGAACCGGACGGGTTCGCGGACGTTGCGCCACCAGTACTCCGCGTCCAGTTCCGGCCCGTCGAGAGGGGTGCCGGTGACGGTGGAGACGAAGGGGATCCGGGCGGGGGCGGGGGCGAGCCCGTCCAGCGCGGCGAGCAGTGGCTCCCTGATGGGGTCCATGGCCCGACTGTGGAAGGCGTAGTCCAGGTCCAGTTCGCGGAAGAAGACGCCGCGGCCGGCCAGCTCGGCGCCCCAGGCGGCCAGTGCGCCGGCCGCCCCGGCGACGGTCACGTCGCGGTCGCTGTTGATGCCCGCGATCTCCAGTGCGCCGTCGTGGTGGAGCAGTTCCCCGCGGGCCTGTTCCTCGGGCAGGCCGACGGCGGCCATGCGGCCCCGGCCCGCCGTGGTGCCCTGGGTGCGGCTGCGCTCGGCGATCACCAGCGCGGCCTGTTCCAGGGTCAGGACTCCGGCGGCGTGGGCGGCGGCCACCTCTCCGACGCTGTGCCCGGTCACCGCCCGCGGCCGCACCCCGTGCGAGGCCAGCAGTGCGGTCAGACCCACCTGTACGGCGAACAGGGCGGGCTGGGCCACCTCCGTGCGCTGCCAGGTCCGGGGGGAGGGGCGGGCCAGCTCCTTGGCCACGGACCAGCCCAGGTGGGGCGCCAGGGCCGCGTCGGCCTCCTCGACGGCCGCACGGAAGGCCGGTTCGCGCTCCAGCAGATCGGCGGCCATGCCCGGCCACTGGGAGGCGTTGCCGGAGAACACGAACGCGATCCCGTCCCGCCCGCTCGTGCGCACGATCGCCCCGCGGGCGGGCTCCGCGGCCACCAGCCGGTCCAGCTGCCGTGCGGCGTCCTGCGGGTCGGCGGCCAGGACGGCGGCGCGGTGCGGGTGCGCGGTGCGCCGCACGGTGCTGGTGTGGGCCAGGTCGTAGAACTCCTCGGGCTCCGCCTCCCGCAACCGCTCCGCCATGCGGCCGGCCATCTGCTCGAGCGCCTCGGGGGACCGTGCGGAGACGACCACCGGCAACGGGCGTTCGCCCGGCACCGGCCGCGGATCGGGCCGCCGGGCAGGGGGTGGGGTGAGGACGGCGTGGGCGTTGGCTCCGCCGAAGCCGAAGGAGCACACTCCCACGGCGGCCCCTTCCCCCGGTGGCAGCGGGACGGGTTCGACGGCGGGGGCCAGCCCCAGGCCGTCGAAGTCGATCCGGGGGTTGAGCGGAAGGGCGTGCAGGGACGCCGGCACCAGCCGGTGGCGCAGCACCAGGATCGCCTTGAGCAGGCCCGCCATCCCGGAGGCGGGCTCCAGATGGCCGAGGTTCGTCTTCACCGAGCCGATCGGCAGCGGGCCGCCGCGGCGGTGCCGGCCCAGTGCCCGGCCGATGGCCTCGGCCTCCGCCGGGTCCCCGACCTGGGTACCGGTGCCGTGGGCCTCGACGTACACCAGATCGTCCGCGCCGATCCCGGCTTCCGCGTAGACGGTGTGCAGCAGCGCCTCCTGCGTCTCGGCGCTGGGCACGATCATGCCGGTGCTGCGACCGTCGGTGTTGTTGCCGGTGGCGGCCAGCACGGCGTGGATGCGGTCCTGGTCGGCCACCGCGTCCGCGAGGCGCTTGAGGACGAGCACCGCGCCGCCCTCCGCACGGACGAAGCCGTCGGCGTCGGCGGAGAACGCCGCACAGCGTCCGCGCCGCGACAGCATGCCCGCATAGGAGAATCCGGCGAAGGAGTAGGGGGTGGCCAGCACGTTGACGCCGCCGACCAGGGCGACACGGCCGGCGCCCTCGCGCAGGGTGCGGCAGGCCCGGTCCAGGGCGACCAGGGCGGAGGAGCAGGCCGTGTCGACGGCCATGCTCGGCCCGCGCAGGTCGAAGGCGTACGACAGCCGGTTCGCCGTGATGGACAGGGTGGCGCCGGGCATGGTGTGCGGGCTCGTGTGGTCCTGCATCATCGTCAGGCCGACGCCGTAGCCGGGGTCGGAGACGCCCACGTACACGCAGGTGTCCGACCCCGCAAGCGACTCGGCCGGGAGGGCGGCGTCGTCCAGTGCCTCGGCGGCCATCTCCAGCAGCAGTCGCTGCTGCGGGTCGACGTACCTGGCCTCCGCGGGGGACATGCCGAAGTAGGCGGCGTCGAACGAGGCGACGTCCGGGAGGAAGCCGCCGGCGGCGGTGTAACTGCGGCCGGGCCGCACGGCCCCCGGGTCGACCGTTCTGTCCCTGGGCAGCCGGTCGGCGGGCATCTCGCCGACCATGTCCCGCCCGTCGCGCAGCACGGACCACAGGCCGTCCAGATCGGTGATGCCCCCGGGAAGCCGGCAACCGATTCCCACCACCGCCACGGCCCGTTCGAGTTGCTGCATTGCCAAGTCCCCGCTTCCTCGCGCCGATTGCAGGCATCAGGGTCTGTTGCGGAAGTGATGCCTGCCGCGCGGCCGCCCTTCGGGCGACGACGCCGCTTCCGCAACAGGTCCCAGGCGGAGTGAAGGACACCGCGGGACGAAAAAGCCAATGCGGGTCACTCGTTGGGGTGAAGGCCGTCGCGCAGAGGGCTTGGCGGCGGCGGCTGCGCCGTTACGGTGACGCGGTGCCTGAAGCCCTGCGAGCCCGTGTCGCGGCCGTCGCCGCTCATCTGCCGTCCCGCTACCGGACCATGGACGAGATCCGTGCCAGGATCGCCGAGAACGGTGGCTACGCACCACCGCCCGGCCTGCTGGAGGATCTCACCGGTGTGCGCGGGGTCCATGTGCACGAGGACGGCGAGAACGCCTCCGACCTCGCCGTGGCGGCCGCCCGCAAGGCACTCGACGAGGCGGGCCTGAAGATCGGCGACATCGATCTGCTGTTGTTCGCCTCGACCTCGCAGGACCTGATCGAACCCGCCACGTCACACCTGGTGGCCACGAAACTGGACGCCTCCTGCCCGGTGTTCGACGTCAAGAACGCCTGCAACAGCGTCCTCAACGCCGTGGAAGTGGCCACCTCGTTCATCGAGACCGGCCGCTACCGCACGGTCCTCATCGCCTGCGGTGAACCCGCCACACTGGCCACCCGCTGGCACGTCCCCGACCGGCAGGCCCTGCTGAGGGCCCTGCCCGGCTACACCGCCTCCGACGCCGGTGCCGCGATGGTGCTCACCGCCGGTCCCGCGGGCGAACACGATCCCGGCGTTCTGGCCCTGCGGTTCGTCAGCAACTCCGCCGCCTGGGAGGCCTGCACCGTGGCCGGCGGAGGAAGCATGCACCACCTCTCCGTGCACGACGACCACACCACACTGCGGCTGAACGGGGACCTGCGCCAGGGTGCGCTCGACGCGCTTCCCCGGATCCTGGCCACCGCCGGGGAAGAACTCGGGACGGCGCGCACCGGTGCCTTCGTCGCCTTCCACCAGATCGCCATGCCGCAGTACCGCGAGACCCTCGACATGTTCTCCCTGCCCGAGGACCGGTGCATGCCCGCGGTGGCCGAGCACGGGAACTGCGCGGCGGCCTCCCTCCCCCTGCAACTGGTCAAGGCGCGGGAGGCCGACCGCATCGAGAGCGGGGACGTGGTGACGATGATCGGCCTGGCCAGTGGTTTCAGCTTCGGCCTGGCTCTCGTCCGGTGGTGACCGCACGGGCCGGCCACGCCCCGGCGTCCCGCTCCGCCGCGCTGGAACGGCTGATGCCGGGCTATCCCGCGCCCCGCCACTGGCGGCGCGTGCCGGTCACCGGACAGCACTACCTCGACCTCGGCTCCGGGCAGCCGGTGCTGTTCCTGCACGGCAACCCGTCGTGGAGTTACGTCTGGCGCAAGCTGCTGCACCGGCTCTCCCCGCACGCCCGCTGCCTGGCACCCGACCTGCCGGGTTTCGGACTGTCCCGGCACCTGCGGCCGGCGGATGGAGTGCCCGACCCCTACGAGGCCCAGCTGGAAGGCCTGGACATCCTCCACCGCCACCTGGTGCGGGACGTGGGCCTGCCCGAGCGGGGCTGGACGTTCGTCCTGCACGACTGGGGCGGCCCGCTCGGCGCCGCCTGGGCCCTGCGGCACCCGGGCGTGGTGGCCCGGCTGGTCGTCTGCAACACCGTGGCCTTTCCCTTCCCGGACGGCTTCCGACTGCCGTTCTACCTGCGCTGGATCCGTGACCACCGGCCGGTCGCCGGCCTCGTCCACCTCACCAACGCGTTCGCCCGCACCGCCCTGCGCGCCGGAGTCCACCACCCCTTGCCTTCGGCCGAGCGCCGCGCCCACCTCAGGCCCTGTGCCCGCCGCGCCGAGCGCCGGGCGATCACCGACGCCGTCCGCGCGATCCCCCGCGGACCTGCGGACCCCGTGTGGCGGCTGCTCGAGCCCCCCGGTGCCGGGGCCGGCCTGTCGGCTCTGCCCATGCTCGTCGGCTGGGGCATGCGCGATCCCGTCTTCACTCCGGTCCTGCTGGAGGAGTGGACCCGCCGCTTCCCCCGTGCCGCCGTCCACCGCTTCCCCGACGCCGGGCACTTCGTGATGGAGGACGCCGCCGCCGGACTCGGCGACCGCATCCGTGACTTCCTTCAGGGAGCTTCATGACCGAGACCGTTCCCGGCCTCGCCGCACGCCTGGCCGACCGGCCCGACGCCCCCGCCCTCGTCCGCTGCCGCAAGGGAGCCTCCCGGACGGTCAGCCGGGGCGAACTGGCGCGGGGCTGCCACCACATCGCGCGGGCCCTGTACGACGTCGGCGTCCGGCCCGGTCACAAAGCCGTCGTGATGACCCGCGACGCCTACGACCTCACCGCCGTCTCGTACGCCCTCGGGGTGCTCGGCGCCGTTCCCGTCCTGATCGAACCGCGCGCCGAGGTGGGTCGCTGCCTGCGGGACGTCGCCCCGGACGTCTTCATCGGCGAGCCCTTGGCCCACCTCGGTCGCCGGGTTTTGGGGTGGGGCCGCCCGCACGTCCGGATCCCCCTGGTCACCGGCTCCGTGCCGCTCCTCCCGGGACGGCGGCTGGTCACCCGGGCGCCGGCCGGCGGCGTCCCGCCCCTGCGGGTGCGGGAGCCCGACGGCGACGAGCCGGCCCTGATCGCCTTCACGTCCGGTTCCACCGGACGGCCCAAGGGCGCCGAGTACCGCCACGCCACCCTGGCCGGACAGCTCGACGCGCTGTCGACGCTGATGGGCCCCCGGCCCGACGACGTACTCCTCGCGGGGTTCCTGCCGGTCGCACTGCTCGGCCCGCTCCTTGGCCCGACCACCGTCGTCCCGGCCGTGAATCACCTGGCCCCGGCCCGCACGCCGCCGGAGGAACTCGTCGAGCCGATCCTGAAGCACCGGGCCACCATCGTCCTGGCGTCGCCCGCGGTCCTCACCCTGATCGCCGGCCACTGCGCCCGCCGCGGCATCTCGCTGCCCTCGGTCCGGCAGGTGCTGTCCTTCGGAGCCCCGTTGCGCGTCCGCCTCTGCGACGCCCTGCGCGACGTCGTGCCGGACGACGCCGAGATCCTCAGCGTCTACGGCGCCACGGAATGCCTGCCCGTCTCCGCGATCGGCGACCACGACCTGCGGGCCTCACGCATGCGGCCGCCCGCCGGGCACGCCGGCACCTGCCTGGGCCGGCCGCTGCCCGGCATCCATGCCCGGATCCTGGACGCCGACGCCACCGGACTCGGCGAGATCGCCGTCACCGGCCCCACCGTCAGCCCCGCCTACCACGGGCGCCCCGACGCCGACTCCGCCACCAAGAGCGTCACCGGCCGTGGCGTGCTGCACCGCACCGGAGATCTCGGCCGGCTCGACGACCGGGACCGCCTGTGGTTCCTCGGCCGCAAGGCCCACCTGGTCACCGGCACCGGCTTCACCCTGGCCACCGAGGACGTCGAGGCCGCGGCGGACACCGCCCCCGGCGTCCGGCGCACCGCCCTGGTCGGAGTCGGCACGGCCGCGTGCCGGCTGCCCGTCCTGTGTGTGGAACTCCTGCCCTCCGCCTCCCGCGCCGCTGCCCTGGAAGCCGTCCGCGCCGTCGTGAGGGACCATCCGGAAGGGCACCGCGTCGGCACCCTGCTGCTCCATCCCGGCTTCCCCACCGACCCCCGGCACAATTCCAAGATCGACCGTCCGCGGCTGGCCGACTGGGCCGCCAGGCGCCTGCGCGGGAGGGTCCGGTGAAGGTACTGGTCACCGGGGGAAGCGGCTTCCTCGGCCAGGAGATCTGCCGTCGGCTGGGCGCACGCGGCGTCGTCGTCTCCTCCCTGGGCCGCCGCCCCAGCGCCACGCTGGAACGGCTGGGTGTCCGGCAGCACCTGGGCGATCTCGCCGACGCCGCCGCGGTCTCCCGTGCCGTCGCCGGCCAGGACGCCGTCGTCCACAACGCCGCCCTGGCCGGCGTCAGCGGCCCGTCGCGGCCCTACTGGGCCACCAACGTCGTCGGCACCCGTCACGTGATCGAGCAGTGCCGTGCCCACGGGGTGCGCACGCTCGTGTACACCTCGACCGCCAGTGTCGTCTTCCGGCCCGGTGGCCTGGAAGGTGTCACCGAGGACCTTCCCTACGCCCTGCACCACCTGGCCGCCTATCCCGCCACCAAGGCCCGGGCCGAGGCTCTGGTCCTGGCCGCCCACGGCCCGGAGCTGGCCACCGTGTCGCTGCGTCCGCACATCGTCTGGGGGCCGGGCGACCCGCATTTCGTCCCCGCCCTCGCGCGCGCCGTGCGGGCCGGCCGTCTGCTGATGCCCGGCGACGGCGGCAACCTCATCGACACCACCCACGTCCGTACCGCCGCCCACGCCCACCTCCTCGCTCTGGACCGTCTGCGGCAGTCACCGACGGCGGGCGGCCGCGCCTACTTCATCGGCCAGGGCGACCCGCGTCCCCTGCGCGACATCACCCGGCACTTCCTGCGGGCCGCCGGCATCGGCGCCCGCTGGTGCGCCGTCCCGCCCCGGCTGGCCACCGCCGCGGCCGCCATCAGCGACACCTGCCTGCGCATGACCCGCAGCCCCCGCACCCACGCCCTGAGCCGCTTCCTCGTCGCGGAACTGCTGCACCCGCACCACTTCGACCTCACCGCGGCACGCCGCGGTCTGGGTTTCGAGCCACCGATCGGATTCGAGGCCGGTCTCGCGGAACTCGCCCCGCTCGCCCTGTCCGCCCCGTACCACAGCGAGGACACCCCGTGCCGGAAACCTACGACGCCGTCCGCTCCATCCTGACCAGTGCCTTCCGCGTCCCCGAGGACGAGATCCGGCCCCAGCTCACGCTGGGACAGCTGGACCTGGACTCCCTGGCCCTGACGGAGCTGGTGCTCATCCTCCACGAACGCTTCGGGGTGAAGATCGGCAGCGAGTACGCATCCCGCACCACGACCGTCGCCCAGGTCGCCGACCACCTCGACGCGCTGCGCGCGGGCGGCACGGGGGCGGTGGCCTCCTCGTGACCGAGCCCGTCGCCGTCACCGGCCTCGGCCTGGTCACCCCCGCCGGAGAAGGTGCCGACGCCGCCTGGGACACGGTCTGCCGGGGCGTGGGCACCGCGGCCCACGATCCGGAGCTGGCCGCCCTGCCCGTGGACTTCTCCTGCCGCGTCCCCCTTTCGCGCGAAGCCCTGGGCCGGCGGGTCGGACGCACCGCCTGGCGCATGTCCCGGAACGCCCAACTGGCGGTGCTCGCCGCCCGTGAGGCGGTCCACGACGCCGGCCTCGGCCCCGGGACGTGGAACGGTGACCGGGTCGCCGTCGTCATCGGCTGCGGGCTGGGGGCGGATGCGGCACGCGAGGAACAGGCCAGGCGCCTGGAGGAACGGGGCGCCGACATGGTCTCCGCGCTCACCATCCCCCTGATCATCCCGAACATGGCGGCCGGTGAGGTCTCCATCGACCTCGGGGCCCGCGGCCCCAGTCTCGCCCCGGCCACCGCCTGCGCCTCCGGCGCCACCGCCGTCGCCGTGGCCCGCGACCTTCTCGCGACCGGCCAGTGCGACGTCGCGGTGGCCGGGGCCACCGAAGCCGCCGTCACCCCGCTGACGGCCGCCGGTTTCTGGCGTGCGGGCACCCTGGCCCGGCGCACCGACGCGGTCGCCGGCGCGTCCCGGCCCTTCGCCGCCGACCGTGACGGCTTCGTCCTGGCGGAAGGCGCCGGCATCCTCGTCCTGGAGCGGACCGCGGACGCGGCC
Organism: Streptomyces sp. NEAU-W12; assembly: GCF_026242095.1. Lineage (NCBI taxonomy): Bacteria > Bacillati > Actinomycetota > Actinomycetes > Kitasatosporales > Streptomycetaceae > Streptomyces > Streptomyces sp. NEAU-W12. The sequence continues at coordinate 257,193 of NZ_JAPJDM010000009.1, forward strand.
GCCCGTGGTGCACGCACCCGCGCCCGGCTCGTGGGCTGCGGCAGCACCTCGGACGCCCACCACCCCACCGCGCCCGCCCCGGACGCCCGGGGCACGGAGAGGGCCCTGCGCACCGCACTGGCGGATGCGGGCCTGACCCCGCACGACGTCGGCCACGTCAACGCCCACGGCACCTCCACACCGCTCAACGACGCCGGCGAGGCGGCCCTGATCACCCGCGTACTGCCGCACCGCCCCAGCGTCACCGCGCCCAAGGGCGTGCTCGGTCACAGCCTGGGGGCGGCGGGCGCCGTCGAGGCGGCGCTGACGGTGCTCACCCTCCAGCACCGCACGGTGCCGCCGATCGCGAACCTGCGGGCCCCGGCTCCCGGATTCGACATCGACTGCGTCACCGGGGGACCCCGTCGGCAGGACGTCCGCGTCGCCGTCAGCCACTCCTTCGGCTTCGGCGGCCACAACGTCGTCCTCGCTCTGGCCAGGGCCTCCTGACCGGCTCGGCGACCGGACGGGGACGGCGGCGGCGTCCCGTGGTCGTGCGTGCGGGGCGCCCCCGGTGGCGAAGCGCCGCCGGGGTCTCCCGCTCGCGTCGTGCCGGGCCCCGCGGGCCCGGCGCCGCACTCCGATCCGGTCCGGACGCAGGGCCCCGGCGGTTCGGGACCGGGCCCGGCGGTTCAGCGGGAGTCCGGGCCGGACGGGGTGAGGGGCTTCCCCGGCTCCGTCCCCTCGCCGCGTCCCAGGCGGCTGTGGCTGCGGCTGTAGAGGAAGTAGACGACGACGCCGAGCGCCATCCAGACGCCGAACCGTACCCAGGTCTCGGCGGGCAGGTTCAGCATCAGCCACAGCGAGGCGGCGACCGACAGGACCGGCAGGAACGGCACCCACGGGGTGCGGAAGGCCCGTGGCAGGTCGGGGCGGGTCCGGCGCAGGATGATCACGCTGAGCGCGACGATGACGAAGGCGAACAGCGTGCCGATGTTGACGAGTTCGGCGAGTTCCGTCAGCGGGGTGAAGCCCGCGAGGACCGCGATGACGACGCCGAGCAGGATGGTCGGCCGGTGCGGGGTCCTGAACCGGGGGTGGACGCGGGAGAAGAAGCGGGGCAGCAGTCCGTCCCGGCTCATCGCGAAGAACACCCGGGTCTGTCCGAGCAGCAGGATCATGCAGACCGTGGTCAGGCCGACGGCGGCGCCGAAGCTGATGAAGCCCGCGTACCAGGGATGCCCGGTGGCCTTGAAGGCGTCCGCGAGCGGGGCGTCCACGGACAGCTCGCTGTAGTGCTGCATACCGGTGACCACGATCGACACGGCCACGTACAGCACGGTGCAGATGAACAGCGAGCCGAGGATGCCGCGGGGCATGTCCCGCTGCGGGTTCCTGGTCTCCTCGGCGGCCGTGGCGACGATGTCGAAGCCGATGAAGGCGAAGAAGACCACCGAGGCCGCGGTGAAGATGCCCAGCACGCCGAAGTTGGACGGCGCCCATCCGAAGATCAGCTGGATGAGCGGTGAGTCGAGGCCGGCGCCGGCCTCGACGGGCTGTGCCTCGGGGATGAAGGGGTCGTAGTTGTCGGCGGTGACGAAGAAGGCGCCGGCGATGATGACGACGAGGACGACGACCACCTTGATGGCGACGACGATCGAGGTGACCCGGGCGGACAGCTTCATGCCGAGGACGAGGACGCCGGTGAGGACCAGCACCAGGGCGGTGGCGAGGATGTCGAAGCCGAAGCCCTCGGCGCCGTCCCGGACGCCGAGCGAGGCGGGCATCTGCCAGCCCGCGTTGTCCAGCAGCGAGTGGATGTACCCGGACCAGCCGACGGCCACCACCGCCGTGCCGAGCGCGAACTCCAGGACCAGGTCCCAGCCGATGATCCACGCGGGAAGTTCGCCCAGGGACGCGTACGAGAAGGTGTAGGCGGAGCCCGCCACCGGGACGGTGGAGGCGAACTCGGCGTAGCAGAGCGCGGCGAGCGCGCAGACGACACCGGCCACCACGAAGGCCAGGGCCACCGACGGCCCGGCGTTGTTCTTTGCGACCGTACCGGTGAGGACGAAGATGCCGGTACCGATGATGACACCGACGCCGAAGACGGTCAGGTCCAGCGCGGACAAGGACTTCTTGAGCGCGTGCTCGGGTTCCTCGGTGTCACGGATGGACTGCTCGACCTTCTTCGTCCGGAAGAGGGTGTTGCTCACGGATGCCTCCCACGCTGCGTCGTCCCCGGCATGGTCGAGAGGGGGACCTGAAACGTGTGCCCGGGCACGGGCGCCCTCACGCGGAAGGGTCGCCCGCACCACTCTTCACAGTGGTACGGGCGACCCGTTCGGGCGCATCGGCGGGAGGAGCAGGGCCGGTCGCGCGTCAGTCGCGGGCCGGTTCGACCGAGTCGGCGGAGCGCGCGTATCCGCCGTCCAGCTTCGAGACCAGGCCGGTGACCTGGCGGGCGATGTCCGGGGCGGTCAGGCCGATCTCCGCCATGACCTCGGCGCGCGAGGCGTGGTCGAGGAAGCGCGGCGGGATGCCGAAGTCGCGCAGCGGTACGTCGACGCCGGCGTCGCGCAGGGCCTGCGCGATCGTCGAACCGACCCCGCCGACGCGGGAGTTGTCCTCGACGGTGACGACGACGCGGTGCTTCTCGGCGAGCGGGGCCATGGCCTCGTCGACCGGCTTGACCCAGCGCGGGTCGACGACGGTGGTGGAGATGCCCTGCCGGTCGAGCAGGCCGGCGATCTCCAGGCACATCGGCGCGAGGGCGCCCACGGAGACCAGCAGCACGTCCGGGGCGTCGGTGCCGGGCTCGCGCAGGACGTCCATGCCTCCGACGCGGCCCACGGCCGGTACGGCGGGCCCGACGGCGCCCTTGGAGAAGCGGACCACGGTCGGTGCGTCGGTGACCTCGACGGCCTCGCGGAGCTGGGCGCGGACCTGGTCGGCATCGCGCGGGGCGGCCAGTCGCAGCCCGGGGACGACCTGGAGGATCGACATGTCCCACATGCCGTTGTGGGAGGCGCCGTCGGTGCCGGTGATGCCGGCCCGGTCCAGGACGAAGGTGACGCCGCACTTGTGCAGGGCCACGTCCATCAGCACCTGGTCGAAGGCGCGGTTGAGGAAGGTGGCGTACACGGCGAACACGGGGTGGACCCCGCCGTGGGCCAGGCCCGCGGCGGAGACGGCGCCGTGCTGCTCGGCGATGCCGACGTCGTAGACCCGGTCCGGGAACCGTTTGGCGAATTTGTCGAGGCCGACGGGCTGGAGCATGGCCGCGGTGATGGCGACGAGGTCCTCGCGCTCCTCGCCGAGTCTGACCATCTCCTCGCCGAAGACGGACGTCCAGTCGGCGCCGGAGGAGGCGATCGGCAGGCCCGTGTCGGGGTGGATCTTGCCGACGGCGTGGAAGCGGTCCGCCTCGTCCGCGAGCGCGGGCTGGTAGCCGCGGCCCTTCTCGGTGAGGCAGTGCACGATCACCGGGCCGCCGAAGCCCTTGGCGCGGGTGAGGGCGGACTCCAGTGCCTCGATGTCGTGGCCGTCGATGGGGCCGACGTACTTCAGGCCCAGGTCCTCGAACATGCCCTGCGGGGCGATGAAGTCCTTGAGGCCCTTCTTGGCGCCGTGCAGGGTGTCGTAGAGGGGCCGGCCGACGACCGGGGTACGCTCCAGGAGCTCCTTGGTGCGGGCCAGGAAGCGCTCGTAGCCGTCGGTGGTGCGCAGGGTCGCGAGATGGCTGGCGAGGCCGCCGATGGTGGGCGCGTAGGAACGCTCGTTGTCGTTGACGACGATGACCAGCGGGCGGTCCCTGGCATCGGCGATGTTGTTCAGCGCCTCCCATGCCATGCCGCCGGTGAGCGCGCCGTCGCCGATGACGGCGACGACGTGGTCGCCGGTCCTCCTCAGCTGGTTGGCCTTGGCGAGGCCGTCGGCCCAGCCGAGGACGGTGGAGGCGTGGCTGTTCTCGATGACGTCGTGCTCGGACTCGGCCTGCGAGGGGTAGCCGGAGAGGCCGCCCTTCATCTTCAGCCGGGAGAAGTCCTGCCTGCCGGTCAGCAGTTTGTGCACGTAGGACTGGTGTCCGGTGTCCCAGAGCACCTTGTCCCTGGGGGACTCGAAGACGCGGTGCAGGGCGAGGGTGAGCTCCACCACGCCCAGGTTGGGGCCGAGGTGGCCACCGGTCTTGGAGACCGCGTCGACGAGGAAGGTCCGGATCTCCTCGGCCAGCTGGTCCAGCTCCTCCAGGGTGAGCCGGTCCAGATCGCGCGGTCCCCTGATGCGGGTCAGCAGCGGCACCCGTGCCTCCTTGCTGTAGAGCTGATCGAGCTGTTGCCGGGCTCGTCGAGTCTAATGTTCCGGTCCGGCGCCCTGCGTCCGGGCGGTGCGTCGTACGTCACGCCCTCGGCCCTCCCCATGACCGGACCGCGCTACGACACGTGCCACGACGTGCCTGTGCCCGGTACCGCGCGGGTACCGGGCACAGGGCGTGCTTCGCGGACGGTGCCGCCGCCGGAGCGGCTAGGCGCGGCCCGCTGTCTTCTGGGTCTTGCGGGTGACGGCGTCGATGACGACGGTCGCCAGCAGCACGCCACCGGTGATCATGTACTGGACCGGCGAGGCGATGCCCTCGAGGGCGAGGCCGTACTGGATCGAGACGATCACCAGGACACCGAGGAGCGCGTTCCAGGTGCGGCCACGGCCACCGAAGAGGGACGTACCGCCGATCACGGCCGCGGCGATGACGTTCATCAGGAACTCGCCGGTGCCCGCGCCCTGGTTGGCGGAGGCGATCTTCGAGGCGACGAAGAGGCCGCCGATCGCGGCGAAGGTGCCGGCGATCGCGAAGACCGAGATCCGGACCATCTCCACGTTGATACCGGCACGGCGGGACGCCTCGACGCTGCCGCCGAGCGCGAAGACCTTGCGGCCGTAGGTGGTGCGGCGGAGCACGAAGTCGGTGAGCACGAGCACCGCGAGGAAGATCACCACGGCGAGCGGGAGGCCCTTGTGCTGGTTGTAGACGATCGCCACCACGAAGGCGACGACGGCCAGCAGCACGGTGCGCACGATGATGTCGTTCAGCGGGCGCGAGGGGATCCCGGCGGCCTCGCGGCGGCGGTTGCCCAGGAACGCGGCGAGGAAGTACGCGACGACGGCCACGACGGCGAGGCCGTAGGCGGCCGCGACATCGGTGAAGTAGTAGCTGGTGAACTTCCCGACGATGCCGTCGCTGTCCAGGTTGATCGTGCCGTTGCTGCCGAGTATCTGCAGCATGAAGCCCTGCCAGAACAGCAGGCCGGCCAGGGTCACGGCGAAGGCGGGGACGCCGATGCGGGCGAAGAAGAAGCCGTGGATGATGCCGGCGACCGTGCCGGTGAGGATGGCCAGCACCAGGGCCAGCACCTCGTTCATCCCGTTCGAGACGTTCAGCACCGCGAAGGCCGCGCCCGCGACGCCGCTGACCGAGCCGACCGACAGGTCGATCTCGCCGAGCAGCAGCACGAAGACGACGCCGACGGCGATCATGCCGGTGCCGACCATGGCGACGGACATGTCGGAGAAGTTGCCGGCGGTGAGGAAGTTGGAGTTCAGGCCGGTGAAGATGGCCCAGATGACCACCAGGCCGATGACGACGGGGACGGACCCGAGGTCGCCGGCCTTCATCTTGCGCTTGAACTCGGCGAGGTAGCCGGCGAAGCCCTGCTCGCGCACCAGCAGCCGGGGGTCGACGGCGGCGACCGCCTCGGGGGCCGCCCCGGTGTTCTCGACCGTGTGGTCCGCGGGCGTCGAGGTCTTTTCGGTGCTCACTTGCTGACCTCCCCATTGGTACGGGCCGCACGACGGGTCACGGCGTTCTCCGTGGCGCCCGTGATGGCGGAGATGATCTCTTCCTGCGAGGTCGACTTGACCTCGAAGATGCCGTTGTTGCGCCCGAGGCGCAGGACGGCGACCTTGTCCGCCACGGCCTTGACGTCGGCCATGTTGTGGCTGATGAGGATGACCGCGTGGCCGCGCTCGCGCAGCCGCTCGACCAGGTCGAGGACCTGCGCGGTCTGCTCGACGCCGAGGGCGGCGGTGGGCTCGTCGAGGATCACCAGCTTGGGCTCGCCGAGCATGGACCGGGCGATCGCCACGACCTGGCGCTGACCGCCGGAGAGCGAGGCGATCGGGATGCGGACGCTGGGGATGCGGATCGACAGCGTGTCGAGCAGCTCACGGGAGCGGCGCTCCATCTCCACCTCGTCCAGGACACCGCGCTTGCGGATCTCCCGGCCCAGGTAGAGGTTGCCGACGACATCGATGTTGTCGCACAGTGCGAGGTCCTGGTAGACCGTCGCGATGCCCAGGTTCTGGGCGTCGTGCGGCCTGTTGATCTGGACGGCCTTGCCGTCCCACTCGATGACGCCCTCATCGATGGGGTGCACGCCGGCGATCGTCTTGACCAGCGTGGACTTTCCGGCGCCGTTGTCGCCCACCAGGGCGACCACCTCGCCGGCACGGACCTCAAGCTCTACGTCGGTGAGCGCCTGGACGGCACCGAAACGCTTGGAGACCCCGCGCAACGCCAGCACGGGCGTAGCGGACACGTGAACCATCTCCTTCGCCGCCTGACCCGGCGGGAGGTTGTGCAGAAGTTTGGGGGTGTTCCGACCGGCGCCCCGCGTAGCTTGCGGGGCTGGTGTGTGCGGGGCGCCGGCGGAGCTCATGGCAGTCGGTCCCCCACGGGAGTCCGGTGCGGACTCCCGTACGACTCGGGGGACTCGGGGACTGCTGGGATCAACCGGTCTACTTGAGGCCGATCTTGTCGCAGGCGGCCTTGTACTTGGCCGTGCAGATCTCCTCGACGGTGTAGACACCGTCCTTGATCACGGTGTCGTTGATGTTCTCCTGGGTCAGCGACACGACCGGGACGAGCACCGAGGGCACGCCCTTGGTGGTGGGGCTGTCGACCGAGTCCTTGGCGATGGAGTCCAGCGACTTGCCCTGGGCGAGCGCGACGGCCATCTCGGCGGCGGCCTCGGCCTCGGGGGCGTACGGCTTGTAGACGCTCATGTACTGCTCGCCGGTGACGATGCGCTGCACACCCGCGAGTTCGGCGTCCTGGCCGGTGACCGGGACGTCGATGCCGGCGGCCTTCAGTGCGGTGATGATGCCGCCCGCCATGCCGTCGTTGGCGGAGTAGACGCCGACGATCTTGTCCTTGCCGATGGCGGAGATGGCGCCTTCCATGTTGGCGTTGGCGTTCTCCGGCTTCCACTCCTTGGTGTCGTACTCGCGGCCGACCTTGACCTTGCCGTCGAGGACGGAGTGCGCGCCCTCCTTGAACAGGGCGGCGTTCGGGTCGGTGGAGGAGCCGTTCATCATGACGATCTGGCCGTCCTCGGCCTTGTCGCCCAGCGCCTCGAGCAGGGCCTCGCCCTGCGTCTTGCCGACGGTCACGTTGTCGAACGAGGTGTAGGCGTCGATCGGGCCCTCGGCCAGGCGGTCGTAGGCCACGACCGGGATGCCGGCGTCCTTGGCCTTCTTGACCGAGCCGGCGATGGCCTTGGCGTCCACCGCGTCCAGGATCAGCACGTCGACCTTGTTGGTCACCATCGTGTCGACCTGCTGGTTCTGCTGGCTGGCGTCCTGCTTGGCGTTGGCGTAGACGACCTCGGCCTTGTTGTTCGTGAGCTCCTTGATCTTCTTCTCGATCAGGGGCTTGTCGAACTTCTCGTACCGCGCGGTCTGGTTCTCCGGCAGGAGCAGACCGACCTTGATGTCGTCTCCCTTGGCGGCGGAGTCGCCCGAGTCGCTGTCGTTGTCACCGGACTCGGCGGCGCTGCCGCAGGCGGCGAGAGAGACGGCCAGTGCTCCGGCGGCCACGGCAACGGCGGTACGACGCATACGCGTGTTCACTTCAGAAACCTCCCTGACGAGGCCGCGACGTTGCGGCCGAGGTGGCTGGAAGTCAACTCGGCCACACGTGCGACGTCAAGAAGTAAATCCTTAACGAGATGGCAACGGTGCCAATCGTTCTCTAAGTGAAGGCGGGAGAGACCGCGGCGGGGGTGTCGTTCGCGGTGCCGTCCAACAGGGTCGAATCGCCCATTTCACTCAGGGCGAGGGCGAGCGCGCCGAGCACCTCCGCACGGCCCCCGAGCGCCCCGGGGAGCACGGACAGTTGGCGTGCGGCGCTGGGGATCGCGTAGCGGCCGACGGATTCCCTTATGGGCCCGAGGACCAGCTCACCGGCCTCGGCGAGGTCACCGCCGAGGACCACTCTGGTCGGGTTCAGCACGTTGCAGAGGTTGGCGACCCCGCTGCCGATGTGGCGGCCCACGTCGGCGATCACCCTGCGGCAGCCCGGATCGCCGTCCCGCGCCAACCGTACGACGCCTTCCATGGTCAGGTCCGTGCCGTGGCCGGGCTGGAGCAGGGGCAGCACGTAACGGGCCGCCGTGAAGGTCTCCAGGCAGCCGCGGTTGCCGCAGCGGCAGACGGGGCCGGACTCGTCGAGTGTGATGTGCCCGATCTCACCCGCGGTGCCGCCCGGCCCCCGGTAGATCTTCCCGTTGATCACCAGGCCGGCGCCGACACCGCTGGCCACCTTGATGTACGCCAGGTCGCGCACGCCCCGGCCGCTGCCCCAGACCATCTCGCCGAGGGCGCCCAGGTTCGCGTCGTTGTCCACGTGCACGGGCACGCCGAGCCGCCCCCGCAGCTCCTCGGCGGGCCTGGTGCCGGTCCAGCCGGGCAGGATCGCGGTCGAGCCCAGGGTGCCGGACTCCACGTCGATCGGCCCGGGCACGCCGAGGCCGACCCCGGCGATCTTGGCACGGTCCACGCCGGTCGCCTCGATCAGCCGGTTGACCAGTTGTTCCGCCCGGTCCAGGCCCTGGGGAGCGGAGGCGTCCACGTCCAGCGGCTCGGACTCCTCGGCGAGCACCTGGTGGGCCAGGTTCCCGACCGCGACCCGCAGGTGGGTGTGCCCGAAGTCCACGCCCACCACGATCCCGGCGTCCCCGCTGAGCGAGACGCTGCGGGCCCGGCGGCCGCCCGAGGAGGTGGGCGTGACCTCGACGGTCCCGCTCTCCTTCAGTTCCCGGACGATGTTGGACACCGTCGCCGCCGAAAGGCCCGTGGTCCTCGCGATCTCGGCCTGGGTGAGCGAGCCGGCCAGACGTACTGCCCGGACGACCCGCTCGAGATTGGCTCGGTGCAGCGACGACTGCGACCCCGGAGTCTCCACGACGACCTCCTGCGCGCGGGGCCGCTTCGGTGAGGCCCCGTTCCGTGTCCAACTAGTGAACTCTAAGATGAGCTGTTCGGGTCGCCTCCCGTCAAGAGGTTGAACCGTTTCCAGGTCCTTGGACACACCTGCGCCCGCCACTGCCGGGGTGGGAGCGGCGGGTGCACGAAGCGATGCGGAGGGTGACCGCCGGAGGTTACTTCAGGGCGCCCGCGGTGAGCCCCTGCACGACCTGGCGCTGGAAGACGAGGTACGCGGCGAGCACCGGAAGCATCGCCATCACGAGGCCGGCGAAGAGGCCGGACCAGTCCCCCTTGTAGCCCTGGCTGACGGCCAGCTGCACCAGGCCCTGGGTGAGCACGTGCTTGTCCTCGTCGGTGTTGAGCACGGTGGGCAGCATGTACTGGTTCCACTGGCCCAGGAAGTTGAAGATCCCCACACTGATCAGGCCCGGCCTGGCCATGGGGAGCATGATCTGGAAGAACGTCCTGCTGTGCGAGGCGCCGTCCACGAACGCGGCCTCCGCCACGCTGCTGGGCAGCGTCCGGAAGAACGCGGTCAGGAAGAACACCGTGAACGGCAGCGAGTACGCGATGTAGACCAGGATCAGTCCGTGGATCGTGTTCAGCAGGCCCATGTTGTTGACGACGTAGAACAGCGGGACCAGGGCGAGCATGACCGGGAAGCTCATGCCGCCGATGAACAGGTAGTAGACGAACCGGTTGCCGGGGAACTCGAAGCGGGCCAGCACGTAGGCGGCCATCGCGCCCAGCACCAGGGTGCCGGTCAGGGAACCGCCGACCACGAGGACGGTGTTGAGGAAGTAGTCGCCCATGTCGGCCTGGGTCCAGGCCCGCGACCAGTTGTCGAAGCGCGGCGGGTCCGGCAGCGACCAGGGCGAGCCGAAGATGGAGGCGTCGTCCTTGAAGGACGTCATCACGGCCCACAGCAGGGGCAGCACCACCATGACCGCCCAGATCACCAGGACGCCGTGCGAGAAGACGTTGAGGACGCCGCCCTCCCGCTTCCCCTTCGGCTCCTTCGCGGGCGTGCCGGGCGGCGGGCCGCCCCGGGTGAGGGGGGCACCGGACTCGGCCGGTACGGGAGCGGGGGGTTCGGTCGTCTTCATCGGATCAGTACTCCAGCCGCTCGCGCCGTCCCAGCTTCATCACGAGGGCGGCGAACGCCAGCGTGACGAGGAGGAGGGCGACACCGATGGTGGTGGCGTAGGCGGCCTGACCGTCGCGGAACGCCTTCTGGTACACGTACAGGACCATGACGGTGGTCGAGTAGTCGGGGCCGCCGGGACCGGTCGTCATGATCTGCACGACCGCGAACGACTCGGCGCCCAGCGCGAGGATGCCCAGGTAGACCCAGCCGGACTGCACGGTGTCCCACAGCAGCGGCAGGGTGATGCGGAAGAAGGTCGTGAAGCGGTCGGCGCCGTCCAGCAGCGCCGCCTCGTAGAGGTCCAGCGGGATGGACGCCATACCGGCGGAGAAGAGGACCACGAAGAAGCCGACCGTGGACCAGACGAGGACCGCCATGACGGCCCACAGGGCGAGGTCCGGATCGCCCAGCCAGAGCGGCTGGGGGTCGTCGAGTCCGACCGCCCGCAGGAACGAGTTGATCGCGCCGCTGTCCGGGTTGTACGCGAACGCGAACAGCAGGGCGACGATCGCGATCGAGAGCACCTGCGGGAAGAAGTAGACGATCTTGTAGAAGCCGGATCCCCGGACCCCCGAGATCACCGGTCCGCCGCGCCGTCGCCGGCCGCCCGCGTTGATCATGAAGGAGAGGAACAGCGCCAGACCGATCGTCACCACCGGTACCAGCAGGGCGAACAGCAGGCTGTGCCGCAACGACTTCCAGAAGATGCCGTCGTCCAGCATGCGTGTGTAGTTGGCGAACCCGACCATCTCGAAGTCGGGGCTCAGGCCGGTCCAGTCCGTGAACGAGTAGGAGATCGACTGGACGAACGGCCAGACGACGAAGAGCGCGTACAGCCCCAGGGGAACCGCCAGGAACCCCACGATGAAACGGTACTTGCCGTGCTGCATGTGCTGCGACCCCGATCTGCGCGCGGGCTGTCACCGGGGCCGGCCCGGCGGCGGTCTGCCGGGCCGGCCCCGGTGACGGGGACTCACTGGTGGCTCACTGGTGGCTCACTGGTGGCTCACTGGTGCTTGTAGTGCTTGATCGACGGGTCCTTGGCCGTCTCGTCGGCGAAGGCCTGGATCTTCTTGACGGTCTCGGCCGGGGTCGCGCGGCCGGCCATCATCTCGCCGAGCCCGGAGGCGCCGATCTTCTCCTTCTGGAGCTGCACGTACCAGTCCTGCAGGCGCGGGTTCACCACGTTCTCCCCGGCCGCCTCCAGCGCGGCGACACCGGACCTGAGGCCCGGGGTCAGCTCGACGCCGTCGGTGCCGCCGTTGTACGCGGTCAGTGACTTCACCTTGCCCGTGAAGTTCTTCGAGGACGCCTCACCCAGCATGATGCGCAGCTGTTCCATGCCCCCGGCCGCGTTCGCCGCCTTGGCGGGGACGACGAAGGGCTCGCCGCCGGAGGCCCAGATGGTGCCGAAGGGCAGCTTGTCCGAGGAGTCCAGGCCGGTGGGTGCGGAGACGGCGAGGTCGAAGTCGTCTGGCATGACGTTGGCCGCCTCGTTCTCCACCCAGGAGCCGTTCGGGATGAACAGCGCCTCCCCCTCGGCCCAGGCGGTCTGGGACTGGATGTGGTCCAGGCCCGGGGTGCCCCTGAGGACGTAGCCCTTCTGCTGGAGTTCGTAGTAGGCCTCGAAGCAGGCCTTGACGGCGGGGTGCTTCCAGGCGTTCGGCTCCAGGTTGTCGATGGCGTCGAGCACCTCGCGCCCGCCGACCTTGCCGATCATCGGGTACAGCGAGAAGGGGATGTAGTACGGGTACTTGCCGGCGTAGGTCCAGCCGGCCATGCCCTTCTTCCTGGCCTTCGCGCAGACGGCGAGCATCTGGTCCCAGGTCTCGGGGTACTGCTCGTCGAGCGAGTCCAGCGCCTTCTGCGAGTACCAGACGCCGTAGACCGTGTAGGCGTAGTAGAGGATCCAGACCTGCTCGCCGTCGAACCGGCCCATCTCGACGATGCCGGGGCGCAGCGTGTCGCGGACCTTGGTGCCCGGGTCGTCGTAGGAGGGGGCGTCCAGCAGCGGGGTGAGGTCGGTGAGCTGCTTCTTGCCGACCAGGGTGCCCATGTCCATCTGCTCGGCGCCCGAGTTGTCGATGAGGTCGGGCGGGGTGCCCTGGTTGAAACGCGGCTGCAGGGTGGACTGGATCTTCTGGGTGGCGGAGAACTTCACCGTAGCGCCGGGAAACGCCTTTTCGTACACCTTCACGGCGTCCTCTGCGTATTCCTTGCCGAAGCCGCCGTCGAACAGGACGAATTCCATCTGCGCCGTGTCATTGACGCCAAGCGGGTTCTTCGCGGTCTTCTTGCCCGCCTCGGCCTTCTCCTGGCCGTCCCCGCCGCCGCTGGCGCACGCGGACAGGAAGCTCATCGTGGGGACGGAGATCAGGCCGAGCGCCGCGGACCGCTTGATCAGGTCGCGGCGGCCCACTCCCGCGGCCGGGCGGGCGGGGGTGCGCTGTCCCGGAACGCCTCGCTCGCGGGTGCCGTCGTACTCGGCGGAGTCGGATCCCATGCTCAGGTCCTCGCCTTCTCCAGGACTCAGGCGGTGAACCGGATCCTCCCCGGCACCGCGTTCGGGTCGTGCTGGGTCGTGCAGGAAGTGCGGGCAGTGCAGGACGGGGTGGCGCTTGCTGTTCGGGAGCTGTCAGGAAGCCCGGAGTGCCGACAGGTATAGTCCGCTTTCCGTCGGCGGAGCAAGATCGAACACAGGGTTCGCCGGTGGTCTTTTCCGAGTTGAGACCTGGCGGGAATACGAGCGGGCGCCGCGTTCCGAAACGGAAGAATCCCTGCCACCGGGCCCGAAGGCCTCATCCAACACCCTTGACACCACACACCCCTTGACCCACTACTGGTGCTTGCGCAGCGATTCTGACAACGTTGTCCAGCCCAGGGAGGGTGCTCGCGCATGCAGCACGGAGTTCGGCACAGAATGCGGCACAGATGGGGCCCGGCGGTCGTCGCGACGACCGCCTTCGCCGTGGCGGTGGCCTCCCCGGGCGTCGCGGTCGCCCTGCCCGGGGCACCCGCGAAGGCGGACCGGGAGTTCGCCTCGTCGTTCGAGGCCGGGGAACCCGCCCCCGACTGGCTGAACACCGTCGACACCACACCGGGCGGAAGGAAACGCGCCTCGGGTGTCGACGGCGGTTACAGCAGCGGCATACCGGGCAGCGTCACCGACCACGTCACGGACGTGCGCGCCAGTTCGGAGAACGCGGGCGCCGGGGAGGTGAAGGAGAACCTCGTCGACGGCGAGCCCGGCAGCAAGTGGCTGGCCTTCACGTCCACCGGCTGGGCCGAGTTCGACCTGGACGCCCCGGTCGAGGTGGTCCGGTACGCGCTCACCTCGGCCAACGACTTCGCCGCGCGCGACCCGCGGGACTGGACCCTGAAGGGCTCGGCCGACGGCGAGAACTGGACGACCCTCGACACCCGTTCGGGCGAGACGTTCGCGGAGCGGTTCCAGACGAAGATCTACGACCTGGACGCGTCGGCCGTCGTCGGGTACCGGCACTTCCGGCTGGAGATCACCGGGAACGGCGGGGCGGGCGCCCTCCAGCTCGCCGACGTCCAGTTCTCCACCGGCGACACCGAGGAGCCCGTCCCGCGGGACATGCTCTCGCTGGTCGACCGCGGCCCGAGCGGCTCCCCGACCGCGAAGTCGGGCGCCGGATTCACCGGAAAGCGTGCCCTGCGTTACGCCGGCCGGCACACGGCCGACGGGCGCGCCCACTCGTACAACAAGGTCTTCGACGTCCATGTGAAGGTCGACCGCCGTACGGAGCTGTCGTACAAGATCTTCCCGTCGATGGCGGACGGCGACCTCGACTACGACGCCACGAACGTCTCCGTCGACCTGGCCTTCACCGACGGCACCTATCTGAGCGACCTGCGCGCCACCGACCAGCACGGCTTCCCGCTGACGCCGCGGGGCCAGGGTGACGCCAAGGTGCTGTACGTCAACCAGTGGAACAGCGTCGCGTCAAGGATCGGCTCGGTCGCGGCCGGCAGGACCGTCGACCGGATCCTGGTCGCTTACGACTCCCCCGAGGGCCCGGCGAAGTTCCGGGGCTGGCTGGACGACGTGTCCCTGAAGCCGGTGAAACCCGAGCGGCCGAAGGCCCACCTGTCCGATTACGCGGTGACGACCCGGGGCACCCACTCCAGCGGCGGCTTCTCGCGCGGCAACAACTTCCCGGCGACCGCCGTGCCGCACGGCTTCAACTTCTGGACGCCGGTGACCAACGCCGGTTCCCTGAGCTGGCTGTACGACTACGCGCGCGGCAACAACGCGGACAACCTGCCGACGATCCAGGCGTTCAGCGCGAGCCACGAGCCGAGCCCCTGGATGGGCGACCGGCAGACCTTCCAGGTGCTGCCGTCCGCCGCCTCCGGCACCCCGGAACTGGGCCGTGAGGAACGGGAGCTGGCCTTCCGGCACGAGAACGAGACCGCGCGGCCGTACTACTACGGGGTGCGGTTCGAGAACGGCCAGAAGGCGGAGATCGCGCCGACGGACCACGCCGCGGTCATGCGCTTCACCTATCCCGGCGACGACGCGAGCGTCCTGTTCGACAACGTTACCGACCAGGCCGGCCTGACCCTCGACGAGGAGAACGGCACCTTCAGCGGCTACTCGGACGTGAAGTCCGGTCTGTCCACGGGCGCCACCCGGCTGTTCGTGCACGGCGCGTTCGACAAGCCGGTGACGGACGGCTCCGCCGAGGGCGTCAAGGGCCATCTGCGGTTCGACGCGGGCGAGGACCGGACGGTCACCCTGCGCCTGGCCACCTCGCTCATCAGCGTCGACCAGGCGAAGGACAACCTGCGCCAGGAGATCCCCGAGGACCGGTCCTTCGACTCGGTCAGGCGGAGCGCCCAGCGGCAGTGGGACAAGCTGCTCGGCAAGGTCGAGGTCGAGGGTGCCACCCCGGACCAGCTGACCACGCTCTACTCGAGCCTGTACCGGCTGTACCTGTACCCGAACTCGGGCTTCGAGAAGGTCGACGGCACGTACAAGTACGCCTCTCCCTTCTCGAAGATGGCCCGGCCGGACACCCCGACGCACACCGGCGCGAAGATCGTGGACGGGAAGGTGTACGTCAACAACGGCTTCTGGGACACCTACCGGACCACCTGGCCGGCGTACTCCTTCCTGACCCCCTCCAAGGCGGGTGAGCTGGTCGACGGGTTCGTGCAGCACTACAAGGACGGCGGCTGGACCTCCCGCTGGTCCTCCCCCGGCTACGCCGACCTGATGACCGGCACCTCCTCGGACGTCGCGTTCGCCGACGCGTACGTCAAGGGCGTGGACTTCGACGCGGAGGCGGCGTACGACGCGGCCGTGAAGAACGCCACCGTCGTGCCCCCGTCGTCGGGCGTCGGCCGCAAGGGCATGGCGACCTCGCCCTTCCTCGGCTACACCGGCACCGAGACGCACGAAGGCCTGTCGTGGGCCCTGGAGGGCTACCTCAACGACTACGGCATCGCCCGGATGGGCGAGGCCCTGTACGAGGAGACCGGCGACAGGCGCTACGCGGAGGAGTCCGCCTACTTCCTCGACCGGGCCCAGGAGTACGTGAACCTGTTCGACTCCGAGGCCGGGTTCTTCCAGGGGAGGAACGCGAAGGGCGACTGGCGCGTCGATTCCTCGACGTACGACCCGCGGGTGTGGGGCCACGACTACACCGAGACGAACGGCTGGGGCTACGCCTTCACCGCCCCGCAGGACAGCCGGGGCCTGGCCAACCTGTACGGCGGGCGCGACGGCCTCGCGGACAAGCTCGACGAGTACCTCGCCACCCCGGAGACGGCCTCCGCCGAGTTCGTCGGCTCCTACGGCGGGGTCATCCACGAGATGACCGAGGCGCGGGACGTCCGGATGGGCATGTACGGGCACTCCAACCAGGTGGCCCACCACGCCCTGTACATGTACGACGCGGCCGGGCAGCCCTGGAAGACGCAGAAGAACGTCCGCGAGGTGCTGTCGCGGCTCTACACCGGCAGCGAGATCGGGCAGGGCTACCACGGGGACGAGGACAACGGCGAGCAGTCGGCCTGGTTCCTGTTCTCCTCCCTCGGCTTCTATCCGCTGGTGATGGGCAGCGGCGAGTACGCCGTCGGCTCCCCGCTGTTCAAGAAGACGACCGTGCACCTGGAGAACGGCCGCGAGCTGGTCGTCAAGGCGCCGAGGAACAGCGCGAAGAACGTGTACGTCCAGGGTCTGAAGGTCAACGGCAAGAGGTGGGACAAGACCTCGCTGCCGCACTCGGTGCTCGCCAGGGGCGGGGTCCTGGAGTTCGACATGGGCCCGCGGCCGTCGTCGTGGGGCACCGGCAGGAAGGCGGCGCCCGTGTCGATCACCCGGGACGACGAGGTGCCCACGCCCCGCGAGGACGTGCTGAAGGGCGGGGGCGCCCTGTTCGACGACTCCTCGGCGACCGGCTCCACGGTGTCCACCGTCGATCTGCCCGTGAGCGGGAGGACGAAGGCGGTCCAGTACACGCTGACGTCCTCGAAGCAGGCCGAGGCGCCCACGGGCTGGGTCCTGCAGGGGTCGTCGGACGGCACGACGTGGAAGGACCTCGACAGACGGGCGGACGACCCGGACGCCTTCCGCTGGGACCGGCAGACACGGGCCTTCTCGGTGGAGGAGCCGGGGACGTACGGCCACTACCGGCTGGTCCTCAGCGGTGAGGCGGCGCTGACGGAGGTGGAGCTGCTGAGCTGAGCCGACCGTGCGTCGCGGGCGGGTCCGGGCCGTGGCGGCCCGGACCCGCTTCGTCGTGGCGCGGCGTCAGCCGACCCGGCAGGGCAGGCTCGTCGTGCCGTCACCGCCGGGGCCGGAGACGACATAGCCGAAGGTGGCGCTCTGTCCCGGACTCAGCGAGCCGTTGTGGCCGGCGTTGTGGACCATGACGTCCTGGCCCCGGTAGGTGGCGTCGCCGTTCCACAGGCTGTCGACCCGCTGGCCGTCCGGCAGGGTCCAGTCGACCATCCAGCCGAGCATGGGGACGTCACCGCTGTTGGTGACGGTCACCTGGGACTGGTGGCCGCCGTTCCAGCTGCCCGTGGTGCTGCGGGTGGCGGTGCACTGGCCGGCAACGGGGTCGGTCGGCGGGTTGCCGGGCTCCTTGATGCCGGTCACCTCGCCGTCGCCGCCGTCGAAGACGACGTCGGAGCAGGAGTAGAAGGTCTCCGCGCTGTCCGAACGCTGCCAGACCATGTAGACGATGTGGCGGCCGGACTTGCCCTCCGGAAGCTGCCCGGTCCAGGAGTAGTGGGCGTCGACGGTGCCCGGGGACCCGTTGAGCGGCGGGTGGTCGACGGAGAGGAACGGCTGTTCCTCCATGTCGTCCCAGGTGAGGGTCTGTGTCGGGTCGAAGCCGTCCTTGGTGATGTACACGTGGAACCAACCCGGGTGCGCGGCCCAGGCGTTGTAGGAGAAGTCGACGGTGGCGCCCGAGGTGAGGTGGGTGAGGGGCCAGTCGTCGCGCGGCTGGTCGAAGCCGGTGAAGCCGGTGTTGCCGCCGCTGCACAGCTGCCCGTCCGGCACGAAGCCCTCGGTACGGCCGGCGCCGTCGGAGCGCAGTACGGAGAACCAGTTGTAGAACGGTGTGGTGCCGCTGACCTGTGCGGCGGCCTTGCACGCCGGGTTGACCGGTTTGATCTCACCGGTGTCGGTCAGCCCGTCCTGCCAGCACAGGAAGGTGCGGCTGGCGGGCTTCATCGGCGTCCCGTGCGCCTCCGCCTCGCCGCCCGTGGTCATGACCAGGCCGACGGCGGGGAGGGTGGCGAGGAGGGAGACGAGGACCAGGAAGAGGGCTCTGGCGCGGGTGGGGAGTGGGAGCCGGGGAGCGGTGCCGCCCCTCGTTTTTGTCGTGATCATGACACACCTGTCCGTCGCTGCGGGTGCTGCGGGTCACGGGTCGCGCCCCTGTGCGCGCGTGCGCGCGTTGCGCGCGCGTACGGTCGCGCGGGTACGCGTGGGGCCGAGCGAGATGGGAGCATCCTGCGACGGGTTCCGGTCCGACGAAGGATGGGAGCGCTCCCATCTCACTCGTACGGGGAAGGTAGCGCCGCGGGCTCCGGTTGTAAACGGATCGCGCACCGAGGGCCTGCGCGAGGGGCGGTTACGAGCCGTTCCACCGCGGGGACGGCACCGGGCCGACGACGGGGGCCGCACCCCGCCGGACGGGGTGCGGCCCTCGACTGTCCCGCGCTGCCGCTTACTTGCTGATCAGGCTGCGCAGCACGTACTGCAGGATGCCGCCGTTGCGGTAGTAGTCCGCCTCGCCGGGGGTGTCGATGCGCACGACCGCGTCGAACTCGACGCCCGTGTCGGTGGTGACCTTCACCGTGCCCGGGATGGTGCCGTCGTTCAGCCCGGTGACGCCGGTGAAGGAGAAGGCCTCCTCACCGGTGAGGCCGAGCGTCTCGGCGGTGTGGCCCTCCGGGAACTGGAGCGGCAGGACGCCCATGCCGATGAGGTTCGAGCGGTGGATGCGCTCGTACGACTCGGCGATGACGGCCTTGACGCCGAGCAGCGCGGTGCCCTTGGCCGCCCAGTCGCGGGACGAGCCGGAGCCGTACTCCTTGCCGGCCAGGACGACCAGCGGGACGCCCTGGTCGATGTAGTTGCGCGAGGCGTCGTAGATGAACGAGACCGGGGCGTCGGCCTGGGTGAAGTCGCGCGTGTAGCCGCCCTCGGTGCCCGGTGCGATCTGGTTGCGCAGGCGGATGTTGGCGAACGTACCGCGGATCATGACCTCGTGGTTGCCGCGGCGGGAGCCGTAGCTGTTGAAGTCGCGGCGCTCGACGCCGTGCTCCGTGAGGTACTGGCCGGCCGGGGTGTCGGCCTTGATGGCGCCGGCCGGGGAGATGTGGTCGGTGGTGACCGAGTCGCCGAGCTTGGCGAGGACGCGGGCGCCGGTGATGTCCTCGACCGGGGCCGGCTCCATGCCCATGCCCTCGAAGTACGGGGGCTTGCGGACGTAGGTGGACTCGGCGTCCCACTCGAAGGTGTTGCCGGTCGGGATCGGCAGCGCCTGCCACTGGGCGTCACCGGCGAAGACGTCGGCGTAGGACTTGGAGAACATGTCCTCGCCGATGGTGTTGGCGACGACGTCGTTGACCTCGGCCTCGGTCGGCCAGATGTCCTTCAGGAAGACGGGGTTGCCGTCCTGGTCCAGGCCGAGGGACTCGCGGGTGATGTCCACCGTCATCGAGCCGGCGAGGGCGTACGCGACGACCAGCGGCGGGGACGCCAGGTAGTTCATCTTGACGTCGGGGTTGATCCGGCCCTCGAAGTTGCGGTTGCCGGAGAGGACCGAGGTGACGGCGAGGTCGTGCTCGTTGACGGCCCGGGAGACCTCGTCCGGCAGCGGGCCGGAGTTGCCGATGCAGGTGGTGCAGCCGTAGCCGACGAGGTTGAAGCCGACCTTGTCGAGGTACGGGGTCAGGCCCGCCTTGTCGAAGTAGTCGGTGACGACCTTGGAGCCCGGGGCGAGGGTGGTCTTGACCCACGGCTTGCGGGTCAGGCCCTTCTCCACCGCCTTCTTCGCCACCAGGGCGGCGGCGACCATGACGTACGGGTTCGACGTGTTGGTGCAGGAGGTGATGGCGGCGACGGTGACGGCGCCGTGGTCCAGGTCGTACTCGGTGCCGTCGGGGGCGGTGACCTTCACCTTGTTGCTGGGGGCGCCGTTGGAGATGGCCGGGGCGTCGGAGGCCGGGAAGGACTCCTTGCTGGCCTCGTCGACGTCGCCGCCGTCCTTGACGTAGTTGCGTACGTCCTGGGCGAACTGGGCCTTGGCGTCGGCGAGGACGATGCGGTCCTGCGGGCGCTTCGGGCCGGCGATGGACGGCACGACGGTGGACAGGTCCAGCTCGAGCTTCTCGGAGAAGTCCGGCTCGGCCTGCGGGTCCAGCCAGAGGCCCTGCTCCTTGGCGTACGCCTCGACGAGGGCGACCTGCTGGTCGCTGCGGCCGGTCAGGCGCAGGTAGTTCAGCGTCTCGTCGTCGATCGGGAAGATCGCGGCGGTGGAGCCGAACTCCGGCGACATGTTGCCGATGGTGGCGCGGTTGGCCAGGCTCGTCGCGGCGACGCCCTCGCCGTAGAACTCGACGAACTTGCCGACGACGCCGTGCTTGCGCAGCATCTCGGTGATGGTCAGCACCAGGTCGGTGGCGGTGGTGCCGGGCCGCAGCTCGCCGGTCAGCTTGAAGCCGACGACGCGCGGGATCAGCATGGAGACCGGCTGGCCCAGCATGGCGGCCTCGGCCTCGATGCCGCCGACGCCCCAGCCGAGGACACCGAGGCCGTTGACCATGGTGGTGTGCGAGTCGGTGCCGACCAGGGTGTCGGGGTAGGCCTTGCCGCCACGGGTCATGACGACGCGGGCCAGGTGCTCGATGTTCACCTGGTGGACGATGCCGGTGCCGGGCGGGACGACCTTGAACTCGTCGAAGGCGGTCTGGCCCCAGCGCAGGAACTGGTAGCGCTCCTTGTTGCGGCCGTACTCCAGGTCGACGTTCTGCTTGAACGCGTCGTTGGTGCCGAACTTGTCGGCGATGACGGAGTGGTCGATGACCAGCTCGGCCGGCGCCAGCGGGTTGATCTTCGCCGGGTCGCCGCCCAGCTCCTTGACGGCCTCGCGCATGGTGGCGAGGTCCACGACACAGGGGACACCGGTGAAGTCCTGCATGATCACACGGGCCGGGGTGAACTGGATCTCCTCCGACGGCTGGGCCTGGGAGTCCCAGGAGCCGAGCGCACGGATGTGGTCGGCGGTGATGTTCGCGCCGTCCTCAGTGCGGAGCAGGTTCTCCAGCAGCACCTTCAGGCTGTAGGGAAGGCGTGCGGCGCCCTCGACCTTGTCCAGCCGGAAGATCTCGTACGACTCGTCGCCCACCTGCAGCGTGCTGCGGGCGTCGAAGCTGTTCGCCGACACGACAGTCTCCTTCATTGATGTGCGCGTACCACCACACCGCAAACCCTTTGCGGCTACCGCCGCGTGGTGCCGCCACTACCCCTCGACGAATCCGCTAAGGTAAGGCTAAGTTAGGCATCCCTTACCGGATCGCGGCGGCTGCGGTGCACCTTCGGCAGATATCTCGATGTCGAGATAACCCTAATACACGACGGCCGAATGGTCATGCGCGGGCCCGCTGTCCGTGCTCATCCGACCGAGGCGTCTGCCCAGCGAACCCGGCCGTGCGGGCTTTCGTGTCAGTGATGCGCCCCGGCCCGCGCCACGCCCTCCCGGAGCCTGATCCACACGGCGAGGACCACACACGCCGCCAGGCAGCCCGATGCGGTGATCAGCAGTGCCGTGTCGGCGGCCGCTTCCGAACCCACGCCGCGGCCTTGGTCGGTGACGGCCCCGGCCAGTCCGACGCCGAGGCCGGCGGCCACGGTGATGACCGTCTTGGTGACTCCCGACGCCTCCCCGGCCCGCTCCGGCCGGATCACCGCCTGGGTGGCGATGAGCGTCAGCGAGTTGGCCACTCCGAGGACCGCGCCCCCCACGGTGGCCACGGCTACGTACAAGGTGAGGGAGGAGGTCCGGGCGAGGCACGCCAGAACCAGCGCTCCCCCGCACAGGCAGCCCGCCATCAGCCGCACCGCGGACCGCGGCGGCACCCGCCCGGCGAGCGGCCCGGCGAGCGCCATGGCCAGCGCGGGAGCGAGGAACGCGGTACCCGCGAGGACGACCGGGAGATCCCACTGGCCCTGGAGCGTCAGGGGGACGACGAACAGGAACATCACGGTGGTGGTGTTGGCCGCGGCACCGGCCAGGGTGAGCGCCATGTACGGCCCGTTGCGGAAGAGGCTGAGCTCCACCAACGGATGGGCCGCGGCCCGCTCACGCCGTACGAACAGGACCAGCAGGGCTACCGCGACGGCCACGCCCGCCGGCGCGGCGGGCCACGGCCGGCGCGGTCCGCGGTCGATGACGACGCAGAGCGCGGCGAGCGCGGCCGTGGAGCCGGCCAGGCCGCTCCAGTCGACGCTGCGGGGCGCACGGGTGTCGTAGCTCTCGGCGGTACGTGACGCACAGACCGCGCCAAGTACGGCGAGCGGGACGTTGAGCCAGAACACGGCACGCCAGGACACCGACTCGGTCAGGGCGCCTCCGATGAACGGACCGCAGGCGGTGGCGATCCCGCCGATGCCGAGGGCCCAGCCGGTGGCACGGCCCCGCAGTTCGGCCGGGTAGACGTTGGTCAGCAGGGACAGTCCCACCGGCATGATCATCGCGGCTCCGGCGCCCTGGGCCACCCGGGCGCCCACGAGGACGGGCAGGGTCGGGGCGAGCGCGCAGAGCAGCGAGGACGCGCCGAACACGGCAAGCCCCGCGACCAGCAGCCGCCGTCGGCCGAACAGGTCGCCGAGCCGTCCCGCCCCCAGCATCAGCGTGCCGGTGGACAGCAGGTACGCGCTGATCACCCACTGGAGACCGTCCCCGCCCGCGTGCAGGTCGCGGCCGATCTGCGGCAGGGCGAGGTTCAGACCGAACGAATCGAGCTGGATGCAGAACACACCCACGGACATGGCGAGGAGTGCCCGTCGCCGGGTGGCGAAGGGCCGCGTCGTCGCGCCGCCGGCACCGTCCCTCCAGGTCGCGCCCTTGCTCACGATTACCCCCTTCTCCTCATGGCCGACCCCTCCGGGGGTTCTTGCCGCCGCCGCACGGGCGTGCGGCGGCACGAGACGCTGGTGGTGAGGGGGGAGGTCGCAGCCGAAGAGCGCTCCTGGACACGGAGGGCCGCTGCGGGAGAGAAGGAGGGATGCAGAAGTGGGGCCGGGAGGAAGGGGCCGCCCACGGGAAGTCCGATGTGCCACGCCGGCGGGACCGCTGCGTGGATGACGCACACAGGTCCGTGCCTCGACGCGCGGTCGGGACGGGATCACCGTAACTGGCCCCCGGGCACTTGCCCACCCTTCCCTGCGCGGACCCGGAGAACGGAAGAACCCCACGGATGAGCGGAATCCGCGCTGAACCTGCGTCATGCGGCGTTCTGTCAGGCACGAGGAAAACAACAAGTCACCATGGACAATGATGCGGAACATAACCCTCCGGCCATATGGGCGCGCCCCTCCCCCGCCGGAACGCCGCCTCCAGATGCCGACGCCCGTCATCACGGGGCCCGGACGGGGTATGCGCACCGGGAGGGCGTCGTGAACCCGACGTCGTGACCCCAGGGAGGGAGACAGGGATGCCGCTGACGTTCCGCAAGAGCTTCAGGATCTTTCCGGGGGTGCGGCTCAACATCAACAAGCGCTCCTGGTCCATCACGACCGGCGGCGGGCGCGGGCCGCGCCACACCACGAGCAGCACAGGACGCCGTACGACATCGATGGACCTGCCCGGACCTTTCGGATGGCGGCGCACGCGCAGCACCCGGCGCAGCAGGGGACACTGACCTCACATCACCCGAACGGCTCAGCCAAGAGGCCCCCGGGAGGCGCCATCTCATATCTGAGATAGCCTCGCTCTCATGTCAGACGACTACCTCGTACGCATCGGCAAGCTCATCCGTGACGCCCGGCAACACCGCGGCTGGACACAGGCGCAACTGGCGGAGGCACTCGCCACCAGCCAGAGCGCCGTCAACCGCATCGAGCGCGGCAACCAGAACATCAGCCTTGAGATGATCGCCCGCATCGGTGAGGCGCTCGACAGCGAGATCGTCTCCCTGGGCTACTCCGGTCCGATGCACCTGCGGGTCGTCGGCGGCCGCCGCCTGTCGGGCTCCATCGATGTGAAGACGAGCAAGAACGCGTGCGTGGCACTGCTGTGCGCCTCCCTGCTCAACAAGGGGCGCACGGTGCTGCGCCGCGTCGCCCGCATCGAGGAGGTGTACCGCCTCCTCGAGGTGCTGGGCTCGATCGGCGTCCGCACGCGGTGGATCAACGAGGGCGTCGACCTGGAGATCGTGCCGCCCGCCACGCTGGACCTCGACTCCATCGACGCGGACGCGGCCCGCCGCACCCGCTCCATCATCATGTTCCTCGGCCCGCTGCTGCACCGCACGGACCGCTTCATGCTGCCGTACGCCGGCGGCTGCGACCTCGGCACGCGCACCGTCGAGCCGCACATGATCGCGCTGCGCCGGTTCGGCCTGGAGATCGCCGCGACGGAGGGCCAGTACCACGCGGTGGTGGACCGTTCCGTCGCCCCGGACCGGCCGATCGTGCTGACCGAACGCGGCGACACGGTCACCGAGAACGCGCTGCTGGCCGCCGCCCGGCACGACGGCGTGACCGTCATCCGCAACGCCTCGTCCAACTACATGGTCCAGGACCTGTGCTTCTTCCTGGAGGCCCTGGGCGTCAGGGTCGAGGGCATCGGCACCACCACGCTCACCGTGCACGGCATGGAGAGCATCGACGTCGACGTGGACTACTCCCCCTCCGAGGACCCGGTCGAGGCGATGAGCCTGCTCGCCGCGGCCGTCGTCACCGAGTCCGAGCTGACGGTGCGCCGGGTGCCGATCGAGTTCCTGGAGATCGAGCTCGCGGTCCTGGAGGAGATGGGCCTCGACCACGACCGCACCCCCGAGTACGTCGCGGACAACGGCCGCACCCGGCTGGTCGACCTCACGGTCCGGCCCTCCAAGCTGGAGGCGCCGATCGACAAGATCCACCCGATGCCGTTCCCCGGCCTGAACATCGACAACGTCCCGTTCTTCGCGGCGATCGCGGCGGTGGCGCAGGGCCAGACCCTGATCCACGACTGGGTCTACGACAACCGCGCCATCTACCTGACCGACCTCAACCGCCTCGGCGGCCGGCTGCAGTTGCTCGACCCCCACCGGGTCCTGGTCGAGGGCCCCACCCGCTGGCGCGCCGCCGAGATGATGTGCCCGCCGGCCCTGCGCCCGGCCGTGGTCGTCCTGCTGGCGATGATGGCCGCGGAGGGCACGTCGGTGCTCCGCAACGTCTACGTCATCAACCGGGGGTACGAGGACCTGGCGGAGCGGCTGAACTCGGTGGGGGCGCAGATCGAGATCTTCCGGGACATCTGAAAGCTCTAGGAAAAGGTAACGCGAATCCCCTCCTGACCCGCACGTATGCGAGCCAGGAAGGGATTCGGTTTCATCTGTGGGACTTCTCAGGGACTTTCGGGCCGACGGGGAGACTGCCGGTCCCAGGAGCTGAGGGACGGATTGCCCGTCACTACACGTGATGGGTCACCGGACGGGCGTCGACCTGACCGGCTCACGGACGAGGACAGGCCGGACCGGGTTCTCGACTCACTGCCCTATTGTCACGCCCAGACACCTCCACGAGCACGTCCCGCTCACTGCGGAGGCAAGCTCGCGCATCATGCCCCTTACCGCTCTCCCCTACGGTCATAATGGAGGCGTGCCCTCCACCCCAACAGCGCCCCGCACCCGTGCCGAGCGGCCTCTCGGACGCGGCCGCTGAGGATCTCGCGTTGTACCAGGAGGAGTTCCGGCGGCGTCTACCGGAGTCGCTGGACGAGCTGCACGGCCCCACCCAGGGGGTCGTGGAGCTACCGCTGCACATGGCCTGGTCCGGGATGACGTCGTACGACCTGGGCAAGCCGCGCCAGCGCATGGGCCTGTACCGCACCGTCCTGCACGAGGGCCTGCACGACGACCTGCCCCGCTACCTCGACCAGGGCCTGCTCCTCCAGCTGTGGCCGGTGCTGCGCACCCGCGTCGGCCGCACCGTGCGCACCGTGTGGGAAGACGCCTTCCCCCGGCTCGCCTCCCGCACCCGGGCCGCCGCGTGACGGACATGCCGGAGCTGCACACGCGGCTCCTGGCGGATGTGATCGCGCTCGGCTCCCCCGTACCCACTGGTTCTCACCGGCGGATACGCCGTGCGGGCACACCGCCTCGTGAACCGCCCCAGCCAGGACGTCGCAAACGCCCCGGACGG
The DNA here is from genome assembly GCF_026242095.1 of Streptomyces sp. NEAU-W12. Lineage (NCBI taxonomy): Bacteria > Bacillati > Actinomycetota > Actinomycetes > Kitasatosporales > Streptomycetaceae > Streptomyces > Streptomyces sp. NEAU-W12. The sequence goes on from NZ_JAPJDM010000009.1 coordinate 283,484, forward strand.
CCGCTGCTGAAGAGCGAAGAAGAGGACAACGCGCTGTATCGCAAGGTCCGCGCCCGCGTCGAGCACACCTTCTCCCGCATGAGGACCTACAAGGTCCTCCGCGACTGACGGCAGCGCGGCGACGTCCTCCACCAAGCCGTCCAGGCCATCACCCGTATGTACGACCTCGCCCTCGCGGCATGGCTGGCCTCGCGCTTTCACGAGGTGGCCTGTCCACAAGCTGATCAAAAACGCGGAAAGTACCCTTGACCTGCAACGACAGGACTTGCTGAGGATCCTGTTGGCTGCGGGGGAAAGAGCATTCTCCAGGTGAGAGAGCCATCGCGTCGTACCCGCGTGTCCGTGTCCGGGGAGACGGCCGCCAGGTGGTCTCGCAGGCCGGTTCGGTCCTGCTGATGGAGGCGGTCCGCAAGACGGGCCTCGACCAGTCGATATCCGCGGCTCTCGCGCCGTGGCGCAAGCCGCGGGCCATCCACGATCCCGGGAAGGTCCTCCTGGACGTCGCACTGGGCGGGGGCTGCCTCGTCGATGTCGCCATGCTGCGGGCCAAGCCGTCCGTGTTCGGGCCGGTCGCCTCCGGCCCGACGGTCTCCCGCCTCATCGACACCCTCGCCGCGGCCGGGGAGAAGGCTTTGCGAGCGGTCCGCGCCGCTCGGGCCGAAGTACGCGAGCATGTTTGGCGGTTGGCCGGTGACAGGGCCGCTGATGCGGGCGGGACGGTGACCGCCGACCTCGACGGGGTGCTCGTGATCGCGCACTCGGACAAGGAGGACGCCGCACCCACCTGGAAGCGAACCTACGGGCACCATCCTTTGACGGGCTTCGTCGACCACGGACAGGGCGGCACCGGGGAACCGGTGGCAGCCCTGCTCAGGCCGGGCAACGCGGGCTCGAGCACCGTCGCCGACCACATCACCGTCGTCCAACTGCCCCTGGGTCGGCTGTCGAAGGAGTACCGGCGCGGACGCCGGACCCTGATCCGCACCGGGTGGAGCGGCTGCTTCACGTCGCACGCCACCTGTTGCCGGAGAACCTCCACGAGGACGACTAGGGTCTGTTGCGAAAGTGGATCTTGTTCGTTGATGATCACGTCCTGTGGGACGTGGGGATCTGACGAACGACCAGTGGGCCCGGCTTGAGCCTTTGCTGCCGACGGGCATCAAGCCGGGTCGGC
>NZ_JAPJDM010000090.1:0-1347 GCF_026242095.1 Streptomyces sp. NEAU-W12
GGGACCTGTCCCCGAGTGGTGGACACCTCTGAGCCCGGCCCCGGCAGGGGCCGGGTAGGAGGCATCTTTTATGGTGATGAAGGTCTACTCGCCCGAGTTCAAGGCGGACGCTGTCGCGCTGTACCTGTCGGACCCGAGCCACACTTTCGAGGGCATCGGTAAAGATCTGGGGATCAGCCGGGAGACACTGCGTAACTGGGTGCGGGCCGAGCAGGCCCGCCATGGCGGGGGCAGCACGACGAGTACGAGCACGGAGAAGAGCACGGTGGATTCCCCGCCGACGGCCGAGGAGCTTCAGGCCGAGAACGAGGCCCTGCGCCGGGAGCTGGCGACAGCGCGCAAAGAGGTGCAGAAACTGGCCACCGAGCGTGACATCCTGCGCAAGGCGACGAAGTTTTTCGCACAAGAGATGACCTGGTGACCAACCGCTTCCAGTTCATCGAGGACCACCACCGCGCCTGGGGCGTGAAGCGGTTGTGCGCCGTGCTGGAGGTCGCCCGCTCCAGCTTCTACAAGTGGCGGGCCGGCCACGAGGCCCGTGCCGTGCGAGAGCGGGCCGATGCCGCTCTCGCCGAGCGGATCAGGGCCGTACACGCCGAGTGGGACGGCACCTACGGCCGCCCCCCGGATCACCGCCGAGCTGCGTGAGGAGGGCGAGCGCGTGAACCACAAGCGCGTCGGGCGGGTGATGCGGAAGTTCGGCATCGCCGGGCTGCGGCTGCGCAAGCGCCAGGTCACCACCGTGCCCGAACCGTCCGCCACCCCGGTACCGGACCTGCTGCGGCGCGACTTCACCGCGAACACGCCGAACACCAAGTACGTCGGCGACATCACCTACCTGCCGGTGGGCGACGGCGATTTCCTGTATCTCGCCACCGTCATCGACTGCTTCTCGCGCCGCCTGGTGGGCTGGTCGATCGCCGACCACATGCGCACCGAGCTGGTCGCCGACGCGCTCCGGTCCGCCGCCCGGGTCCGCGGCAGTCTGGCCGGCGCCGTCTTCCACAGCGATCACGGAGCCCAGTACAGCTCCCGCCAATTCGCTGAGCTGTGCACGCAGTTGGGCGTCAGACAGTCCATGGGGGCGGTCGGTACGAGCGCGGACAACGCACTCGCCGAGTCGTTCAACGCCGCCCTCAAACGCGAGACGCTCCGTGGCGCCCGCCGCTACGACGGGGCCCGGGCCTGCCGCCTGGCCGTCTTCCGCTGGGCCACGCGCTACAACACCCGCCGACGACACTCGGCGAACGGACAGCAGGCACCGAACGCCTACGAACAGCAGTCAGCTACCCTGACACTCGCCGCATAACGATACGAACAGGTGTCCACTCCGCAGGGACAAGGTCC
>NZ_JAPJDM010000091.1:0-1231 GCF_026242095.1 Streptomyces sp. NEAU-W12
GGCGGTGGAGTCAACCGGTTGATGCAACAGCTGCCGCGAGCCTATCAGCGGGAGTTTCGAACCCGAGGGTCTGCCGGGGGCGGGTGTTCAGCTTGAGGGCGACGGCATCCAATTCGGCCTGGGTATATCCGGACAGGTCGGTTCCCTTGGGAAAGTACTGGCGGAGGAGTCCGTTGGTGTTCTCATTCGATCCCCGCTGCCAGGGGCTTTTCGGATCGGCGAAGTAGACCTTGACGTCGGTGGCCATCGTGAACCGCTTGTGGTCGGCCAGCTCAGTACCCCGGTCCCAGGTCAGTGAAGTCATCAACCCATCGGGCAGATACCGGACTTGATGACTCAGTGCGGAGATCACACTGGTGGTGTCCTTGCCTGCGACCCGGACGAGCATGACATAGCGGGAGTGCCGTTCGACCAGTGTCGCAATATGACTGTTCTTCGCACCGGTGATCAGGTCGCCTTCCCAGTGGCCGGGAACAGCCCGGTCCTCGGCCTCGGCCGGACGCTCGCGGATGGAGACCGCGTCACGGATGCAGCCTCGCTGCTGACCTGCGGTGGAGGCGTTCTTCGAGCGGCGCATCGTGCGCCGGCGGCGCAGATGGGAGACGAGCTCCTTCTTCAGTACGCCTCGGGCCTGGATGAACAAGCTCTTGTAGATCGTCTCGTGAGACACGTACATACCGTCCTCGGGCGCGAAGGCGCGGGCGAGCCAGCCTGCGATCTGACGCGGCGACCAGTCTTCCTTCAGCTTGCCCGCGACCGTGTCCCGCAGGGCCGGACTCTGTTGCAGCAAACAGGACTTCGGGCGCCGGGCATTGCCCCAGGCCCCTTCGTCCGCGTGAGCGGCCCGGTACTTCTCACGCCCGCCGTGACGTCCCACCTCGCGGCTGACCGTGGACGGTGCCCGCCCCATCCGGCCCGCGATCGCCCGGAAGGAGTCGCCAGCGGCCAGACCCCGGGAGATCTCCTCCCGCTCCGCCAGCGACAGCACTCCGGCCGATCGGGTCCTGGCCGCCGGGACGAATCCGCCGTTCGCCGCGACCACTCCGTGGATCGACCCGGGCACCTTGCCCAGCGCACGCCCGATCTCGCTCAGCGACTGCCCGTCCCGCCACCGTCGCCACACTTCACGCTTTTGCTCGTCCGACAGCCCCGGACGCCCGATTCTCGCCACCCAGCAACACCTCCAGCAGCAGTTCTACCTGGGATGTTGCACCGACCCATTGACCTCACC
>NZ_JAPJDM010000092.1:0-1183 GCF_026242095.1 Streptomyces sp. NEAU-W12
CCGGCTGGCGGCGGGGCTGACGCCGGAGGTGGACGCGGTGCTGGCCCGCCACCCGCTGCGGGACCTGGTCACCAGCAGCGACCCGATGCCGCTGCTGGTGGAGCGCGAGCGTGCCCTGTTCGGCTCCTGGTACGAGTTCTTCCCCCGCTCCGAGGGCACCGCGGACGAACCGCACGGCACCTTCCGCACCGCCGCCCGCCGGCTGCCCGCCATCGCCGCGATGGGCTTCGACGTCGTCTACCTCCCCCCGATCCACCCCATCGGCACCACCTTCCGCAAGGGCCCCGACAACACCCTGGACGCCGGCCCCGACGACGTCGGCGTCCCCTGGGCCATCGGCTCCCCCGAGGGCGGCCACGACACCGTCCACCCCCGGCTGGGCACCCTCGAGGACTTCACCTGGTTCGTCGGCCGGGCGGCCCGCCACGGCCTGGAGGTCGCCCTGGACCTCGCCCTCCAGTGCTCCCCCGACCACCCCTGGGTCCACCAGCACCCCCAGTGGTTCCACCACCGCCCCGACCACACCATCGCGTACGCCGAGAACCCGCCCAAGAAGTACCAGGACATCTACCCGCTCGCCTTCGACGCGGACATGGACGGCCTGATCACCGAGACGTGCCGCATCCTGCGGCACTGGATGGCAGCGGGGGTGCGGATCTTCCGCGTCGACAACCCGCACACCAAACCGGTGGTCTTCTGGGAACGCGTCATCGCCGACGTCAACCGCACCGACCCCGACGTCATCTTCCTGGCCGAGGCCTTCACCCGCCCCGCGATGATGCACACCCTGGCCGCCGTCGGCTTCCAGCAGTCCTACACCTACTTCACCTGGCGCACCACCAAACAGGAACTGACCGAGTACCTCACCGAACTCTCCCGGGACGCCGCCTCCTACATGCGGCCCAACCTCTTCACCAACACCCCCGACATCCTGCACGCCTACCTCCAGCACGGCGGCCGGCCCGCCTTCGAGGCCCGTGCCGTCCTCGCCGCCACCCTCTCCCCCACCTGGGGCATCTACAGCGGCTACGAACTCTGCGAGAACACCCCCTTGCGCGACGGCAGCGAGGAGTACCTCCACTCGGAGAAGTACCAGCTCACACACCGCGACTGGGACACCGCCGAGCGCACCGGCCGCACCATCGCCCCCCTCATCACCCGCCTCAACACCATCCGACGGCAG
>NZ_JAPJDM010000093.1:0-1144 GCF_026242095.1 Streptomyces sp. NEAU-W12
TGTACCGCTCGGAAAGTCATCGCTGCAGGGGTGTACCCATGTCCTGGAGCGTCGGTAGCAGCTGGGATGCTGTCATGGTGATCGTCTCGTTGCTGTACAGGGTGACCCGGAAGCTGCTGGCCGTCCCCGGCGTACTGCTGCGCCGCGACACCACGAAGGAAGCTGAACTGTTCGTGCTGCGGCACGAGAACACGGTCCTGCGCCGCCAAATCGCAGGACCGGTGCGCTACGAGCCGGCCGACCGGTTCTGGTTTGTTGCCCTGTCCTCGCTGATACCGCGCCGTCGCTGGGCGCAGGTCTTCCCGGTCCAGCCCGGCACCGTACTGGCCTGGCACCGCAGGCTGATGGCGAAGAAGTGGGACTATTCCAAGCGCCGCGGCCGCACCGGCCGACCCCCGACCCCGGCCGCGCTGAAGAAGCTCGTCCTGCGCCTGGCCGAGGAGAATCCGAGGTGGGGCCATCGCCGGATTCAGGGCGAGCTGGCCCGGCTGGGGTACCCGATCTCACCGTCCACCGTCTGGCAGATCCTCAACGCTGCGGGCATCGACCCGGCCCCACGCCGCTCCGGCCCCGGCTGGCGCACGTTCCTCACTGCCCAGGCCGAGGGGATCATTGCCGCGGACTTCTTCCACCTCGACACCGTCCTGGGCAAGCGCTTGTACGTGCCGGCGTTCCTCGAGCACGGCACCCGGCGCCTGCACCTGACCGGAGTTACCGCCCACCCGACCGGCCAGTGGGCGGTGCAGCAGGCGCGCAACCTCGCCGCTGACTTCGGCACACGGATGGAGTCCCTGCGTTTCATGCTGCGCGACCGCGACACCAAATACACCGAGGCCTTCGACGCCGTCTTCCAGTCGGAGGACGTGGACGTGCTGCTCAGCGCGCCCCGGGCGCCGCGAATGAACGCCCACTGCGAGCGCGTGATCGGCACGATCCGCCGGGAAGCCCTGGACCACGTGCTGATCGTGAACGAGGCCCATGGGCGTCGCGTCCTCGGCCGGTACCAGGATCACTACACCGGGCACCGGCCTCACCAGGCCCGGAACCAACTCCCGCCCGACGTGAGCGAGGAACCCGCCGCCGAACGCCAGCACGGCCATCCCGACAAACTCCTACGCACCCGCATCCTCGGCGGAGCGATCAA
>NZ_JAPJDM010000094.1:0-1131 GCF_026242095.1 Streptomyces sp. NEAU-W12
TGCTGGTGGATCGTGGTGTGGGTGTGGGTTCTGTGGTGGGGGTGGTGTTGCCGCGTTCGGTGGATCTGGTGGTGACGTTGTTGGCGGTGTGGAAGGTCGGGGGTGTGTATGTGCCGTTGGATCCGGAGTTCCCGGAGGAGCGGTTGGCGTATGTGGTGGGAGATGCCGACCCGTTGGTGACCGTCACGGTGAAGGATCTGGTGCCGCGCCTGCCGGAGCATGCGCGTTGTGTGGTGCTGGATGATGCCGTTGTGGTGGGGGAGTTGGCGGGTTGCGGGTCGTCGGATGTGGGGGTTTCGGTTTCTTCTGAGGCTGCGGCGTATGTGTTGTACACGTCGGGTTCGACGGGGCGGCCGAAGGGTGTGGTGGTGTCTCGGGGTGCTTTTGAGAATTTTGTGGTGGGGATGGATGCGGTGGTTGGGGTCGGTGTGGGGGATGTGTTGTTGGCGGTGACGACGGTGGGGTTCGACATCGCGGGGTTGGAGTTGTTGATGCCGTTGGTGCGTGGTGGTGTGGTTGTGGTGGCGGGTGACGGGGTCGGTCGTGATGTGGAGGCGGTGCGTGGCCTGTTGGAGCGGGAACGCGTGTCGGTGGTGCAGGCGACGCCGTCGTGGTGGCGTGGTGTGTTGGACGGTGTCGGGCAGTCGGGCGTGTTGTCGGGTGTGCGGGCGTTGGTGGGTGGTGAGGCGTTGCCGGCGGAGGTGGCGTCGGGTCTGGTGGGGGCGTGTGCTTCGGCGGTGAATGTGTACGGGCCGACGGAGACGACGGTGTGGTCGACGTCGTTCGGTCTGTCGGATGCGGTGGTTGGTGGCGGTGGTGTGCTGCCGATCGGTGGGCCGATTGCGAATACGCGGGTGTACGTGTTGGACGCCGGGTTGCGCCCCGTCCTGCCGGGTGTGGTGGGCGATTTGTATATCGCCGGTCGGGGTGTGGCTCTGGGGTATTGGGGTCGTGCGGGTTTGACGGGTGAGCGTTTCGTCGCGGATCCCTTCGGTCCCGCGGGAAGCCGGATGTACCGCACGGGTGACGTCGTCCGTTGGAACAGGGACGGTCATTTGGTGTTCGTCGGTCGGGCGGATGATCAGGTCAAGTTGCGTGGTTTCCGTATCGAGTTGGGCGAGATCGAGGCCG
>NZ_JAPJDM010000095.1:0-1115 GCF_026242095.1 Streptomyces sp. NEAU-W12
GTCCTGCTCCCCCATGCCCCCACGCAACAAGCAACGCGTGCGATAAGTTCATACGCACGTTCCAACGGTAGGCATTGCGTGTGTACGGGGGAGAACACGGTGTCGCACAGGCCGACGGACTGGCACGTACTCGACCTGGAGAGGGACCCGACACCGGGCGATCCGCAACGCATCCGCAAACTCGCCGGCGCTCTGCACGACTTCGCCGACGACGTGGGCGAGGCCCTGCGCGACCTCAAGGGCATCGCCAAGGAGGACGAGATCCTCTCCTGGGCGGGCAGGACGGCGGACGTGTTCGCCGAGGAGTTCGCGGACGCGCCCAAGAGGCTGCGGAAGCTGAGGAAGTCGTACGACCTGGCGGGCGACGCCCTCACCACCTTCTGGCCGGACCTGCAGGACGCCCAGGAGAAGGCCGACAAGGCACTGCGCGACGGCCGCAAGGCCCGCGACGAACTCACCACCGCGCAGACGGCGTTGTCGGGTGCCGACGACTGGGTCCGCACCGCGACCGGGAAGGTGGACTCGTACGACCCCGCGAAGAGCGGAGGCAGGGACGTCCCCAAACCCGACGAGGCCGACGTCCGCCGCGCCACCCGCGACGCCCAGCACGCGAGGGCCCGCCAGGCCACGGCCGAGCGGAACGTCGAGAGCGCGCAGAGCGCCCTCGACGCGGCGAAGAAGCTCGCCGGCCAGGCGAAGGGCCTGCGTGAGGAGGCCGCCCGCCGGACGGTCACCAAGCTGAGGGAGGCCTCCGACGCCGGAATCCCCAACCGCCGCTGGTGGGAGGAGATCGGCGACTGGGTCACCGACAACTGGGACGAGATCGTCCTCGTCTGCAAGTGGGTCGTGGCCATCCTCGGCATCATCGTGATGATCATCGGTGGCCCACTGGGCTGGCTGGTCTTCGCGGCGGCCCTCGTCGTGATGGCCGACACGTTACGAAAAGTCGTCAAGGGCGAGGCCGGGTGGGGCGACCTCCTCTGGGCAGCCCTGGACTGCATACCCGCGACCAAAGGCATCACAAGCCTCGCCAAACTCGGCAAACTGTGGAAGGCCGGAGGCCTGAAAGCTCTCGGCGACGGTTTCATGGGGGGCATCGGCGGCGGACTGAAGAA
>NZ_JAPJDM010000096.1:0-1108 GCF_026242095.1 Streptomyces sp. NEAU-W12
ATATTCAGCAGCAGGGTGGCGTGAGGCGTTGAGTTTCTGATGGCGATTGATTTCCCGCCGGCGATGGCGGAGTTCTTGGAGGTGTGGCTGGGGGCGAGTGTTGCCCGTGGGAATGAGGATCTGGGGTTCGACAGTCGTCTGCCGTATCAGGATCTGGCTGGGGATGTGCGGGCCTACCGTGCGCAGGCTCAGCGGGTGTTGTCGTGGGCGAAGAACGCGCTTCCGTCTGCGATCGGGGAGCAGTTCGCTGTGGCGTTGGGGCAGTTCGTCTCGGATGGCGGGGCGGATCGGCTGACGGAGCTGGCGCAGGAGGCGGAGAAGGCCGCTGATCAGCAGGTGGAGTATTCGCGTCGGCTTGCCGAGGCGAAGTACGAGCTCATCTGGGAGTTCGTGCTGATGAAGATCGAGTTGGCGGCGATCGCGGTGGAGGTGGTGTTCTCCGGGGGTGCGGCGGCTGCGCAGATTCCGTTGGTCGAGGCGCGGACGGCGTTGCGGATGATGCTGATTCTGACGCGTTTGTCGCGTCGGGTTCCGTTGGTGTCGACGACGGTGACGGAGGCGGTCGAGGAGGCGCTCACGTCGCTGGGTGCGCAGTTGACGTCGATGCTTGCTCCGGATGATCCCAAGCGGAAGCGCACGAGTCTGGACGGGAAGGAGATCGGGGTCTCGGCGTTCTTCGGTGCGGTGGCCGGTGCGGTGGGTGGGGCGTTGGGTCAGGCGGTTCAGGGTGCGTTGAAGGATGTGCTCAAGGACAAGCCGCAGTGGTTCAAGGAGGTGTTGCAGGTTCCGGAGGCCTTCGTGAACGAGGGTACTGCGGAGACGGTGGCGGAGTGGTTCGTCAAGGGTGTTGTGTATGGCAAGTGGGATGAGTTCAATCCGGGTACGTTTGTGCAGGCGGGTATCAGTGGGGCGTTGTTCGAGGTCGCTGCTGGTGTGACGGTCGATGTCACGGATTTCCTGGCGCACAAGTTCAATGTGGGTGCGGTCGGGGCGCAGCATGTCAATGATGCGTCCGGTTTTATGGGGAAGTTCTCGGCCGGTGACGGTGCGGGGAAGGAGAAGCCTTCCACGGTCTCGGCCGGCTCGGCTGTGCCGGCGCCGGGGGTGG
>NZ_JAPJDM010000097.1:0-1075 GCF_026242095.1 Streptomyces sp. NEAU-W12
GGGACGGCCAGCAGCTTCCGGGTCACCCTGTACAGCAACGAGACGATCACCATGACAGCATCCCAGCTGCTACCGACGCTCCAGGACATGGGTACACCCCTGCAGCGATGACTTTCCGAGCGGTACACCTTTCCGGCTCGCGACTCGCACCGCGACGATCAGCCCGTCCTTGACCCGGGCGCGGCGCTTGCCGGGCCGCGGCATCGACGTGGCCGACCCGGCACATCGGTCTTCCCGCTCAAGCGGTCCCCTCGCGCTGATCTCACGATGGTTCACTCATCCCCTATGCCGAAGAAACCCAGGAACGCTACAGCCATAAGCCCTAGAGCAACGAAAGGCACGAACACTTTAGCGAACTTCTCTTGGACTCCTACAGCACGCTCCCCGAAAAATGCACGGTGGCTTGCAATTGACGAATCTACCCACTTATTCCGGAACACGAGCACAAGAATTCCCGCTATAAGGGGCAGTACGAAGAAGATGCGACTCATATGAACCTCTCGCTGGGTGACGGGGCGGCGGCAGGCTAGCCGTCGCCCCGTCCGGTGTAATGATGCTTCTCAGGTCGGGGCTACCACTGGTACTGATACCCGGTTGAGGCAGTCGGTGGCCAGGCGAAGTATCCGGTTCCGATGGTGTGACCCCAGCCTGATCCGTAGTTTCCCTCGAACATCAACGGCCCTCCAGAAGCGCCGATATACCCGGAGTGCCCCTCGTTGTAGTCGTTGAGTGACGTTGTCACCCCTCCTTCGAGGCCAGGTGTACCTATACCAACACGCGCATAAGCGCCGCTTCCACCTCCGTCAATGTTCTTGTTGTAGCCGCCTCCTACGCAGATGCCGAAGCAGGCTTCGAAACCGAACCCGATGCTGGCCAATCCGCTGGGATCAATGCGGTTGGTGGGGTCGCCTTCCGCGTAAAGATAGGGGTTGTTCTCTTGTGGAGTGCCCCCCAAAATTCCGACACCTGGACGCTGGATGACTCGTCATCCAGGGGAAGTGATCCAAGGTGGCAAAGCGGAAGAACTACCCCGAAGAGTTCAAGCGGGACGCGGTGGCGCTGGCCCGGACCTCGA
>NZ_JAPJDM010000098.1:0-1005 GCF_026242095.1 Streptomyces sp. NEAU-W12
CGGTGGCGGATCTGGTGGGCCGGTATCCGGTGCGGGCCGTGGTGCACACGGCGGGTGTGCTGGACGACGGTGTGGTGGAGTCGTTGACGGGGGAGCGGCTGGCGGGTGTGTTGCGTCCGAAGGTGGATGCGGCCTGGCATCTGCACGAGGCGACCAAGGACCTCGACCTCACCGCCTTCGTGCTGTTCTCCTCCATGTCGGGCATCCTCGGCGGCCCCGGCCAGGCCAACTACGCGGCGGGCAACACGTTCCTCGACGCCCTGGCCCGGCACCGCCGCTCGCTCGGCCTGCCCGGCGCCTCCCTCGCGTGGGGACCGTGGACCCAGGACGCCGGCATGATCGGCACCCTCTCCGACACCGACGTCCACCGCATCGCCCGGGCCGGCATGCCGGAACTCACCGCCGAACAGGGCGCGGCCCTCTTCGACGCGGCACTCGACACCGGTGAACCCGTCGTCCTGCCCGTGCGTCTCGACCTCCCCGCCCTGCGGGAACAGGGCGACATCCACCCCATGCTCCGTGGTCTGATCCGGGTGCGGGCGCGGCGGTCGGTTGCCGGTGGTTCGGTGGCGACGGCCGGTCTGGTGCAGCGGTTGGAGGGTCTGGGCCGGGACGAGCGGCGTGAGGTGCTGCTGGACCTGGTGCGTGGTCAGATCGCGGTGGTGCTGGGTCATGCGGGTGCGCAGACGGTGGACCCGGGGCGTGCGTTCCAGGACCTGGGCTTCGACTCGCTGACGGCGGTGGAACTGCGGAACCGGCTGGGCAAGGCGACCGGGTTGCGGTTGCCGGCGACGGTGGTGTTCGACTATCCGACGGCGAACGCCCTGGTGGGCTATCTGTTGGACGAGTTGTTCGGTGTGGTGGAGCCGGCCGCGGTGGTGCCGGTGGGGTCGCTGCCGTCGGTGGCGGACGATCCGGTGGTGATCGTGGGGATGGCGTGCCGTTATCCGGGTGGTGTGTCCTCTCCCGAGGACCTGTGGCGGCTGGTGTCCGACGGCGTCGACG
>NZ_JAPJDM010000099.1:0-988 GCF_026242095.1 Streptomyces sp. NEAU-W12
CACCGACACCTCACCCGCCAGATGCGCCAGCACCTCCCCCTCCGTCGCCTCGACCGCCACCATCGCACCACCGGCCGGCAACGCCTGCATCAGCCGGCCACGCGCAGCCACCAGCGCACACGCGTCCACCAGGGAGAACACACCCGCCACATGCGCGGCCGCGATTTCACCGATCGAGTGCCCGGCGACATAGTCGGGGCGCACACCCCAGGCATCGAGCAGCCGGTACAGCGCCACTTCCAGGGCGAACAACCCCGCCTGGGCATAGGCGGTCCGGTTCAACGCCTCCCCGTCCTCACCCCAGACCACGTCGCGCAGCGGCCGCTCCAGATGCTCGTCCAACCCCGCGCACACCGCGTCGAACGCCTCCGCGAACACCGGGAAACGAGCATGCAGTTCACGGCCCATCCCCAGCCGCTGCGAACCCTGACCCGAGAACAGGAACGCCGTGCGACCCTGTTCGGTCGCGCCGACGATCGCAGCGGGGTCGCTCTCTCCCACGCACACCGCGGCCAGGCCGCGCACGGCGGACTCACGGTCGTCGGCGAGGACCACGGCACGGTGGTCGAAGACGGAGCGCTGCGTGGCCAGGGAGCGGCCGAGGTCCACGGCGCGCAGTTCGGGGGCGGCCTCGACGCAGGCCAGGAGGCGTGCGGCCTGGGCGTGCAGGGCGGCCTCGGTCTTGCCGGAGAGGGTCCACGGAACAACGCCGGGCGCGAGGGAGGCGAGTCCGCCGCTTCCGGCGCCCTCCTCATCCACCCGCTCGTACTCGGGCTGTTCGAGGACGACGTGCGCGTTGGTGCCGCTGATGCCGAACGAGGACACACCCGCCCGCCGCCGTCCCGAACCCTGCTCCCACTCCACCGGCTCGGTCAGCAGCTCCACCGCACCCGCCGACCAGTCGACATGCGACGACGGCGCGTCCACGTGCAGGGTGCGCGGCAGCACACCGTGCCGCATCGCCATCACCATCTTGATCACACCGGCC